>DATCFB010000177.1:0-4297 GCA_036509755.1 Pseudolabrys sp. | reverse complement strand
TTCGAAATCGCCCGCATGTGTCTGCCAGGTCTCGCGCACCAGCCGGTAAGGGTCGGCGGACAAATCGCCCGTGAGGAGGCCGATCAAGTGATGCGCGGTGCGCGTATCATAGAGCGGCCGGATCAGTGGCTGTACGATGCTGGCAGTGCCGTCGATGGCGCGCAGGTCGCCCCACGCCTCGAGTGAGTGCGACATCGGCAACCGCCACTGACAGCGCTGCGCGGTCTCATTATCGCCGAGGCCGAGATGGGCGCTGAATGGCGCCTTTTCGATCAACGCTCCCAGCTTGATGTCGCCAGGCGCGGCGTAGACGGGATTGCTGTCCAGAACGATGAGCGTCTCGGCGCGCCCTGCATCGAGATCGTCGGCCAACTCCTGCAGCGATTTTGTGTGGCCCTTGTCGTTGATGTCGACGGGCTGGATGTATTCGACCGGCGCAGCGAGTTGCGCATTGATCCAGTGGCAGAGTGCGTGCACCTCGGCCGGCTGCGTGTCTCCGGCGAGAACGAGCGCGCGGCCTTTGTTCGCCAGGAGGTCCTTCGCCGCGGCCTCGATGAAATGTTGCGCGCGGTCGGGCAAGAATCCGATTTCGACCTGCGCACCGAGCGCACGAGCGACATGGAGCGCGGCATTGCGCATCAGCGCAGGCGCCAGCGCCAACCGCTCGTCGGCATTGGCGCCGGTCAGCCTCCACATCGATTCGATCGCGTATACACGCAAAAACTGCTCCGGCGGCAATTGTGATTGTCGCACTTTTGCGAACGCGGCGGCGTTACGCACTTGCTGGGGTCCGGGTCCGAGCGGATCGGCGTCGAGCGTCAGCACGACCTTGGCGCGATCGAGATGCGGCACCGCGGTGAGCGGATCGCCGAAGGCCATCGCGGCCCCGGCCCGCGCCGCGTCGTCGTCGATGGGCTCGTAACGGAGCCAGCGCGCTTCGGGAAAGACATCGGCCAATGCCTTGAGCTGCCGGATCAGGGTCGGCGAGGTAATGCGCCCGGAGACGATGCGCAGGCCGGAGCCGTGACGCGCCTTCTCCTTCACGAGCTGCGCCTCGAGCGCGCCTTCGAAGACGCTCCACGCGGCAATATCGTCGCCATGCCGGACCGCTTGCGCGCGGTCCGGGAAATAGAGCGACATGATCTCGGCCTGCGCGAAGATGTCGATCGCCCCGAGGCTCGAAGGATGGCGTGGATTGCCTTCGAGCCGCGTCGGCCGCCCTTCGTAGGACGTGGCGAGCACGCCCTGCGCATAGCCGGAGAGCGCGACCGCGGTGGCGAACTGGAGCGGCACGCCCGGAGTCATGCCTTCCGGCATGGTGACGTAGGGGACAATCTCCTCATGCGGCGGGCCGCAGGAGGAGAGCGCGAAGGCCATGCCGCCGGCGAGCAGCGTCAGCGCGCGTCGCCGGTCGAGTTCGAGCCGGCCGGTATCATGCAGCGGGATGGACTGGCGCTCGTTCATCGGTGGCACACCGTGCAGTCGGTCAGATGCTTGGTATCGATGTGATAGGCGGCCATCAGGGCTTGGCCTGACTTCTCGGCGTCCGGTGGCGGCCGCCACGTCATGCTGAAGATTTCCGACTGCGGCCGCAGGTTCGGCGCCGGGTCGCGATGACACGACAGGCACCACGACATGGTCAGCGGTGCCGTCTGCTGCATCAACGGCATCTCATCGACCTGGCCGTGGCAGGTCTTGCAGCCGACCCCGTTGGCGACGTGTACTGAGTGGTCGAAATAGACGTAATCCGGCAGGCGGTGCACGCGATTCCAGCGGATCGGAGTGCCGCTCGCCAGGCTCTTGCGCACCGGCGCCAGCATCTGCGCGTTTGTGTAAAGCTGCGAGTGGCAAGTCATGCAGGTGTGGGTCGGCGGCACGGAGGCGTTCGCCGAGTGCTCGACCGAGGCGTGACAGTAGCGGCAGTCGAGACCGAGTCCGCCGACGTGATGCTGATGGCTGAAGGGGACCGGCTGTTGGATCACGACGTTCTGCCCGGTGACGTAAGGCGACCACATCACGGCATAGGCGCCTGCGATCGCCGCCACCGGCACAATCAGGATCGCCAACATCGCGACGCGCAGGACCGTGTCGGCGTAGGGCCGGAAGATCTGCGCCATCGCCGTTGCGCCCCCGCGAGGAATTGTGAACGCCCCGGCGATCAAGTCGGTGCGCGCTAACAAAGTTCCATTGGCGGCGGGCCGCGGAACGGAGTGATATCCGGCCTGTTATCCGTCATGAGGCGGCAAGCGCCTCGACTCCGCGACATTCCGTCCGCAAGCCCCAGCAATCACGCCGTGCCCCGATAGGTGAAGCCATGAACGTCTCCGATTTCTTCTGGAAACGCATGTCCGAATGGGGCATCCGCCGCATCTTCGGGTATCCGGGAGACGGCATTATTGGCTTGATGGGCGGTCTCGCACGCGCCGGCGACAAGTTCGAATTCATCCAGGCGCGGCATGAGGAGTTGGCGGCGTTCATGGCCTGCGCGCACGCCAAGTTCACGGGCGAGCTCGGCGTGTGCCTCGCGACCTCCGGTCCGGGCGCGATCCATCTCCTGAACGGGCTTTACGACGCGCGGCTCGATCACCAGCCGGTCTTGGCCATTGTCGGCCAGCAGGCGCGCACCGCGCTCGGCGGCCAATTCCAGCAGGAGGTCGACCTCCATACGTTATTCAAGGACGTCGCCGGCGACTATGTCGAGATGGCGACCGAACCGGCGCAGGTACGGCACATCATCGACCGCGCCGTGCGTATCGCCATCGCCGAACGCGCGGTCACCTGTATCATTATGCCGAACGATCTCCAGGAGATGCCGGCGGTTGAAAAGCCGCCTCGCGCCCATGGCACGATTCATTCCGGCTTGGGCTACAGCGCGCCGCGCGTGATGCCGTTCGATGCCGACCTCCGCCGTGCCGCCGTCGCCCTCAACGCGGGTAAGAAGGTCGCCATGCTCGTGGGCGCCGGCGCGTTGCAGGCGACCGACGAAGTGATCGAGGTTGCCGATTTGCTCGGCGCGGGTATCGCCAAGGCATTGCTCGGCAAGGCGGCCGTCCCCGACGATCTGCCTTACGTCACCGGGTCGATCGGCCTGCTCGGCACGCGGCCGAGCTACGACATGATGGTCGACTGCGACACGCTGCTGATGGTCGGCTCCGGCTTTCCATATTCCGAATTCCTGCCCGAGGAGGGCCAGGCGCGCGGCGTGCAGATCGACATCGCCCCGAAGATGCTCAGCATCCGCTATCCGATGGAGGTCAACCTCGTCGGCGACAGCGCCACGACACTGCGCGCGCTGATGCCGCTGCTCAAGCGCAAGACGGACCGCTCCTGGCGCGAGACGATCGAGAAGAACGTCAAGGAATGGTGGAAGACGCTCGACGCCATCGCCCATCAGTCTGGCGAGCCGATCAATCCGCAGCGCGTGTTCTGGGAGCTGTCGCCAAAGATTCCCGACCGCTGCATCCTGACCAGCGACTCCGGTTCCGCAGCCAACTGGTACGCGCGCGACCTGAAGATCCGCCGGGGCATGATGGCCTCGCTGTCGGGCGGCCTCGCGACGATGGGGCCGGGCGTGCCTTACGCCATCGGCGCTAAATTCGCGCATCCCGACCGGCCGGTGATCGCGCTGGTCGGTGACGGCGCGATGCAGATGAACGGCATGAACGGCCTCATCACCATTGCGAAATACTGGGAGCGATGGTCCGACCCGCGGCTGATCGTGCTCGTGCTGAACAACCAGGACCTCAACCAGGTGACCTGGGAGATGCGTGCGATGGCGGGCGACCCGAAGTTCGAAGCGTCGCAGGACCTGCCGAACATCGCCTATGCGCGCTACGCCGAGCTCGTCGGCCTCAAGGGCATTTATTGCGACGATCCGGAGAAGATCGCCGCCGGCTGGGACGAGGCGCTCGCCTCGCGCAAACCCGTTGTGTTCGAGGTCAAGACCGATCCGGACATCCCGCCGTTGCCGCCGCACATTACGCTGAAACAAGCCAAGGCCTTTACCTCGACCCTGTGGCAGGGCGACCCGAACGAGGCTGGCATCATCCGCAAGTCCATCAAGGAGTTCGCGGCAGAACTGCTGCCGCATTGAGCGGAAGCGGAGAGGTCAAGCAGCAAACCTCTCCGCATCCTTCTCCTTGAATACGAGGCCATGCCCGGAACGCGCCAAATCCGGCGCGATCCGGCCGTCTTTCGGAACGGCTGCGCCGTCGAACAGCATGTGTTCGATACGAACATGGTCATGAAACCATTCGAGATGACGCAGGCGCGGCGCCGCGCACGCCACATGCAGGTG
>DATCFB010000176.1:0-3115 GCA_036509755.1 Pseudolabrys sp. | reverse complement strand
ACATCTCGCCGGCGCCGGTGACGATGCCGCCGTCATTGCCGAATTCGACGAAGCCGCGCGTCTGTAGCGTATCGGCGAGACCGACGCCGAGCCGGCCGGCGAGGTGGTCGTAACACATGCGTGCCATGCGCATGTCGTCGGGGATGCGCGGCGGCTTGCAGCGCGGCGGCGAAGCCGACGCCACCGCCATGATGCCCTCGAGCATCGCCGCCACGTGCGGGCCGGCGAGACGGTAATAGCGATGCCGGCCCGCCGGCGAGGAGGCCACGAGCTTGGCATCGGCGAGCTTGCCCAGATGGCCGCTCGCCGTCTGCGGCGAGACGTGCGCGGCGTAAGCAAGCTCGCCCGCCGCATAGGCGCGGCCGTCGAGCAAGGCGCACAGGATGTTGGCGCGCGCCGGATCGCCCACCAGCGCGGCGACCGCCGCCATGTCGAGGATTTCCGTCATGGTGAAGATGATAGCCTGACGGAGCCGGCAGCGCACCCGGAGACGCTTCGGCGATAGCCGTAGTCTCTTGCCCGGCTCCGCGAAAGGACCGCGCTGGCGCGCGTTCGCCATCCTTCCGCTGAGCTAAAAAGTTCCCGACTGCTCGACTTGTTATCGTGCATTTAACCATCGCCGCAGGCTTGCGCGCCGCGGCCACGCTTAAGCCATGCCTGCGAGCGATACTTCTGTCTTCGATAACGGACGCGCGCAGCATGCAGACGGCGACGATTGGCATGTTCGAGGAGGTCGACCGCCAGCTCGTGCAGCTCGCGCGCGTCGCGACGAGCCCGATTGCGCCTGCCGCGCCGCCGCGGTTCATCGCCTCGCCGCTCGCGGCCCCGATCGACCGGCGGGCGCCGCGCACCGACATCGCCGTCGCCGCGGCGGCACTCGCAGTGCTGGGTCTCGGCATCATCGCCGCGCTCAATATCCTGCATCTCATCGCTGGACCGGAGACGCTCACCGGCAAAGCCGCGGTCGACTCGGTCGTGACGCGCATCCTCGTTGCGGAATCGCACGGCGCCGCCGATCCGAAGAACAAGCGCTCGAGCGCCGCCGGCCCCGCGCAGTTTCTCGACGACACCTGGCTCGAACTGATCCGCGCCAGCCGGCCCGACCTGGCGAAGAACCATACACGCGAGCAACTTCTGGAGCTGCGCCAGAAACCGGAGTTGGCGCGCGAGATCGCCATGCGCTTTGCCGAGCGCAATGCCGCGCTGCTCAAGAGGCGCGGCCTGCCGGTGACCGCCGGCACGCTCTATCTCGCGCACTTCGCCGGTCCGGCGGGCGCCGCGGCGCTGCTCAAGGCGCCGGACGAGGCCAATGCCGCGGCGGTGATGGCCCAAGCCGACGCCAGCGGCAAGATCAAGCGCGAGCAGATCGTCAAGGCCAATCCCTTCCTCGACAAGTTCACCGTCGCCGACCTGAGGCATTGGGCCGAGCGCAAGATGGACGGGCCCGTCCTCGTGCTCACCGAGTTGCTGTCGGCCAATACCAAGAAATAGACTGCTCAGCGGAAACCGGCGGCGAGGCCGACGACACGGCCATCGAGCCCGTTGAAGCCGTGATAGGCCTTGGCCTGGCACGGATTGCCGACGCTGACGCCGCCATCGACCCACACGACGCGCGCGCGGCCCGCCGACCATTTGATGAACGGCGCGACGCCCGCGGGCTGCGTGAAGCGGCAGCCATCCTGCCGGTGATGAATGACGAGCGTGCGCGGTAGCCGCGACGGCGAGCCTAGAATGCCGGCGACGTTCTGGCCGCTGCCCGAGTCGGCACTGAGAAATCCCGAAGTGAGCACCAGCGCATCGGGATGCGCGCCGGCGGCGATGCCTTCGGCTGCGCGCAGCGTGCCGCGGCTGGTGCCGATCACCGTGACCGGGCCTTTGATCGCCCGCATGTAATCGACCGCCGCCTTCAGGTTCACGTCGGCATCGACGACCAGCACGGCGAGACCATGCGCCTTGTAAGCGTTGCGCGTGCGCACGAGTTGATTGCCCTTGAGCCGGCCGAAGGTGCCGCCGGGACCCACGACGATATTGCCGTCGCCACCCGGCATCAGGATGACGCTGGCGTGCGGCGCGGCCGGCTTGAGCAGCACGGCTTGCGAGCCGCCGATGCTGACGGTCTCGTCCGCATGCGCCGGCATCGCTGCCGCGAACGCGAGCGCCGTCAATGCAATTATCCCGCCGAACCGCATAAGTGCCCCCTTGTCCAGATGCGACAGCGGGATCATAGCAGCCCGGAACGACGGCCACGACGGCGAGTTTGCCTCGGCATGCGCGCTGCGCCTGTGCCGCAATTTCGATAGGCTCGCCGGATGGAAACTTCGCAGACCGCCGCTCACACCAACCGTCTTGCCGGCGCGACGTCGCCTTATCTGTTGCAGCACGCGCACAATCCGGTCGACTGGTGGCAGTGGGGGCCGGAAGCCCTCGCCGAGGCCAAGCGCTCGAACCGGCCGATCCTGTTGTCGGTCGGCTACGCCGCCTGCCACTGGTGCCATGTGATGGCGCACGAGAGTTTCGAGGACGAGACAACCGCGCGGGTGATGAACGAGCTGTTCGTCAACATCAAGGTCGATCGCGAGGAGCGGCCCGACATCGACCAGATCTACATGAACGCGCTGCATCTGCTCGGCGAGCAGGGCGGCTGGCCGCTGACGATGTTTCTAACGCCCGCCGGAGAGCCGGTGTGGGGCGGCACGTATTTTCCGAAGGAGTCGCGCTTCGGCCGGCCGGCCTTCGTCGACGTGTTGCGCCAGTTGTCGCGCCTCTTCCGCGACGAGCCGGACAAGATCGCGCAGAACCGCACGGCGCTGCTGTCGAGCCTGGCGCAGAAGGCCCGGCCCGAGGGCAAAGTCGTCATCGCCGAAAAGGAACTCGACGCCGCCGCGCGCCAGATCGGCAACATGTTCGACTCGGTCAATGGCGGCTTGCGCGGCGCGCCGAAATTTCCGCAGCCCGCAATCCTCGAAATGCTTTGGCGCGCGGGGTTGCGCACCGGCGACGCGAAATTCTACGAGCTGGTCGAGCATTCCCTCGAGCGGATGTGCGAGGGCGGCATCTACGATCATCTCGGCGGCGGCTTCTCGCGCTACTCGGTGGACGAGCGCTGGCTGGCGCC
>DATCFB010000175.1:0-3232 GCA_036509755.1 Pseudolabrys sp. | reverse complement strand
CGTTTCGACACGGCCATGATGGGGGTCGCGACCGACAGCCTCAACCGGCTGTTCTCCAACCGGTCCGATGTGTTGCGGCTCGCACGCGATATCGGCCTGGGATTGGTCGAACGCATGCCGCCTCTGAAGCGCATGTTCATCCGCGAAGCGGCGGGCTTCACCGGCGAGGTGCCGAAGCTGCTGAAGGGCGAGGCGCTCTGACTCGTCATGGCCGGGCTTGTCCCGGCCATCCACGATGAAATTCCGCAAGCACGGACGCACTGCTTTGCCTGCGGCGCGGCCTCATGGATTGCCGGGTCAAGCCCGGCAATGACAACGGGCAGAGGCAATACTCACGGTTGAGCCGATAATTATGCGTGCTCCCCGATCGCCTCCGCGATCGCCACTGTGCGCCGGGCCATGTCGGCGTGCAGGCGCTCAACCATCCGCCCGTCGATCGATACGACGCCCTTCGCCTTGTTCTCGGGCAGGTCGAACGCGGCGATCATCTTGCGCGCCCAGGCGACGTCCTCGGATGACGGCGAGAACGCCGCGTTGCACGGCTCGATCTGCGACGGATGGATCAGCGTCTTGCCGTCGAAGCCGAGCTCGACGCCTTGCCGGCATTCCTCGGCGAAGCCATCGGCGTTGGCGATCTCATTGTAGGCGCCATCGAGGATGTCGATGCCGTGAATGCGCGCGGCGGCAATGCACATCGACAGCCATGGCAGCATCGGCGCCCGGCCGGGTACGAGGCGCGCGCGGGTGTCCTTGGCGAGATCGTTGGTGCCCATAATGAAGCCGACGAGCCGTGATTCGGAATCGCGCGCCTCGGCGGCAATGGCGAGGATGTTGAAGATGGCGAGTGGCGTCTCGATCATCGCCCAGACGCGCGTCTTGTGCGGCGTGGCCATGTCGAGCAGCCGGCGTCCGACGCGCTCGAGCGTATCGTCGCTCGACACCTTCGGCACGACGATGGCGTCCGGCGCGGCATGTGCGGCAGCGGCGAGATCCTCGGCGTGCCAAGGCGTGTCGATGCCGTTGACGCGGATCATCACCTCACGGTTGCCGAAGCCGCCGGCCCTGACCGCGTCGCAGACTTGCTTGCGCGCGGCCTCCTTGGCGTCCGGGGCGACCGAATCCTCAAGATCGAGGATGATGCCGTCGACGGCAAGCGTCTTCGCCTTCTCCAGCGCGCGGGCATTCGAGCCCGGCATGTAAAGCACGCTGCGGCGCGGACGGACGGTCATTGCGGAAGCTCCCCCGATGGACTTAGCCCGCCAAGCCTACCGCCCGCCCGGTGTGCGTGCCACTCTCCGCCGCACGATGAACGCCGTTGTTTCCGACGATGGCTCGCCGGCGCGACGGCGGCCCGGCCGTTTGGATCGCCGCGGTCGTTGGCCCGGTCGCGGCGGCTCCCGACCCCGCCGTCGCGTGACGCTTACGGGTTGCCAATGGCGATCCGGGCGTGACAAATCGGTGTGAGCGAGGAGGTGCCGATGTCCGAATTTCCGCAGCGCCTGATCGAGGGCTATGGCGCCTTTCTGAGCGAGCGCCTGCCGCACGAGCAGAGCCGCTACCGCGCGCTCGCCGAGCACGGCCAGCGTCCGGAAGTCATGGTGATCGGTTGCTGCGACTCGCGCTGCTCGCCCGAACTCATCTTCGACGCCGGCCCCGGCGAAGTGTTCGTCTCCCGCAACATCGCCAACCTCGTGCCGCCCTATACGCCGGACTCTGCGCAGCGCTCGATGTCGGCCGCGCTCGAGTTCGCTGTGCAGGCCTTGAAGGTGAAGCACATCGTCGTACTCGCGCATGCGCAATGCGGCGGCATCCGCGCTTACGCGGAAGAGGCGGAGCCTCTTTCGCCCGGCGACTTTATTGGCAACTGGATGTCAATCATCGAGCCCGCGGCGAAAGCGGTCGGGCCGCGCGGCGAGCGCTCACTCCAAGAGTATGTCACCGCGCTTGAGCAGACCTCCGCGGTGAAGACGCTCGATAACCTGATGACTTTTCCCTACGTGCGCAGCCGCGTGGAAGCCGGCAAACTGGAGTTGCACGCCGCCTATTTCGGCGTCGCGACCGGCGACCTCTCGATCTATGATCCGGCGCAGAAGAAATTCATACGCGTTGCGGCAGAGGCGCACGCGAAGGCGTTTGCAGAGCCAAGGTTTTAGCGCCTGTCACCTCTCCCAGCTTGTGGGGAGAGGGAAGATCACGCCGCCTTTTTCTTTGCGCTGATCAGCTTGCGATTGATCAGGCACTCGGCGATCTGAATGGCATTGAGCGCGGCGCCCTTGCGCAGATTGTCGGAGACGACCCACATTTCCAGGCCGTTATCGACGGTCGGGTCCGTGCGGATGCGGCTGATGTAGGTCGCGTCCTCGCCGACGCACTCGTAGGGCGTCACGTAGCCGCCCGACTCGCGCTTGTCGATGACGAGGCAGCCCGGCGCCTTGCGCAGGATGTCGCGCGCCTCATCGTCCGAGATCGGATTCTCGAACTCGATATTCACGGCTTCCGAGTGGCCGACGAAGACCGGCACGCGCACGCAGGTGGCGCTGAGCTTGATCTTGGGATCGAGGATCTTCTTGGTCTCGACCACCATCTTCCACTCTTCCTTGGTGTAGCCGTCCTCCATGAAGTCGTCGATCTGCGGAATGCAGTTGAAGGCGATCCGCTTCGGAAACTTCTTGTTTTGGATCTCGCCGAGGGTGAACACCGCCTTGCTCTGCGAGAACAGCTCGTCCATCGCGTCCTTGCCGGCGCCCGACACCGATTGATAGGTGGCGACGACCACACGCTTGATCTTCGCTGCGTCGTGCAGCGGCTTCAGCGCGACGACGAGCTGCGCCGTCGAGCAGTTCGGGTTGGCGATGATGTTCTTCTTGGTGAAGCCGGTGATGGCGTCGGCATTCACCTCCGGCACGATCAGTGGCACGTCGGGGTCCATGCGCCAGGCCGACGAGTTGTCGATGACGACGGCGCCGGCTGCGCCGATCTTCGGCGACCACTCCTTCGACACCGAGCCGCCCGCCGACATCAGGCAGATGTCGGTGTCGGAGAAGTCGTAGTGGTCGAGGGCTTTGACTTTCAGGGTCTTGTCGCCGAACGAGCACTCCGTGCCGACGCTCTTGCGCGAGGCGAGCGCGACGACTTCGTCGGCGGGAAAATTGCGTTCGGCCAGGATCGCGAGCATCTCGCGGCCCACATTGCCGGTGGCGCCCACCACGGCGACCTTGTAACCCATTGCCAA
>DATCFB010000174.1:0-9666 GCA_036509755.1 Pseudolabrys sp. | reverse complement strand
ATCGTCTGCGGCGCGCCGAACGCGCGCGCTGGCCTCAAGACCGTGCTCGGCCTGCCGGGCACTTACATTCCGGCCAAGGACATCACGCTGTCGGTCGGCAAGATTCGCGGCGTCGAAAGCCAAGGCATGATGATCTCCGGGGCGGAGATCGGCTTCAACGACGATCACAGCGGCATCATCGAGATGCCGGCCGACGCGCCGATCGGCAAGCCGTTCGCCGAAGTGCTCGGCCTCGGCGAACCGGTCATCGAGATCAATCTCACGCCCAACCGGCCGGATTGCACCGGCGTCAGCGGCATTGCGCGCGATCTCGGCGCGACTTTAATCGGCGACTTTAAGGACAACGCGCCGAAACGGATCGACGGCACGTTTCCCTGCCCCGTGCAGGTCAAGATCGACGCTCCGGAATTGTGCCCGGCCTTCGCACTCAGGCTCGTACGCGGCGTCAACAACGACTCTTCGCCCGCGTGGCTGCAGAAGCGGCTGACGGCGATCGGTCTGCGTCCCATTAACGCGCTGGTCGATATCACCAACTTCATCACTTATGACCGCGGCCGGCCGCTGCACGTGTTCGACGCCAAGAAGGTGAAAGGCAACCTCACCATCCGCCGCGCGCAGAACGGCGAGCAATTGCTCGCGCTCGACGGCCGCACTTACACGCTCGACAGCGCGATGTGCGTGATTGCCGATGAGCGCGCCGTCGAATCGCTTGCTGGCATTATGGGCGGCGAAGAGTCCGGCTGCGACGAGACGACCACCGACGTGCTGATCGAATCGGCGCTGTGGAGCGAGCCGAACATCGCACAGACCGGCCGCAAGCTCGGAATCAACACCGACGCGCGCTACCGCTTCGAACGCGGCGTCGATCCGAACTTCGCTATTCCCGGCCTCGACCTGGCGACGCAGATGGTGCTGGACTTCTGCGGCGGGGAGCCGTCGCAAATTGTCCTCGCCGGCGACCCGGCGGCGAAAGAAAAGATCATCGACTTCCCGCTTTCCGAGCTGCCGCGATTGTCGGGCCTCAAGCTGCCGCTGACCGACGTGCGGCGCACGCTGGAGAAACTCGGCTTCTTCATCGCCGGCCAGGGCGAGAAAGTGAAAGTTGCGGTGCCGTCGTGGCGTCCGGACGTGGACGGCCGCGCTGACATCGTCGAGGAGGTCGTGCGCATCGTCGGTGTCGACAAGGTCGCGCCGACGCCGTTCCCGCGCGGCGACAATGCGCGCAAGCCGGTGCTCACCACCATCCAGCGGCGGAACCGCAAGGCCAAGCGCGCGCTCGCCGCGCGCGGTCTTGTCGAGGCGGTGACTTGGTCCTTCGTGTCGAAGCGCGAGGCGGAATTGTTCGGCGGCGGCAAGGTCGAGCTTGCGCTCGCCAATCCGATCGCGGCCGAATTATCCGACATGCGGCCGAGCCTTTTGCCGGGTCTGATCATGGCGGCGCAGCGCAATGCGGATCGCGGCATCGCGGACGTCGCGCTGTTCGAGGTCGGCCAGATTTTCATAGGTGACAGTCCGGAGGAGCAGTTCACCGCTGCAACCGGCATCCGCCGCGCATTGGCGAAGCCTGACGGCGCGGGCCGCCACTGGTCGCGCCAGAGCGCAGCCGTCGATGCCTTCGACGCCAAGGCCGACGCTTACGCCGTCCTTGCTGCCGCCGGCGCGCCGATGCAGGCACTCCAGATCGTGCCGGGCGGCCCTGCCTGGCTGCATCCGGGCCGCAGCGGCACCATCCAGATGGGGCCGAAGAACATCATCGGCCATTTCGGCGAATTGCATCCGCGAACACTCGCGGCATTGAAAGCCGAGGGCCCGCTGGTCGGCTTCGAGTTGATCCTCGAAGCGATCCCCGAGCCGAAGGCCAAAGCGACGCGCGCCAAAGCGATGCTCGACCTGTCGCCGTTCCAGCCGGTCGAGCGCGACTTCGCGTTCATCGTCGATCGCAGCATCAAAGCCGGTGACATCGTTCGCACGGCGCAGAGCGTCGACCGCAAGCTGATCTCCAACGTCAGCGTGTTCGACGTCTACGAGGGCAAAGGCATCGATCCCGGCAAGAAGTCGATCGCGATTGCGGTGACATTGCAGCCGCGCGAAAAGACGATGACCGACGAGGAGATCGAGGCGCTGGCGGGCAAGATCGTCGCCGAGGTGGTAAAGCGCACCGGTGGAGTGTTGAGGGGTTAGCCTCTCTGTTTGTCTTGGTCGCTTGTCTGGGCGACCACAAAAGCTCCTACGCCGCCAGCAGATCTGCGTAGGCAAACCCGTCCCGCTCCACCGTCTCGCCGACGCGCACCGGAATGGACCGCGACAACATCGGGCCGGCGCAGACGAACGAATGAAATTCGCCGTTCTCACCGCATGGATCGATGCCGACCGGCAGATCGCCGAGCAACGCCGCGTCGAAGCGGCGGCCCGCGAAGCTCGCGGACAGCTTCTTGAGATCGACCGTCGCCAGGTGCGCCTGAAGGCCGCCGGCGATCATATCGCGCGCCAGCGCATGGGTCGGCTTCAGCCAGAGCGGAAACACCGGCGCGATCCCCGACTCCTTCAGCTTCTCGACGCGATAAGCGCGAATGTCCTCGAGGAAGAGGTCGCCGAAGATGATGTGCGTGATGCCGTCCGCCTTGGCCTGTGCGACCGCCTCCGCCATCGCCCGCTCATAGATGTCGTTGCTGCATGGATGCGGAATATGCACCAGCACAGGCTTCAGCCCCGCGGCGGCGATCTGCGTTTCCAGGAGTTGCTGCCGCACGCCATGCATGGCGACTCGTTCGAACGTGCGGTTGACTGTGGTCAGCGCGCCGACGATGTCATAGCCGCCGCTTTGCCGCACCACATGCAGCGCCCAGGCGCTGTCCTTGCCGCTCGACCACGCGATCAGCGCCTTCGGCCGCATCATCTCTCCCTGTGCCGCTTGCGATGCTTGGCGCTCGCCTTCGGCTCCTCGCGATCGCCATGCCCGAGATGGCGCAGCACCGCCTCCGCCACGCGCGTGCCGGACTCCCAGGCGCCGTTGACCGTGCCCCATTGCGTCTCGTGCAGGGCTTCGCCGGCGAGCCAGACGCGGCCGAGCGGTTCGGCGAGCACCTTGCGCGATTCGGCGTGGCCGGGACCGGCGGCCGACATGGCGCCGAGCACGTAATCCTGCGCGTTCCACCGCGTGACGCGGCTCTTCTTGATGAAGCGCTTGACGTTGGTGTCGAAGGCCGACGACAGCCAAGTAACAGCGAAATCCAGCATCGCCGCCTCGCCTTTCGTTGACAGTTCGCGGCCGAAGGCGCCGCCGACGCTGACGACGTGCAGGCTCGTGCCCGAGACGTTGGCGAGCAGCGCCGCGGTCTTGTTGCTCGTCGCCTGCTCGAAAACGAGATCGTCCTTCTGCAAGGCGAGCGGATTGCCCGGTATGTCCAGCGCGATGTGGTCGAGGCTGCCGAGCGGCAGATTGGCGATCGCGGCGCGCACGTTTTTCGGCAGCGGCGGGATGAACTCGATGTCGTCCCCGGCGAGCACGTTGGTTGAGGACGTCAGGATCACCGCGCGCGGATACCAGAGCGACTCGGGCGTCTCCAGCACGGTGCTCCTGCCCCAGGCGATCATGCTCACCGGCGACGACAGCTTGATGTTCAGCCCGGCCGCGAGCTTCGCCAAAAGCGCGCCATAGCCTTGGCGGCAGAACGCCTCCCCCGTGCGTTCTGCCGTGCGCACGACATCCGCTGCCGAAATGCCGGCGAGATCCTTCGATGTCGCATAGGGGCCGAACATGAATTCGAGCGCCGGCTTCCAAACGCCGAGATCGTTCGGCAGAAGGCGCTCGGCGGCAACGTCACCCTTCGCTTTCACCGGTTCGCGCAAAGCACGTTGCGCGCGCACCTGCGCCGCGAGAAAGACCTCGAGTTCTGAGTCGCGTGCCGCGCGCGGACCGATACGCACGCTCTGCCAGCGCGGCGCCGGGGTGATCTCCAGCCCGGCCGGAGCGCCGCCGGCAACGAGCGGATTGCCGTCGGGATTGTGGATCCAGTGCGCGCCGAGATCGAACGGAACTCCGAACGTCGTCGTATCGGTCGAGCAGCGGCCGCCGATGCGGTCAGCCGCCTCGAACACGACGACGCGGACCTTCTCGGCCGCGAGCCGCCGCGCGGCAGCGATGCCGGCGGCGCCGGCGCCGACAACGATGACATCGGCATCCTCGCCGGCAGGCTTCGCCGCGAAGGCCGGGCTCGTCATCAGCGCAACGGACGCGGCGAGAAAGGAGCGGCGGCTCAAACGCGGCATGGTGTCCGAAAGGTTTCCAGGCGGGCCGTCAGCATGCACGAATGCGCGTGGCAGCGCAATTTCCATGGCTAACGCCGATTAACGCATGCGCGCGTGATGAACCAATTTGCAATGAGTCCGCATTAAATTCGTCATCAAGAAGACGAACGCGCGACTGCGCGCAAACGGGGGAGACTGTCGCTTCGGCGTCGCATATTTGACGCCGGGAACGGGCGTCATGGGTGTAATCGTCGAGGGGGTCGGGCGCGTCATCGCCCATTATCTGGAAAAGCCGGTGGCGGGCTACGAGCCCTTCACGCCGAGCGATCCCGGTGCGTTGCGCGGTTCGCTGATGCCTGGCGACGTGCTCCTGGTCGAGGGCAACAACCACATCTCCGGTGTCATCAAATATCTCACACAGTCGACCTGGTCGCACGCCGCGCTCTATGTCGGGCCGATCGGCGACCGCGTCACCGCCGACGGCGAACCGCTGGTGCTGGTCGAAGCGAATATCGGCCAGGGTGTCGTCGCCGCGCCGCTGTCGAAGTATACGCGCTTCCACACACGCATCTGCCGGCCGATCGGGCTGACCGACGACGACCGCGCGCGGGTCTGCGCCTACGCGGCCGAGCGGATCGGTTTCGATTACGACCTGAAGAACATCATCGACCTGATGCGCTATCTCCTGCCGCTGCCGGTGCCGCAGCGCTGGCGCCGGCGCATGATCGCGCTCGGCTCGGGCCATCCGACACGCATCATCTGCTCGGCGCTGATCGCGCAGGCTTTCGAGACCGTGCGCTATCCCATCCTGCCGAAAGTCACCCGCGCAGAAAGCGAGGCTGCGCGTGACGAGATCCTCGAGATCCGCCACTCGTCGCTTTTCGCGCCACGTGATTTCGATATCTCGCCCTATTTCGAAGTGGTGAAGCCGACCATCCGCCGCGGCTTCGACTACAAGGCGATGGCTTGGGTCGATCGGGCCGATGCGGGGGCGACGACGTTGGTGCCCGAGCCGGCCATGGCGAACGAGCTTTCCCCGGCGCTTTAGCATTTCTTCTGTCATGGCCGGGCTTGTCCCGGCCATCCCGCTAAAGTTGGCACCGCGCCTCAGCTCATCGGATCGCCGGACAAGCCCGGCGGTGACACCGAGTGTTTGGTGCGGCTTGTGTTCTCTCATCGCCCCGCCTACCTCTCTCCCATGCTCGACGCCGCCATCAAGGCCCTCACCGACATGCTCCGGCCGCCGCTGCGATCGGTTCTGATCAAATCGATTTTGCTGGCCCTGGCGCTGATCGTGGTGATCGGGATTGCCTTACAGCGCCTCCTCTCGTCGCTCGCCGAGAGCGGTGCGACTTGGGCGGAACAGAGCTCCGGCTTCGCGCCGCATTCGGCTTGGGCGGCGCTCGCGTGGTTTCTGTCGATCATGGCGGGGCTCGGCATCGTCACCGGCGCGATATTCCTGATGCCGGCGGTGACCGTTTTCGTCGGCAGCTTCTTCGTCGACGATGTCGCCGACGCGGTCGAGCGCCGGCATTATCCCGTCGAGCCGCCCGGCCGCGCCTTGCCGATCATCACTGCGGTGGTCGAGGGCGCGAAGTTCGCGCTCCTGTCGATCCTCGTCTATGTCGTGGCGCTGCCGTTCGTCCTGTTTGCCGGCTTTGGCTTGCTCGTCCTGTTTTTCGCCAACAGTTATTTGCTCGGTCGCAACTTCTTCGAGCTTGCGGCGATGCGCTTCTATCCGCCCTGGGAGGCGAAGGCGCTGCGCAAGCGCCACGCCGGCTACGTGTTCATTACCGGCATGGTGATCTCACTGTTCGTGTCGATCCCGATCGTCAATCTGGCCACGCCGGTCTTCGCCATGGCCTTCATGGTGCACATCCACAAACGCGTGGCGGCAAAGCGCGTCGCGTTGATAGAGCCGGCGCGACGATCATCCCTCCCCTGAAAAGAGAAGGATGAGCGCGGCTACGGCACCGTCTTCCCCGGCCACTTGCACAGGTCGGCGATGATGCAGTGCTCGCAGCGCGGCTTGCGCGCGACGCAGGTGTAGCGGCCGTGCAGAATCAGCCAGTGATGCGCATGGCGCTTGTATTTGTCGGGCACCACGCGCTCGAGCTTTTGTTCGACCTCGAGCGGCGTCTTGCCGGTGGCGAGACCGGTGCGGTTGCCGACGCGGAAGATGTGGGTATCGACGGCAATGGTCGGCTCACCGAAGGCGATGTTCATGACCACGTTCGCCGTCTTGCGGCCGACGCCGGGCAGCGCCTCCAGCGCCTCGCGTGAGTGCGGTACCTCGCCGCCGTGTTCGGTGACGAGCTTTGCGGACAGGCCAACCACGTTTTTCGCCTTCGTCCGAAAGAGGCCGATAGTCTTGACCAGGTCGCGCACTCTGTCCTCGCCGAGCGCGACCATCTTCTCCGGCGTATCGGCGGCGGCGAATAAAGCCGGAGTCGCCTTGTTCACGCCGGCATCGGTGGCCTGGGCCGACAGCACGACCGCGACGAGAAGCGTGAACGGATTGATGTGTTTGAGTTCGCCCTTTGGCTCGGGATTGTCGGCCTGAAAGCGGCGGAACGCCTCGTCGATCTCCGCCGTCGTCCATTGCGGCAGCGCACCCTGCCCGGCCGTCGCATCGGCCTTGGCCCGCTTGGCGGCCGGCTTCACCTTTGCGGCCTTGCCCTTGCGCGCCAGGTCCTTGCGCATTTTGGCTATCGGCTTACGTACCGGCTTAGGCTGGCGTGCGGGTCTCTTGACGGACTTGCGGCTCGTTTTTCTCGCCATGCTGCCGGTATAGTGTTGCCCATGACCGCCGACAACGCCGACGATCTCGAACCCACGATCTTTTCGGCCGTGCTGACGCCGCACCGCTCGCTGCACTCGACCGGGTTCATGATCCTGATGGTCGTCTATGGGCTGGTGAGCTTCGCCGCCGGAATCGCCTTCTGGCTGATGGGCGCCTGGCCGGTATTCGGCTTCATGGGGCTCGACGTGCTGCTGCTCTACTGGGCGTTTCGCGTGAACTACGCCCGCGCCGCGGCGTATGAGGAGGTCAAGGTCACGCCGACCGCGCTGACTGTGCGCAAGGTCAGCCACCGCGGCGCCGTGCGCGAATGGCTGCTCAATCCGCTGTGGGTGATGCTCGAGCGCGAGACACACGAAGAATATGGCATCGAGCGGTTGTATCTGGTGTCACGCGGCAAACAATTGACCGTCGCCGCCTTCCTCGGCCCCAACGAGAAGGCGGCCTTCGCTAAGGCATTGAGTAGCGCGCTGAACGAGGCTAAGCGCGGCGTGACGAGAACCGCCTTGACGTAATCCCTCCCCCAAAGGGAGATGGGCAGAAATCGGGTGGTGAAGCCGACATCTCCGCCCTAGATTTCGAGCATGGACATGACCCTCGAAAGACTGGCTCCGGCCATCCGTCTGCCTGAGTTCGCGCCGCTCGCGACCGCCGCGGCCGACTACGACGTCGTACGCCGCGCCATCGCACATATCCGCGGCAACTGGCGCTCGCAGCCCGAGATCGAGACCATCGCGCACGCCGCCGGCGTCACGCCGACCGACCTGCATCATCTGTTCCGGCGCTGGTGCGGGCTGACGCCGAAGGCGTTCCTACAGGCCCTGACGCTCAACTACGCGCGCGACCTGCTGCGCGCATCGGCAAGCGTGCTCGACACCGCCTACGAGGTCGGCCTGTCCGGCCCCGGACGCCTGCACGACCTTTTCGTGACGCACGAGGCGATGTCGCCCGGCGAATGGAAAGCCGCCGGCGAAGGCCTGACCATCAGCTACGGCTTCCACCCTTCACCCTTTGGAACGGCGCTGGTGATGACGACGACGCGCGGCCTCGCCGGCCTCGCGCTCGCCGACCCCGGCAAGGAACGCGCCGCGCTGCGCGATATGGAATCGCGCTGGCCCAAGGCGAAATACGTCGAGGATTTCGCCGCTACCGCGCCGACCGCGCGCCGCATCTTCGAACCGTCCTTGTGGCGCAAGGAACAGCCGCTGCGCGTCGTCCTCATCGGCACCGATTTCGAAGTGCGCGTGTGGGAAAAGCTGCTGACCATTCCGATGGGGCGGCTGACCACCTATTCCGATCTCGCGGCGAAGACCGGCTCGCCGAAAGCCGCGCGCGCGGTCGGCGCCGCCGTCGGCAAGAACCCGATCTGCTTCGTCGTGCCGTGCCATCGCGTCATCGGCAAAAGCGGCGAATTGACCGGCTATCATTGGGGTCTGACGCGCAAGCGCGCGATGCTCGGCTGGGAAGCGGGGCAGGCCGGCATGGCCGCCTGATCAGAGCTTTTTCCAGAAGATGATGCTGTCGCAGGTGCCGCCCTGCGGCCACATCGCATAGTCCGGAATGGCGCCGAGCCGCTGCCAGCCGCCGCGCGTATAGATCCGTTCGGCGGCATCGCTTGCCGTGTCGAGCACGAGCAATGTGCGGCCGCGCTCTTTCGCGATCTCCTCGATGCGCTGCATCAGTGCCGCGCCGACGCCGCGGCCGCGCGCATCGCGATGAACCAGCAGCTTCTTGATCTCGCCGCGATGCGGTTGGTTCGGCGGCATGTCCAAGCCGAGCTGCACCGTGCCGAGGATGCGGCCGTCGATCTTCGCCGCCAGCAAGACGATCTCGCCGCGCTCCATCGCCGCGGCGACCTTGCGGAAGAACTGTACCCCGTCTGCCGTGTCATAGGGCAGCATGAAATTGACCGAAGCGCCGCCATTGACGCAGTCGGCCAGCACGTCCGCCAGCGCGCCGATCACGGCTTGCACGCCAGCCGCATCGAGCTCAACGATCTCCACGGCGCTCATGTTAATTCCGTAGGCTCTCCCTCACGCCGCCAGATCGAGCTTGGAGGCGACGGTCGAATCGGCGCCGAGGCGATAGATGATCGGCACGCCGGTCGCGATCTCGCGCTTGAGAATGGTCTCGCGGTTCAGCCGCTCCAGCACCATCACCAGCGCGCGCAGCGAATTGCCATGGGCCGCCACCAGCACGCGCTCGCCGCGCAGCACGCGCGGTTGAATTTCGGTCATATAATAGGGCAGCGTGCGCGCCAGCGTATCCTTCAGGCTCTCGCCGCCCGGCGGCGCGACGTCATAAGAGCGGCGCCAGATGTGCACCTGCTCCTCGCCCCATTTCTTGCGCGCGTCGTCCTTGTTGAGGCCCGAGAGATCGCCGTAATCGCGCTCATTCAGCGCCTCGTCCTTGAACACCGGAATGCTCGCGAGGCTCATCTCCTCGAGCACGAGATCGAGCGTGCGCTGCGCGCGCTTGAGCGCCGACGTGTAGGCGACGTCGAAAGAGATCCCCTGCGCCTTGAGCTTGCGCCCGGCCTCGCGCGCTTCCTTGATGCCCTGCTCGGTCAGGTCGACGTCGCGCCAGCCGGTGAACAGGTTCTTCAGATTCCATTCGCT
>DATCFB010000173.1:0-3410 GCA_036509755.1 Pseudolabrys sp. | reverse complement strand
TTTGAAGCGGGCTTGCAGCTCCGTGTCCTTGGTCTGCGCGGCCAGCGCCTGGGCCCAATACAGGGCAAGGTAGAAATGGCTGCCGCGATTGTCGAGCTGGCCGACCTTGCGCGCAGGATTGCGGTTGAACTGTAGGAACTTGCCGATGGCGATGTCGAGCGTCTCGGCGAGAACCTGCGCCTTCGCATTCTTGTAGGTCTGCGCCAGATGTTCGAGCGACGCGCCGAGGGCGAGAAACTCGCCGAGCGAGTCCCAGCGCAGATAACCCTCTTCCTGGAACTGCTGCACGTGCTTGGGTGCCGAGCCGCCGGCACCGGTCTCGAAAAGACCGCCGCCCGCCAATAGAGGAACGATCGACAGCATTTTGGACGAGGTGCCGAGCTCCATGATCGGAAACAGATCGGTCAGATAGTCACGCAACACGTTGCCGGTGACGGAGATCGTGTCCTCTCCCTTGCGAATGCGCTCGAGCGAAAACTTCATCGCTTCGACCGGCGCCAGAATGCGAATGTCGAGCCCCGACGTATCCTGATCCTTCAGGTACTTCTCGACCTTGGCGATGACTTGGGCATCGTGCGCGCGATTCTTGTCGAGCCAGAACACCGCCGGCGTGCTGGTGAGACGCGCACGCCGCACCGCGAGCTTGACCCAGTCCTGGACCGGCGCGTCCCTGAGTTCGCACATACGGAAAATGTCGCCGGTCTCGACCGGGCGCGCCAGCAGCACCTTGCCGTCGTCGGCGACGACGCGGACCGTGCCGTTCGCAGGCACTTCAAACGTCTTGTCGTGCGAGCCGTATTCCTCGGCCTTCTGCGCCATCAAGCCCACGTTCGGGACCGAGCCCATGGTCTTGGGATCGAACGCCCCGTGAGCCTTACAGTCGTCGATGGCCGCCTGATAGAGCGTGGCGTAGGAGCGATCCGGGATCGCGGCGATGACGTCGTGCGGCTTGCCGTCGGCGCCCCACATGCGGCCGGATTCGCGGATCATCGCCGGCATCGAAGCGTCGACGATCACGTCGCTGGGCACGTGCAGGTTGGTGATGCCCTTGTCGGAATTGACCATGGCGAGGCCCGGCCGCTTCGCGTATTCGGCCGCGATGTCGGCTTTGATCGCGTCCTTATCGGCGGCCGGAAGCGGTTCGATTTTCGTCAAGAGATCGCCGAAGCCGTTGTTGAGATTGACGCCGAGACGCTTCAGCGTGGCGGCGTGCTTTTCGATCACATCGGCGAAGAACACGGAAACGGCATGGCCGAAGATGATGGGATCGGCGATCTTCATCATCGTCGCCTTTACGTGCAGCGAGAACAGCACGCCTTCCTTCTTGGCGGCGTCGATCTGCTCGGCAAAGAAGGCGCGGAGCGCCTTTCGGCTCAATACCGCCGCGTCGATGATCTCGCCGGCCTGGATCGGCGTCTTCGCCTTCAGCACCGTGACGGCGCCGCCGGCCTCGACCAGCTCGATGCGGACATTGGTCGCCGCGGCGACCGTCGTCGAGACTTCCGAGCCGTAGTAATCGCCGCCCGACATGGACGCGACATGTGACTTGGAGGCGGAACTCCAGGCGCCCATTTTGTGCGGATTGTTGCGGGCATATTGCTTGACGGCGCCGGCGGCGCGGCGGTCGGAATTGCCCTCGCGCAGGACCGGGTTGACGACGCTGCCGAACACCTTGGCATAGCGGGCCTTGATGTCCTTCTCGGCCTCGGTGGTCGGGTTGTCCGGATAGTCCGGAACCGCATACCCCTTGTCCTGCAGTTCCTTGATCGCCGCCTTGAGCTGCGGGATCGAGGCGGAGATGTTGGGCAGTTTCATGATATTGGCTTGCGGCCTTGTCGCCAGTTCGCCGAGTTCGCCGAGTTCGTCGTTAATCCTCTGCCCCGCCGCCACCCTATCCGCGACACTAGCGAGGATGCGACCGGCCAGCGAGATGTCCTTCAGAGTCACGGACACACCCGCGGCGCCGACGAAGGCTTTGACGATCGGCAGCAGGGAATAGGTCGCCAGCGCCGGGGCTTCATCGACCTTCGTCCACATGATTTCGAGATCTGGCATGCTTGCACCTCTGGTCGCCGTGCTTGTTTGGCCGACCGGAAACTGAACATTGATGGGCGCGGGTGGAATGACCTTTCCCGCGGCCCCCAAATGAATTGTTCTCGGCACGGAGACCGCCAACCGGGAATCCGAGTGACGGGAATTCGGCGCGCGCCCTATAGCATCCGCCCCCCGCTGGTAAAAGCCTTGTCAGTAGGTGCGGAGTGGGCGTCGGCAGACAAATATGGCAGGATTGGCTGCGGCCGCTTGACGCAAGCGGCCGGCTTGGGCAGGGGCTGCGCCTTCAGGGCCTTTGCCCGCCGAGGAAGACTCCAATGCCTGGCGCCGGCACGGACAAGACCAGACGCTGGCTCGCAACCCCCGCGCCCGTGGTCGTGCTGGTCGAGCCGCAGCTCGGCGAGAACATCGGGGCGGTAGCGCGCGCGATGGCCAATTTCGGCCTGTCGCAATTGCGCCTCATCAAGCCGGTGCAGGGCTGGCCCAATGACCGCGCCAAGGTGATGGCGGCCGGCGCCGATCGCGTCCTCGACGCGGCGGTGCTCTATGACACCTTGGAGCAGGCGATCGCCGACTGCACCTTCGTCGTCGCGACGACGGCGCGGGGGCATGACCAGGCTAAGCCGGTTGTCTCGGCTGAGACGGCTGTGTCGGCTATGGCGCCGCACATTGCCGCCGGCGAGACCGCGGCGCTGGTGTTCGGCCGCGAGCGCTACGGCCTTCAGAACGACGAGGTGGGCCAGGCCGACGTCATCATGACCCTGCCGGTCAATCCGGCCTTCGCCTCGCTCAATCTCGCGCAGGCGGTGGTAATCGTCGCCTACGAATGGTTCAAGCACGCCGGCACAGGGCTGCCCTTCACGACGGCGGACCGCTCGCCACCGGCGCCGAAGCAGCAGATCGCGGCCTTCTTTGCCACGCTCGAGACCGAGCTGGAGAAGGCCGAGTTCTTCCGGCCGGAGGAGAAGCGCGGCGTGATGCGCACCAATTTGCGCAACATCTTCCAGCGCATTCAGCCGACCCAGCAGGACATCCGCACGCTGCACGGTGTGATCAGCGCCATCGTGCACGGACGTAAAGGTCCGGCGCGCGGCGGCGTGCTCGACAGCGAGGAGGCGGTGCGGCTGCGCGAGTTGATCAACGAGCACGGCGCCGTCGGTGCGCCGGACCAGCGCACGCCCGTGCGGGGGCTGGCGCGGCTCTTGCGCAGGCACCCGACCGAGGCCGAGCGCATCCTGTGGCGCGCGCTGACGACCGACCGCCGCTTCGCCGGGTGCGGCTTCAAGCGGCAGGTGCCGGTCGGCCCTTACATCGTGGATTTTGTCTCGTTTGCGCTGCGCACGGTGATCGACCTCGTG
>DATCFB010000172.1:0-5624 GCA_036509755.1 Pseudolabrys sp. | reverse complement strand
CGCGCTGATGGCGGGACTGGCGATCTTCGTGGTCTGGACACTTGTCCGGGCAGGGCGGAGCGGCGTGATCTATAGCGAGGGATGGAGCCTCGATATCGACCAAAGCCCGGCTTTATTCGGTCTTTGCTATCTCGCACACGTCCTCATCGTCGTTATGTGCTTGGCCTTCGCCGCCGGTTATACGCCAGCCGAGCTCAGGCAGTTTGCGTGGGCGATGACCGGCGCTGGCCGGTAAGCAGTACCGCCATCTTCATTGGCTCTCGTCGCGCCCGGGCTTACCCGGGCTCTCGCGCAATGACAGGCGCTGCACGCCCTTGCCGAGCTGCTGCGGCCGTTTCGACGACAGAGTCCGCGAGTTGACGCCGATCCACGAAATCTCGCTCGACAGGCGGCCATACTCGATCTTCGGGCAACGGTTCATGACCACCTTGAGCCCGGCCTCTTCGGCACGCTTGGCGGCCTCATCGTTGCATACGGTGAGCTGCATCCAGATCACCTGCGGCTTTGGCGACAACGTCAGCGCTTCGTCGACGATCGGCGGCACATTCTCCGAGGTGCGGAAAATATCGACCATGTCGATCGGCTCGGGAACGTCGGACAGGGCGCCGTAGATTTTCTGGCCGAGGACTTCCTTGCCGGCGTGACCGGGATTAATCGGAATCATGCGGTAACCGCGCTCGAGCAGGTATTTGAAGGCGAAGTAGCTCGGCCGGTTCTCTTTCGGCGAGAAGCCGACCATGGCAATGGTCTTCACCGTGTTGAGAATGCCGCGAATGTAACTGTCAGGGTAGGCGTCGTGCTTCATTACGTTTGTTCTCGAGCGTGGCTGACATTCTCGCCTTGCGATTGAGCGGATGGCTGCGCGAGCAAGGCGCGCAGCCGTGCATTCTCTTCTTGCAAGGCCGCGATGGTCTTGCGCACGTCCGCAAACGCTTCCTCGAGTTGGGCTTCCGTGTAACGCGTGACGATATGCTGCGAACAGTTCACGTCCCAGGCCTCGATCGTGAACAGGATCGCGCGCTCGGGCTTGGCCTTGTAGCCGGCATCGAACAGCTTCTCGACCAGCGCGGCGTCGTTCTCGACGACGCGTGCGCGTCCCCAGAGCTTGATGCGCTGCCGCCGCGCCGGATCGAGCAGGAAGAGATAGGCGCGGTCGTTCTCGGACAGATTGGCGAGCGTGATGTATTGCCGGTTGCCCCTGTAGTCGGCGAAGCCGAGCGTCTTCTCGTCGATGACCTTGATGAAGCCTTTCGGCCCGCCGCGATGCTGGATGTAGGGCGCGCCGTCGCCGCTCGCCGTGCCGAGGAAGGCCATATCCTGTTCGGCGATGAACTTGGCGAGCTCGGGCGTCACCGTGTCGGGGAAGCCTTCCGTGATCCGACGTTCGTAAGAGCCGGCCGATCCGCGCTCGGCCTGCGCTTGCCTTGCGGCCGGCGTGAACACGATCGAAGAATTGTTCATGAGGCTCATGTCCGGGGCGACGAAAGGTCCGGCGAACATAGGGCCTGGGGCAGGGGCCGCAAAGGGCAGTTCAAGCGCGTGTGATGCAGCAGGCTCGCCCTGATCGACCGATCAACGGTCCTGCCATTTCGCATCACGCTTTTCGATGAAAGCGCAAATGCCTTCCTCAGCGTCGCGCGCCATCATGTTCTCGGTCATCACTTCCGAAGCGTAGGCATAGGCTTCGGCCAGCGGCAGCTCGAGCTGGCGGTAGAAGGCCGCTTTGCCAATCTTGACTGTATAGGACGACTTCGACGCGATCTGCTTTGCAAGCTCGATTGCCGCGGCGCGCTCCTCGCCGGCCGGAACGACGCGGTTGACGAGACCGATCTCGGCGGCGCGTTTCGCCTCGACCATTTCGCCGGTCAGCAGCATCTCCATCGCGTGCTTGCGCGACACGTTGCGCGAGAGCGCGACCATCGGCGTCGAACAGAACAGGCCGATATCGACGCCCGGCGTGGCAAACCGAGCGGCCTCGGAAGCGATGGCAAGATCGCAGCTGGCGACGAGCTGGCAGCCGGCGGCGCTTGCCGCGCCCTGCACGGCGGCGATGACCGGCTGCGGCAGCGTGACGATCTGCTGCATCATCGCGCTGCACGTCGTCATGATGTGACGGAAATAGGCGCGCCCGCCGTCGGCATCGCTGCGGCGTGACGTCAATTCCTTGAGGTCGTGGCCGGCGCAGAAAGCCGGGCCGTTCGCCGCCAGGACCACGGCGCGCACGCTGCGGTCGTCCTTGATCTCGCTCAGCGCGGTTGACAGCGCTTTCAGCAAGGCCTCGGAGAGGCTGTTGCGCGGCCGCGGGCGATTGAGCACCAGGACCGCGATCTTGCCGTCGCGCTCGCGAATGAGAACAGGGACATCGACCAGCTTGTTCATCGGGGCCGACTATAGCCCGCTCGATGCCGACCTTCCACATCGACGGCGGCGTCTACGCACCGAAAGCGCGCCGGTTGACGCACCGCGTCGCCGGTTTATGACGGGGAAGGGCGCCGGCCATGCCGGCGAGGGGGTGAGGATGCGAGCGCCGACGCTAAACGCGGAGCAGATCGCGGACCTGCTGCACAAGGAATTCCCGCAGGCGTTCTATGAGGGCTGCGGCCTGAGCCTCGAACGGGTCGACTACGGCAATGTCTGCGTGCGGCGGCACTTCCACGAGGACTACGTCCGTCCGGGCGGCACCATCTCGGGCCCCACCATGATGGAACTGGCCGATTTCGCGATGTACGTGGCCGTGTTCTCTGCCATCGGCCCGCAGCCTTTGGCGGTGACGACCAACCTCAACATCAATTTCCTGCGCAAGCCGGCGGCTGCCGACCTCATTGCCGAAGCGAAATTACTCAAGGTCGGCAAGCGCTTGGCGGTCGGCGAGGTGGCGATCTATTCGGACGGGGTTGCCGAGCCGGTCGCGCACGTCACTTCGACTTATTCGATCCCGAGCAATGGCAATTAGCCGGTGGTAATATTCCACCATTATGTGGTGTCAAAATACCATTATTGTAAGTTTTTGATATAACGAGTGTTTAAGACGACTAAAGTCATTGACCGTGACGAATGGCTCCTTTAGATAACCGCCACCTTCGGAGCGCGTCTTTGGCGCCCGGCCTCCCTCAAGGACATGTCATGAGCACCTATTCGGCCAAGGCCGCCGACATCGAGAAGAAGTGGGTGACGATCGACGCCACCGGGCTCGTCGTCGGCCGTCTCGCCTCGATCATCGCGCTGCACCTGCGCGGCAAGCATAAGCCGTCCTACACCCCGCACGTCGACGACGGCGATAATGTCATCGTCGTCAACGCCGCCAAGGTCGTGTTCACCGGGCGCAAGCGCGAGAAGAAAATCTACCACCACCACACCGGCTTCATCGGCGGCATCAAGGGTCGCACCGCGAAGTCGATTTTCGAGGGGCGCTTCCCTGAGCGCATCCTCGAGAAGGCCGTCGAGCGCATGCTGCCGCGCGGTCCGCTCGGCCGCGTGCAGCTCGGCAATCTGCGCGTCTATCCGGGTGCCGAGCATCCGCACGAGGCGCAGAAGCCCGAGAAGCTCGACGTCGGCTCGATGAACCGCAAGAATTTGAGGAGTGCTTGATCGTGGCCGAGACCGTACAGTCGATGGAAGGTTTGGCGAGCCTCAAGACGGCCGCGCCCGAAGGCCCCAAATACGAAAAGAAGGTTGACGCGCAGGGTCGCGCTTACGCGACCGGCAAGCGCAAGAACGCGGTCGCCCGCGTGTGGATCAAGCCGGGCTCCGGGAAGATCACCGTCAACACCAAAACGGTTGAGGTGTTCTTCGCCCGTCCGGTGCTGCGCATGTTGATCCAGCAGCCGCTCGTCGCTGCCGGCCGCAACGGCCAGTACGACATCGTCTGCACGGTTTCCGGCGGCGGACTCTCGGGCCAGGCCGGCGCGGTGCGTCATGGACTGTCCAAGGCGCTCACTTATTTCGAGCCGGAACTGCGCGGCGCGCTCAAGAGCGGCGGCTTCCTGACCCGCGACTCTCGCGTCGTCGAGCGCAAAAAGTACGGCCGAGCCAAGGCTCGCCGCTCGTTCCAGTTCTCGAAGCGATAAGTTCCGCTTCACTGCACAAATACAAAGGGCGCGCCCCTGCGGCGCGCTCTTTTTTTGCCCGTTTCAATTCGCCGCACTGCCTTTACCCTTCGTCAAGCCTGTGCAGCGAGTTCATGCATCCGGTAACCACGTCCAAACCTTGCCAAGACTAGGTTGGCGCGGGGGATGAGGGACGCGGATGCCGCTCGACGTTCAGACACTGTCTGTTGTGACGGTCTTCGTCACGGCGTTGCTTGGCGCATTGCTCGTCTTTGCCGGTCTTCAGAACCGCGCCGTTCGCGCGCCGATGGTCTGGGGAGGGGCCTATGTCATCAGCGCGGTGGGTCAGGCCCTGCTCACCGGTCACGGCGCGACGCCGGGATGGGCCTCGACCACCATTGCCAATGAGCTGATCCTGCTCGGCGCCTCGTGCATTTGGGCGGGATCGCGCATGTTCGACGGCCGCGCGGTGCGGCCGATCCCGGTGCTTGCGGCGCCCGGTCTCTGGCTCGCGGCCTCGTTGCTGCCGGGCTTCGCCGCCGACTTCAATTTTCGCCTTCTCCTCGTCTCGACGCTGATGGCCATGCTCACGGCCGCCACGGCGGAGGAGTTCTGGCGCGGCCGCGCCGAACCCTTGATGTCGCGCTGGCCGACCGTTTCTGTGCTGCTTGCCTATGCGGCCACACTGCTCGCACGCATCCCGGCGACACTGCTGGCGCCGACGCTGCAAGGCCATTCGTTCATGAGCAGCGTCTCCTTCGCGCTGCTCGCCTTCGGCACGCTCCTGTTCACGGTCGTACTCGCGTTCCTTCTGCTGAACATGACCAAGGAGCGCACCGAGCTGCAGCACAAGATCACCTCGCTCATCGACCCGCTGAGTGGCGTGCCGAACCGTCGCGCCTTCCTTGACGGCGCGGCGCGCTTGCAGGCGCAGCAGCGGCTCGATCCGGAGCCCCTTGCCGTGATGCTGTTCGACCTCGACCGGTTCAAGGCGATCAACGACCGGCTCGGTCACGGCGTCGGGGACGCCGTGTTGCAAATCTTCGCCGGGTCGGCCACCCGCACGCTCGGTGCCGACGTCCTGTTCGGCCGGATCGGCGGCGAGGAGTTCGCGGCGATGCTGCCGGCCGGCGATCTTGGCGCCGCGGAAGCGATTGCAGACCGCGTCAGGCGGAATTTCATCAGCGCCGCCGCGAGTCATGGCCATGACGACCTGAAGCCGAGCGTGAGCGTCGGCGTCACGCTCGGATACGATCCGGACATGCCGGTCGCCAGCCTTCTCGCCGCCGCCGATCAGGCGCTCTATCGGGCCAAGGCGAATGGCCGCAACCGGGTCGAATGCACCGACGCGCCGGAGCCAACGGTGCCGCAGCCCGTCGCGGGCCTCGGCGAACGTCGCCGCTGGCGGAAGGCGGTCGGCGCCTGAATGGGCGCGACCGCGCCGGTTTGACTTCAATTCGATCCAGTATTTCGTAGAAAGGTGGCCTGCCGGGCAATGCTTTGCGCACGCCTCGACGGTAGGCTGTGCCCGCTTGACCCGAAATAAAGCAAAGGGCCGGGCGGAGGACCGATGTTCCC
>DATCFB010000171.1:0-3248 GCA_036509755.1 Pseudolabrys sp. | reverse complement strand
GCGCGGCAAGGATCGTGGAGGCTTCAACTTCACGTCCGCGATGAAGCAAAAGGGCGGCACGTGGACGTACGACGAGCTGAACAAGTTCCTGACCAATCCGCGCGGCTATATCCCCGGCACGGCGATGACCTTCGCCGGCATTTCCAATGATCAGCAGCGCGCCGACGTGATCGCTTACCTCCGCACGCTCTCGGACAGCCCCAAGCCGCTGCCGAAGGCGGAGGCGTCTGCCGCTCCGGCTGAAGGCGGCAAGGCACCGGCTCAGGGCGCCGCACCCGCAAAAGGCACCGCGCCCGCGCCAGCGAAAGCCGCAGCGCCCGCGCAGGGCAATCCACCCGCGGCGGTGCCGGCTCCGACCGCTGCGCCGGCCAAGTAGCCGCCGCGACACCGACATTTGCGGCCGGGCCTCGCGCTCGGCCGTTTTGCTTTGTGCGGAACACCTTAGGCGCGCCGCCTGTTTGACCGGGATGACCGGTCTAACCGGTCTGGCGTGGCGCCCTGGCGACGCCACCAAAAACCGACATAATCGGCCGCGATTGCGACCCGATCGCCTGTCCTGGAGTGCGGAACCCCCGACATGAAGTTCACCCGCCGGTCCATCCTCCGCGCCTCCGCGTTTGCCGCGGTGCTGCCGGCCGTGTCGCGGCTGCCGCTCTGCGGTTCTGCCGCCGCGGCCGAAGGAGCCGCAGAGCCGGCCTGGCGTCACGGCCTGTCGCTGTTCGGTGACATCAAGTACCCGGCGGACTTCAAGCACTTCGACTACGTCAATGCGCAGGCGCCGCAGGGCGGGATGGTGCGGCAGGTCGCCATCGGCACCTTCGACAATTTCAACAGCGTGGTTGCCGGCGTCAAAGGCTCGTTGGCGAGCGGCCTCGAATTCGTGATGGAGAGCCTGACCGTGCCGGCACTCGATGAGGTGTCGAGCGTCTATGGCCTGCTCGCCGAGGCTGTGCGCTATCCGGAAGACCGTTCCTCGGTCACCTATCGGCTGCGCGCTAATGCGCGCTGGCACGACGGCAAGCCGGTGACCCCCGACGACGTCATCTTCTCGTTCGAGACCTTCAAAACGAACAGCCCGTTCTACGGCGCCTATTATCGCCACGTGACCAAGGTCGAGACCACCGGCGAGCGCGAGATCACCTTCACCTTCGACGGCACCGGCAACCGCGAACTGCCGCAGATCGTCGGCGAACTCACGGTGCTGCCGAAGCACTGGTGGCAAGGCACCGACAAGAACGGCAAGAAGCGCGACGTCACCCAGACCACGCTCGAGCCGCCGCTCGGCTCCGGCCCATTCAAGGTGAAGGAGGTCTCGCCCGGCCGCACCATCGTCTACGAGAAGGACGCGAACTACTGGGGCAAGGACCTCAACGTCACGGTCGGTACCAACAACTTCGCGCAGATGCGGTTTGACTATTATCGCGACTCCACTGTTGCGCTCGAGGCGTTCAAAGGCGACCAGATCGACTTCCGCACCGAGAACAGGGCCAAGGATTGGGCCACCGCTTATGACTTCCCGGCGGTGCGCGACAAGAAAGTGATCAAGGAAGAATTCCCGATCCGCAATACTGGAATCATGCAGGCCTTCGCCTTCAACATCCGGCGCGACAAGTTCAAGGATCCGCGGGTGCGCCGCGCCTTCAACTTCGCCTTCAATTTTGAAGAGATGAACCGCCAGCTGTTCTATGGGCAGTATCAGCGCATCGCCAGTTACTTCCAAGGCACCGAGCTGGCCGCGACCGGTTTGCCGCAGGGTCAGGAATTGGAATTCCTGCAAGCGGTCAAGGATCAGGTGCCGCCGGACCTGTTCACCAAGCCCTATACTAATCCGGTCACCGGCAATCCGCAGGCGGTGCGCGACAATCTGCGCCAGGCGCTCACGCTGCTGCGCGAGGCGGGTTACGAGGTGAAGAACACCAGGCTCGTTAACGACAAGACCGGCGAGCCGATGCAGGTCGAGTTGCTGGTCGAGCAGCCGGCCTTCGAGACTATTATGCTGTTTTATAAGCCATCATTGGAACGGCTCGGCATTGCCGTGTCGGTGCGCACGGTCGACACGTCGCAATACGAGAACCGGCTGCGGCAGTGGCAATTCGACATCGTCATTGCCTCGTGGGGTGAGTCGCTGTCGCCGGGCAACGAGCAGCGCGGCTTCTGGGGCTCGCAGGCCGCCGACATTCCCGGCTCGCGCAATCTCGTCGGCATCAAGAATCCGGCGGTCGACGCCATGATCGAGCGCGTGATCTTCGCCAAGAGCCGCGAGGAGTTGGTCGCCGCCACCAAGGCGCTCGATCGCGTGCTGTTGTGGAATTTCTACGTCGTGCCGCAGTGGACCTATTCGTTCCAGCGCACGGCACGCTGGGATCGCTTCTCGCATCCGCAGACCATGCCGAAATATGGGGCGGCGGCGTTCCCCGCGATCTGGTGGTGGGACAAAGACAAGGCGGCCAAGGTGCCGCAGCGGAGCTGACCCGCATGGCCTATTGCTTCCCCCAGGCATGCCGATGATCAGCCGCCGCGACGTGCTGGTCCTCTCCGCCGGCGCGCTCGCCGCGGCGAAGCTGCCGTCCGCATTCGCGCAAGACGCGCCCGCCGAACGCCACGGCATGTCGGCCTTCGGTGACCTCGCCTACGCCCCGGATTTCAAGCAGTTCGCCTACGTCAATCCGGACGCACCGAAGGGCGGCGCCTATTCGGAATCGGTGTCGAGCCGCGGTTATAACGGCTCCTTCCTCACCTTCAATTCGCTCAACGCCTACATCCTCAAGGGTGATGGTGCGTTCGGCATGGATTTGACCTTCGCCACACTGATGGCACGCTCCGGCGACGAGCCCGACGCGATGTACGGCTTTGCCGCCCGCTCGGTGCGCATCTCCGATGGCGGCCTCACCTACATTTTTTTGATGCGGCCGGAGGCGAAATTCCACAACGGCGCGCGGCTCGGCGCTGAGGACGTGGCCTGGTCGCTCAACACACTCAAGGACAAGGGCCATCCGATCGTCGCCCGACTCCTGCGCGACTGCAAAGGCGCGGAAATGACGGGCAAGGACGAAGTGACGGTCCGCTTCGCCGAGAAGCGCGGTCGCGACGTGCCGCTGTTCGTCGCCGGCCTGCCGATCTTTTCCCGCGCCTATTACGGCGCGCATGAATTCGACCAGACCACGCTGGAGGCTCCTCTCGGCAGCGGCGTCTACAAGGTCGGCCGGTTCGAGCCGGGCCGCTTCATCGAATTCAATCGTGTGAAGGAC
>DATCFB010000170.1:0-13514 GCA_036509755.1 Pseudolabrys sp. | reverse complement strand
CTTGCCGGCGATCCTCATCACCGCCGACCGCTCGCCGGCCGTGCGCGAGGAGGCGCGTGCGCAGGGAATCCAACTATTGAACAAGCCGCTCAAGCCGGCAGCGCTTCGAGCGCTGCTCGCGCAATGGCGGATCATGCGCGCGGCGGCGGCCGAGTGAATTCTTATCCCTTTCCCCGCACGCAGGGGCGGGATAAAAAAGATCTTAGCTTGTCGTCGCGGCGCCCTGCGGCCAGTGGCCGGCTTCGATCTTGGCGGCGGCGATCACGGCTTGGGTGCGGCTCTCGACACCGAGCTTCTGAAGGATCGCGGACACGTGCGCCTTCACCGTCGCCTCGGAGACACCGAGCTGGTAGGCGATCTGCTTGTTGAGCAGACCTTCCGACAACATCATCAGGACTCGGACCTGCTGCGGAGTGAGCGTCGCCATGCGCCCCATCAGCTCGGCCGCTTCTGCGTCGGATCCTGACGAAAGATCGACGTCAGGCGGTGTCCAAACGTCGCCGCTGAGAATGCGAGAAATTGCGTTGCGCATGCCGTCGACACTGAGCGTCTTCGGAATGAAGCCGGAGGCGCCGAATTCCATGCAGCGGCGGATGGCCATCGGATCGTCATTGGCGGAGACGACGGCAACCGGCACGCCCGGATACTGGGCGCGCAAATACATCAGGCCGGAGAATCCGCGTGCGCCCGGCATCGACAGATCGAGCAGGACGAGGTCGAACTCGCTGCCCTGGTCGAGCAGCGCAGCCGCCTCGTCGAAACTGCCCGCCTCGGTGCATTCCACGCGCCCGGGCAGCCCGGTGACCGCCTCGCGCAGCGCGCCGCGGAACAGCGGATGATCGTCGGCGATCATCAGCCGGTACTGCACGTCCTCACTCACCCACAAACCCTTTAGCCACGAAAGCGCCTCCGGCCGCACCGCATGCCGGTCCTTATACTATCGTTCGAGATGCGGTGTCTCGCCTGGTGAAAATGCCGCGAACGCGGCATTCAGCGGCGGCTGCCGACGAACTGCAACACGATTTCGCGCGCATGCGGCCGGCGCCGATGTTCCACCAGATAGAGACCCTGCCACGTGCCGAGCATCATGCGGCCATTGGCCACCGGCACGTGCAGCGAAATTCCGGTCAGCATGGCCCTCACATGCGCCGGCATGTCGTCCGGTCCCTCTGTGTCGTGCACCCAGCCGGCATCCTCCGGCGCAAGGCGCGCCAGCGCGGTCATCAGGTCGCGCTTCACGTCGGGATCGGCGTTCTCCTGGATGGTCAGCGAGGCTGAGGTGTGGCGCAGAAAGGCGAGGAGCACACCGTGGTCTGCCGCGGCTTTGGTGAGGAAATCCGCGGCCTCACGCGTGAACTCGACGATGCCGGCCCCCCGCGTCTCGATATTGAGGGTCGCGCGCGCGATGAGTTGCGGCGCCGCGGTCGAAATATCGGACAGACGCGTGGTCAACTTTTGCGCATCACATCGTTCTTGACGCCGACGATCGCAGTGACCAGCCGCTCCCAGACGTCCTGAAGCATGGCCTTGGCGCGGGCGATGTCATCATGGCGCGGCGCGGCGCGGGTCACGTCGCCCTGCGCCGGCGGCGGAGGAATTGGGGCCGGCGGCCGTGGCGGCGGAGGTTCGCGCAGGTCTTCGACCTGTCGCTTCAGTCCTGCGATCTCGTCCTTGAGCTTGCCGACCTCGCGTTCCAACGCCGAGCGGTTCTCTGGCACCGCCTGGCAGCCCCATCCCTCGGGGCGCGCGTTGCAATAAGCGACCTGGCCGGTTGTGAGATCGAAGCGCAAGAAGCCGTCATCGACACGCACGAAGCTGAAGCGGTTGCCGGTCTCATCGGCCGCACGATCCGGTTCCTTCGTCTTCGATTTCGTGCTGACCGGCGGTAGAGCCGGCGACGCGGGCTGCGCTTGCTCGGCTTTCCCCGCCGGGGCGGCCGGCGTGTCAATGATCTTCACCGGGCCGTTCGGCGCGGCCGGCTCCGCCTGAGACGCCGATTGCGGCACATCGTCGGCAAACGCCGCGGCAGGGCCGCCGAGCAGCGCGACGATCGCAAGCACCCTCATGTGCATGATCAAGATCCTCTCGTCGGAGACTCATCGATCCGTCCCAACGCGCGAGTCTACCACCCGTGCCGCGGCCCTGAACATGCGTCGCCGCTGGCAATTCCCAATCCTTTGCCGCAACGCACGCGCGGGCTCTTCGCGCCGTTGAAAAATATCGCGTTTTTCTCGCTATTCCATGCACTTAGCACTGCATGGCACTTTCTTGACTCATTGTGACCGCGTCAGTATGGTCCGCGCGGCTTTGAGGGGCGGCGGTAGCACACGGGGCCTTGTCTGAGCGGGTCGAAAGCATGGCTGACGGCACGCGGGGCGAAGGCGACCGAACAGAACCGCCGGACAACGAGGCCGCCCTCTCCGCGAGGCTCAAGCGTCTCGGCGAACGGCTCGATCAAGCGAGTCGGTCCTCCGAAACAAGCTCCGGTCCTCGGCAGCAGACCAACGACACCTCGGCGTTCGCCCGCGGTTTCCGGCTGTCGAGCGAACTGGTCGGCGGTGTGATCGTCGGAGCGGGGATAGGCTGGCTGCTCGATCGCTGGCTCGGAACGACGCCGTGGGGACTGATCCTGTTCCTGCTGCTCGGTTTCGCGGCCGGCATTCTGAATGTGATGCGGGCCGCGGGCGTTGCGCCCGACCGGAATTTGAAAGACTAAGTCTGCGCCATGGATCCCATCCACCAGTTCCAAATCGTCAACCTGTTTTCGATCGGCAAGATCGGCAGCTCGGAAATCTACTTCACGAATTCCGCCGCCTTCATGTTGCTGGCGGTCGTCCTGTTGACGGGCTTCCTGGTGATCGGCACCGCCGGCGCGCGCCCGGTACCGGGCCGTCTGCAATCGGCGGCTGAGCTGACCTACGAATTCGTCGCCACCATGTTGCGCTCTACCGGCGGCAACGAAGGGATGCGATTCTTCCCCTTCGTGTTCACGATTTTCATGTTCGTCCTGCTTCTGAACATGTTCGGAATCGTTCCCTACGCATTCTCGGTGACGAGCCACATCATCATCACCGCCGTGCTGGCACTGACCGTGTTCTTCACCGTGCTCATCTACGGCCTCGCCCGGCACGGCTTCCACTTCTTCAACCTGTTCGTGCCGAAGGGCGTGCCGATCTACATCCTGCCAATGATCGTCGCGATCGAGATCCTGTCATTCATCTCGCGGCCGATCTCGCACAGCGTGCGCCTTTTCGCGAACATGCTCGCCGGTCATATCGCTCTGCAGGTGTTCGCCGGCTTCATCATCCTGCTCGGCACTGCCTTGGGGGCCATTGGCTGGCTCGGCGGCGTGCTGCCGTTCGCCATGATCGTCGCGCTGTTTGCCCTGGAAGCGCTGGTCGCTTTCCTGCAGGCTTACGTGTTCGCGATCCTCACTTGCATCTATCTCAACGATGCGATTCACCCGGGTCACTGAGGCCCGGCCGCGCAAAGCTAACTCAAAAGGAGCTTGGTTATGGATCCAGTGGCAGCGAAGTACATCGGCGCGGGCATCGCGGCGATCGGCATGGGTGGCGCGGGCATCGGCGTCGGCATCATTTTCGGCAACTATCTTGCCGCGGCGATCCGCAATCCGTCGGCCGCCCAGGGCCAGTTCGCCAACCTGATCTTCGGCTTCGCCATCACCGAGGCGCTCGGCATCTTCTCGCTGCTGATCGCGCTCCTGCTGCTGTTCGCGCTCTGAGCGGAGCGGCACGCCCGGAGCAGATTCATGGCTGAGCAGGCCCACATTACGAGCACCGCGGTCCCGTCGGGAAAGCATATATTCCCGCCATTCAACGCGCACAGCTTCCCCTCGCAGTTCGTGTGGCTGGTGATCAGCTTCGTCCTGCTCTACGCCCTGATGGCGAAGTGGGCGCTGCCGCAGGTGGCTCGCGTCGTCGAAGGTCGCCAGCGAGGCATCGCCAACGACCTCGCCGAAGCCGACAAGCTCAAGCGGCAGTCGGAGGAGGCGCTCGCGGCCTATGAGAAAGCTCTGGCGGATGCCCGCGCCAATGCCCAGGCCATCGCCAACGAGACCCGCGAAAAGCAGGCCGCGGCGGCGGAGGCCACGCGCAAGCGGCTTGAAGAGGACCTCAACCGCAAGCTGGCCGAATCGGAAAAGACCATCGCAGCGACTAAGCAAGCGGCAATGTCCAATGTTCGCGGCATTACTGAAGAAACTGCCGCGGCCATTGTCGAACGCCTGATCGGCGCCGCGCCCGGGCAGAAGGCCGTGGCCGATGCCGTGGCCGACGTGCTGAAGTCGTAAGGGATCGTCTCGATGATCTACGAAGCTGAATTCTGGGTCGCGATCGGCTTTCTCGTTTTCCTCGGGGTGCTGTTCTACGTCGGTGTGCACCGCACGATCGGCAAGGCCCTCGACGACCGGGCCGGCCGCATCAAGGCCGAGCTCGATGACGCCCGCAAGCTGCGGGACGAGGCGGCGGGGCTTCTCGCCGAGTACCAGCGCAAGCGGCAAGAGGCTGAGGGCGAAGCGCAGGAAATCGTTTCCGGCGCCAAGGCCGAGGCCGAGCGGCTCGCCGTCGAGGCGAAGGCCCGCATCGAGGAGTTCGTGTCGCGCCGGACCAAGATGGCGGAGACCAAGATCGCCCAGGCCGAGGCCCAGGCCGCCGCCGACGTGCGCGCTGCCGCGGCGGAAGCCGCCGTCGCCGCCGCCGAGATGATTCTGCGGCAGGAGACGAAAGGCGACCTCGCTAACCGGCTGATCGCCCGCGGCATCGAGGACGTCGGCAAGAAATTGAACTGACGGCGGTGCGAAAATTGCACTTCGCGTCCATTGGCCTGGCTCATGCCCGGCCAATTTCGTTTGGGTATCAGGCACATCGGCGGGCCAGACGGAAGTTGTCCCCAGAGTTGCCAACTGCTGTCGATTGAACCGGCGCAGTGGCCACCGGTCTTTGCATACCGTCGGTTGTCGCGTTATCCATGAAGCCTGAGTGATTCGCCGCATGCGTTTGGAGACAGGCCGAGCTTCCTGTCGAAATCGGAGGACCTCGTGGTCATCTTCGATTGCAACGGTGTCCTCGTCGACAGCGAGCCCCTGGCAGCGCAGGTGGCATCGCAGGAATTCATGCGCGCCGGCTTTGGGCTGACCCCGGACATCGTCGCCCGTTATTTCACCGGCCGCCGCCCCGCAGACATGTTCGCCGAGGTCGAGATTGCGGCAGGCCGCCGTCTTCCTGCCGACTTCGGCAGCACCCTCACCAACGAGACGCTCAAGCGCTTCCGCACCGAGTTGAAGGCCACGGCACACGCCGCGCACGCATTGTCGTGGTTGCGCGGCCCGAAATGCGTCGCTTCGTCCTCGGCCATCGATCGCATCCGGACGAGCCTGGAAACCACGGGCTTGCTGCAATACTTCGAGCCCTATCTCTTCTCGGCGAGCGAAGTGCGCACCGGCAAGCCGGCGCCCGAACTCTTCCTGCACGCGGCCGCCAAGATGCGCGTGGAACCGCGAAACTGCATCGTCGTCGAGGATTCCCCGGTCGGCGTTGCCGCCGGAGTGGCAGCGGGCATGCGCGTCATTGGCTTTGTCGGTGGCAGCCATGCGGGCGTGAAATTGGCCAGCCATCTCAAGGCCGCCGGCGCCACTTCCGTCATCACCGATATGCGGGCGCTCAAGGGCACGGTAATCGACCTGCGTGGGTGGTGAATTGCCTGGCCGATCGTGCTAAAGCGGGCGATCCGACGAGACGAGGATCAAGCCTGATGCAGCCGACCAGAACCCGCGCCGACCTTTGGATGGATGTCGCCCTCGTGGCGTTCCTGATCGGCTTCGACGTCACGGCGCGCATTCTGCCGCACGTTCCGGGTGTATGGCCGGTCGCGGCGAGCGCCCTGTTCGCTGGCCGCATGCTGCGCTGGCCGTGGCTGTCGCTGATCGTGCCGGTCAGCGCCGTGGCGCTAAGCAACCTCGTCCTGCCGGGCGATCACTGGCAGGTGCTGATGGTAGTGACGGCTTCGCTTTGTGTGCCGGCGCTGCTCGGCATGCTCGCTCGCCGCTGGAATGGCATCGCCCCGACCGCCGCGGCGATGATTGCCAGCTCGCTCTTCTTCTTCGCAGCGACCAATTTCGCGGTCTGGGCCTTCGACACGCTTTACCCGACGACCTTCCAAGGTCTCGTGCAGTGCTACATTGCGGCACTGCCGTTCCTCGACCGCAGCGTTTTGGGCGACGTCGCCTGGGCTTCCGCGTTCTTCGGCGGCGCCTGGCTGGTGCTCCATGGCCCGGCGCTGGCCAAGCGCGCGCTCTGACATCTTCGCAATGATGATGGCCGGGCATAGCCCGTCGAAAGACGGGCGTAAGAGCCCTTTTGTCCCGGCCATTGTCGTTTCAGGGACCCGCAATGTTTCCGCCCGAGCGCATCGTCTGCCTGACCGAAGAGACCGTCGAGACGCTCTATCTCCTCGGTGAGGAGCGGCGCATCGCCGGCGTCTCGGGCTACGCGGTGCGCCCTGCCCGCGTGCGCAAGGAAAAGCCACGGGTCTCGGCTTTCATCTCCGCCGACGTGCCGAAGATTCTGGCGCTCCAGCCCGACCTGGTGCTGACCTTTTCCGACCTCCAGGCCGACATCGCTGCCGAGCTCATCCGCGCCAATGTCGCCGTGCACGCGTTCAACCAGCGCGACGTCGCCGGCATCCTGGCGATGATCCGCACGCTCGGCGCGTTGATCGGCGCGGCCGACAAAGCGGACGTGCTGGCTGCCTCGCTTGGCGGACGCCTTGAGCGTATTCGCGCACAGGCCGCGGCGCTCCCGCACAAGCCGCGCGTCTATTTCGAGGAATGGGACGAGCCGATGATCTCCGGCATCGGCTGGGTGTCGGAGTTGCTCCGCATCGCCGGCGGCATCGACGTCTTCGGCGACCTGAGCGAACGCAAGAGCGCCAAGGAGCGCATCGTTTCGCGCGAGCAGGTGATTGCAGCCGCGCCCGACGTCGTCGTCGGCTCCTGGTGCGGCAAAAAGTTCGTAGCGAAGCACTTCGCGGCGCGTCCAGGCTTCGCGCGCGTGCCGGCGGTCGCGACCGGCTGGCTGCGCGAGATCAAGTCGACCATCATCCTGCAACCGGGGCCCGCGGCGCTAACCGATGGGGTCGATGCGCTTGCCGCCATTGTTCAGGAATGGGCGTCAGCCCAATAGCCGCCGCGCCTTGTCGCGCCAGAGGGCGAGCCATTCGCGCCACGTCGCCGGCCCTTCGGGCTCGGCCAGGCGCAACCCGACGGTCGCAACGCGGCCGCCTTCGACCTGATGAGCCAGCAGCGAGATCGGCCCGAGCGCGACGATGTCGCCGACGCGCGCGGGCCGGCCAAGCTGCTCGGTGAAGAAAACGGCGAGCGACAGATCGGCATAAGCGGCCGCGACCTGCAAACCGTAGATCTCGGCGAGCGCGCCGAGGGTCGCGGTGGCCGGCACGAAGAAGTCGCCGAGCAGGCGCGGATCGGGCTTCGCCGGCGGCGGCATGTCAACGAAGAAGCGGTCGAGCGCCTGCGCTTTCTCCGGGGGGGCCAGCAAATAGACGTAATCGCCCTCGTGCAGCGGCTCGGCTTCCGCCGGTGTCATGATCTCCTCGTTCCGCACCACCATGGTCGGCCGGGCCCAGTTCGGGATCAGGCCTCGGCGCATGAATGGGCTGTTCGGCGTCACCGGATAGCCGACGATCTCGCGCGCGAGCTGACCTGGTAAATCGAGTTCGATGCGTCGCGGCAGTGGGTCGGCGCGGGTGAACGACATGCCGAGCTTCTTCGCTGCCAGCGCCACCGTCCAGCCCTGTACCAGGAGCGAGGAGACGACGACGACGAAGGCGACGTCGAAAAACAGATAGGCCGAGGGAAGCCCGACGAGCAGCGGGATCGAGGCAAGAAAGATGGCGACCGCGCCGCGCAGGCCCACCCAGGAAATGAACAGCTTCTCGCGCCATTGGAAATTGAATGGCGCGAGGCACAGGAATACGGCCGCCGGCCGCGCAACCAGCATCAGCACCACGGCGATGGCGATCGCGCCCCAGAGAGAATCGGCGAGCCGGTGCGGCCAGGCGAGCAGCCCGAGCAGCACGAACATCACGATCTGCGCCAGCCACGTGACAGCGTCGAGGAACACGACCACCGAATTGTGGGCGCGCGTCCGCTGATTGCCGACGACGAGACCGGCGAGATAGACAGCAAGGAAGCCCGACGTGTGCACCACGTTGCAAAAGGCGAACAGGACGACCGCTCCGACCGCGACGAAGGGCGCGTGCAGGCCCTGCGCCAGATTCACGCGGTTGAGCACCCATGCGATGATCTTGCCGCCGGTGTAGCCGAACAGCGCGCCGAGCACGGCGTCGCGCAGGAGCGTGAGGAAGGCCTGTCCCCAGTTCTGATGCTGTGCGAGCAGCATCTCGACGATGAGCAACGCCAGGAACACGGCGAACGGATCGTTGGTGCCGGACTCGACCTCGAGCACCGCGCGCACCCGCGGCCGCAGCCGCAGGCCCCCGGCATTGATCAGGAAGAACACCGCGGCGGCATCCGTCGAGGCGACCACCGCGCCGACCAGTGTCGCCTGCAGCCAGTCGATGCCGAGCACGAATTTGGCGACCGGCGCGGTCAGAGCTGTGGTGACCAGCACGCCGACGGTCGCCAGCGCCACGGACGGCGCCAATACGTTGCGGAAGGAGGCGAAGCGGGTGCGCAGACCGCCGTCGAACAGGATCAGCGCCAGCGCGATCGAGCCGACGACGTAGGTGGTGCCGACGTCGTTGAAGGCAAGCCCGCCGGGGCCACCCTCGCCCGCCAGCATGCCGACGAGGAGAAAGACGAGCAGCAAGGGCGCGCCGAAGCGCAGCGCGATCAGGCTCGACAGGATGCCGACGAGCACGAGCATCGCCCCGAGCAGGATAGCGATGCTGATCGAGTCGAGGGCGGCCATAGGCGGCGAATCTCCTCCCGGTATAGGAGGATTTCACGGCCGCAAGAGCAATGGCAAAGTGCCCCTCAGGACGACGACTAAATGCAGGCGGCGATGCCAGGCATCAGAAATTCACCTTGTCGCCACCCTTGAGCGCGAGGATCTCGCGCGCCTCGTCGGGCGACGCGATCTCCGCGCCGAGACCCTCGATGATCTTGCGCACCTTGGTGACCTGCTGCGCGTTCGACTCGGCCAACTGCCCGGCGCCAAGCCACAGCGAGTCCTCCATGCCGACGCGCACATTGCCGCCCATCGCCGCGGCGATCGCCGCCACCTTCATCTGGTTGGCGCCGGCGCCGAGCACGGACCAGTGGTAATTGTCGCCAAGCAGCCGGTCGGCGGTGCGCTTCATCATCATCACGTCTTCCGGATGCCCGCCGATGCCGCCGAGAATGCCGAACACCGACTGCACGAAGACCGGCGGCTTGATCAGGCCGCGGTCGAGGAAGTGGCGCAGCGTGTAGAGATGACCGATGTCGTAGCACTCGACTTCGAAGCGCGTGCCGTTCTCGGAGCAGGTGGTGAGGATGTACTCGATGTCGGCGAAGGTGTTCTTGAACATGCCCTTCTTGGACCCTTCGAGATACGGCTCCTCCCAGTCATATTTGAACTTGCCCTTGTAGCGCGGGATCATCGGATAAAGGCCGAAGTTCATCGTGCCCATGTTGAGCGAGGCGACCTCCGGCTTGAACGTCGCCGCAGGACGCACGCGCTCCTCGGCCGTCATGGTCGGCGCGCCGCCGGTCGTGATGTTCACCACCACGCCTGAGCGCTGCTTGATCACCTTCAGGAACGGCGTGAAGGCCTCTGGCGACTGGTCCGGACGCCCGTCCTGAGGGTTGCGCGCGTGTAGATGGACGATGGCGGCGCCCGCTTCGGCGGCGCCGATGGCCGCGTCGGCAATCTCCTGCGGCGTAACCGGCAGGTGCGGCGACATTGACGGCGTGTGGATCGAGCCGGTGACAGCACAGGTGATGATGACTTTGCGCGGCTTGGCCATGGAGCGTTCAATCCCGTTGAAGCGTGGGTTCTGTTTTCACGATTGGACGTGGGCGGCAATCCTAGAGTATCAGGCCCCGCCAAGTCACCCTCGCCTAGCGCCGCCAGGACATTGCCGTGGATGAAAAGACCAAAGGCACGGCGCGGCCGATTCTGATCGGGACGCTGTGTGGCATTGGCGCGGCGTTGGGCTGGGCTGCCGGTTTCGTCGCCGCCAAGCATGGCGTGGCAATCGGATTCACGCCGGCTGACCTGGCATTTCATCGGTTCTTCTGGTCGGGGCTTGGCCTCATGGTTCTGGCGCTGCGCCATGGCGTCGTGCGGCTCGGCGGCATCGGCTGGGGCCGCAGCTTTGTTCTCGCCGTCCTGGCTGGCCCGCCCCAGGCCATGCTCGCCTATACGGGCTTCATGCTGGTCCCGCTCGGCCACGGCACGACGATCCAGCCGTCCTGCGCGGCAGTATTCGGCCTTATCCTCGCCAGCCTCGTCCTGCGCGAACGGGCAACGCCGCAACGCATCTTCGGCGGCATCATCATCGTCGCGGGGCTGGTCGTGTACGGCATTGAGTCGCTCGCGACGATCGGCGGCCATGGGCTCGGCGGCGATCTGCTGTTCGCGACGGCGGGACTGTTCTGGGCGACGTTCGGCACGCTGCTCAGGTTTTGGCGTGTGCCGGGATTGCAGGCGGCGGGTGTGGTCGGCGCGGTTTCGATCGTCGTGTTCGCGCCCCTGCACGCGGTGCTGGTCGGTTACGACGGCATCCTGCATCAGAGTCTTGCCGAGAACCTGTTGCAGATCGTGGTGCAGGGGGTGATCGCCGGCGCTCTCCCCATTTATCTGTTCGCACGCGCCGTGATCCTGCTCGGCGCCGGCCGCGCGGCTACCTTTCCGGCGCTTGTGCCGGGCTTCGGGCTGATCATCGGTTTTCTCGCGCTCGGCGTCGTGCCCAGCCTGGCGCAGATGGCGGGCCTCGCGATCGTGCTGGTGGGCTTCCGGTTCGTGGTGAGGTGAGCGCGTGCTTATCCCTCCCCGTTTGCGGGGAGGGATAAAGAAGTCACTCTGGTCACTCCGGTCCCGCATACTTGCCCGCGGTCTGCGGGAACAGGTTCTTGACGATCTTGAATTTCGACACGTCGACGGTCGCATCCATGTGCAGGAAGATGACCGCGTCGCGCAGTACCTTCTCGATGCCGAAATCGAGCATGATGCCGTTGCCGCCGTGCAATTCGACGGCGTTCTGCGCGACCTTCATGATCTCCTCCGAGGAGAACATCTTGACCATGTTGCACAGCACTTCGGCATTCGGCGCGTCGTCGTCGACCGCCGCGGCGGCGCGGTCGAGCAGCGCGCGCACCGCCTCGATCTTGGTCGCCATGTCGGCGAGGCGCAGCGCAACCGCCTGATGCTTGATCAGGATGCGCCCGCCCTGCACGTAGTTTTGCACGTAATCGGCGGTCGCTTCGAAGGCGCGCACGCCGACGCCCAGATTCTTCGCCGCCTGGATGATCTTGCCGGGACGGAAATAGACACCGGCCGATCCGAGCGCACTGTCCTTCACCAGCAGGTGGTCGTCGGGGACGAACATGTCCTCGAACACCATCTCGCCATTGTTCATGAAGCGGCAACCGAGCGTCTCGTTGCAGCGCGCGACTGTGAAGCCCTTGGTCTCGCGCGGTACGAGGAACGAGGACGTCCCTTGCAGCATCCCGACCTTGGGGTTGGTATTGGTGTAGACGACGTAGAGCGATGCGTCGTAGCCGTTGGAGATGAATTGCTTGCGCCCGTTGATGACCCAGCCGCCATCGGCCTTCACGGCCTTGGTCTGCATCGCCGCTTCCGGTACGTTGTAAGGCAGCCAGCGGTCCGAAGCGCCGCGCGGCTCGGTCAGGCAGTGCGCCATCAGAAACTGCGGCTCGGCGACGAGGCGCTTGAACCACTTCTCCTGCAAATGCTTCGGCGCGAGCTGACGCAGCAGCACCGACACCTTCCAGTTCTGCACCAGCTTGTCGGCGAGCCCCGAATCGCCGCGGGCGATCTCCTCTGAGATGACGGCGAAGGTCTTGACCTCGGTCCCCTTCTCCAGCTCGATCCCGCCGTACTCCTCCGGTACGCCCAAAGTCCGGACGCCGATCTTGTCGGCCTCCTCGAGGATGCGCGGCGGCAGCCGTTCCTCCGGCACCATCGACCATTCGTGCTGCCAGTTCTGCTTGATGAATGGCAGCACCACCGCGTCGACGAATTCGCGGCAACTCCGCCGCATCATCCGCAGCTCTTCGGACAAGTTCCGGTCGTCCATTGAACATTCCCCCTGCGGAAGGCCGTGGCCAATATGCCGGCGCTATCCCGCGCTTGATATTGGCCAATGTTGCAGGCAGTTTCCAAGGGGGTTCGGTCGGAGGGGGCGGTGGACTTCAATATCCAGCAGCAACTCGGCGTTCTCGGTGACACGCTGAGATCACTCGCGCACGACCTGTTCTCGGTGTGGCTGGCGGTGCAGATCGCGGAGATCGGCATCGCCGCGGCATTCGCGGCGGCCGTCGCCAATGTTGCGCAGCGTCGCGTCGAACTTACCTCGCTGACGATGGGATGGCCGGCGCCGCTGCGCCTGTTCTGCCGCCTGGCGCTCGCCAATATCGGCACGCTGGCCTTCGTGCTCGTCATCTCCGTGATGCACGGTGCGATGTTGTCGCTGACCTGGCCGAGCCGTTCCTACCTGCTCGGCGTGGGCGCCAGCCTGGCCACCGCCTGGTTCGTCATCGCCGTGGTCGCCGGACTCATCCGCAACCGGTTCGTTTATCGGCTGGTGGCGATCTCGGCGTGGACCTTCGCCGCGCTGAGCATCGTGGGTCTTCTACAGCCGACAATGGCCACCCTCGATTCGGTGGCCATCGTCATCGGCGGCCTGCGCATCTCGGCGCTGCTCGTCATCAAGACGGCGGTGCTGCTGATGCTGGCCTTGTGGGCGGCGACGGCGGCCAGCGACTTCCTCGACAAGCGCGTGCACAGCGCGACCGACCTCACGCCCTCGATCCAGGTGTTGATCGGCAAGATCACGCGGCTGCTCCTGATCACCTTCGCCATCCTGATCACGCTGTCGACGGTCGGCATCGATCTTTCGGCGCTCGCCTTCTTCTCGGGTGCGATCGGCGTGGGTATCGGTTTCGGCTTGCAGAAGATCGTGTCGAACCTCGTCAGCGGCATCATCCTGCTTGCCGACAAGTCGATCAAACCGGGGGACGTCATCACTGTCGGCGACCAGTTCGGCTGGGTCACCAATATGGGCGCGCGCTACACCTCGGTCGATACGCGCGACGGCCGCGAGATCCTGGTGCCGAACGAGGACTTCGTCACCCAGCGCGTCATCAACTGGTCCTATTCCAACAACCGGATGATGCTGATCTCGCGCTTCGGCGTCTCATACGACAGCGATCCGCATCTTGTGCAAAAGGTCGCGGTCGCGGCGGCGAGGAGCGTGCCGCGCGTGATGGCCGATCCGGAGCCTGTCTGCTA
>DATCFB010000169.1:0-8050 GCA_036509755.1 Pseudolabrys sp. | reverse complement strand
ACCGAGGCCGAGCGCATCCTGTGGCGCGCGCTGACGACCGACCGCCGCTTCGCCGGGTGCGGCTTCAAGCGGCAGGTGCCGGTCGGCCCTTACATCGTGGATTTTGTCTCGTTTGCGCTGCGCACGGTGATCGACCTCGTGCCCGCAGACGAACCGGAGGAGGCCGCGCGGCGCCGTGCCGAGAAGCGCGCCTGGCTTGCCGAGCATGACTACACGGTGGTGACGGCGAGGATGCAGGAGGTCGAGCGCGATCTGAAGGCCACGCTGGGTACTTTGGCTGCGGCAATCGCCGCCGTCTGAACCGTCGTGGTTACCGGGCGGTAAAGCCGCTTTTGGCGAAGCGCGCTTTCGCTACAACCGAAGGGCAAGCCTCGGCGCTTAGATTCGTGCCCACAGACACAGGGGGCACCAATGTTGCGTCACATCAGCCTGGCGGCAATCGCCGCCGTCTTCATCGCCGCCGCGCCCGCATTGGCGCAAAATATCGTCATTCAGCCGCGCGCCGGCACTGCGTCGGACGCGAAGGGCGAGATCCGCGTCAATGTTGGCATGAGCTTCTTCGTCGCAGGTCCGACCGACGACAGCGAGGCGAGCGTCAAGGCCCAGGCGCACGCGCGCCGCGCGATTTACGAGAGCGCCGCGCGTGAATGCGAAGTCTTGCGTGCGGTGATCGCTAGAGACTGCCGTCTGGAATCGATCAACATCAACGTCAATCGCAACTACGGCAATCAGGGCCGGCAAGGCTTCAACGCCAGCGGCAACTTCGCCTTTCATGTGACGCTGAAGTAGCTGCCGCTAGGCCTTCAGCGCCTTGAGCTGCGCCGCCGCACCGTCCCGGAGCAGGCCGAGGTCGCTGCCGACGGCGATGAAGCGGAAGCCGCGCTTCGCCATGGCGAGCGCGCGCTGCGGATCGCGGCAGTAAATCCCCGGGATCTTGCCGGCCTTGCGGGCCGCGTCGGCGATGGCGTCAATCGCCTTGGCGACCTGCGGCGCGTCGATATCCTGCTCGGCGCCATCGCTCAGCGCAGTCGACAGATCGTAAGGGCCGACGAACAGCGCGTCGATGCCTGGCGTGGCGGCGATCGCCGCGACGTTTTCGAGCGCTATGCGCGTCTCGATCATCGCCAATGTCAGCGTGCCGTCGTTCGCCTCGCGCAGATAGTCGGTCGAGACGCTGCGGCCCTGGAGCGGCATGGCGCGCAGCGGGCCCCAGCTTCGCTCACCGAGCGGTGGGTATTTGGCGGCGGCAGCGAAGGCGCGCGCCTCGGCCACGGTGTTGATCATCGGCGCGATGATCGCTTCGGCGCCGCAGTCCAGCGCGCGCGACACCATGGCGAAATCGTTGAGCGGGACGCGCACGCCGGGCGCCGAGCCGGCGTGGTGGACGGCGCCGATGCCGGCGATGAGCGAGGCCATGTCCCAGAGGCCGTGCTGGCTGTCGAGGACCGCCGCCTCGTAGCCGGCGCGGGCGATCGTTTCTATCGCGATCGGTGAGGCAGCGGCACACCAGGCCGTGAACACGGTTTCGCCGGCGCGCAGCCGGCGGGCAAGAGAAAACGCTTCTGGCATAGGGACGCTCCCGCTCGAAACGAGGGGGAGTATGCGGGGCGGCATCGAGGAGGACTAGCCGCTCTTTTTGACGGCCTCAACGGCCTGGGCGAGCAGCGTGCCCATTTGTGCGCGAATCTCGGCCTCGCCGATCCCCTTTGCCGCGAGGTCCTTGGCGACCTTGCCCGCCGCGCCGTTTTCGGCGCTCGCGTCGAAATCGGCGAGCACGACCTCTTTGGCATAGGCATCGGCCTCGGTGGCGCTCTTGCCCAGGATGCCGGCGGCCCAAAGGCCCAGCATCTTGTTACGGCGCGCCACGGCCTTGAAGCGCAGCGATTCGTCGTGCGCGAACTGATTCTCGAAGGCTTCTTCACGCTTGTCGAAGGATGTGGTCATTCGCCCCTCTTTGTCTCGCCAGAGAACGAACTTCTAACCGGCCATCGCCGTTCGCGGCGATCATGCGAAGCGCGAAGCGAGTGAGCAGCCCGCGCTTGCGTTCACAGACGTGCGCGCACAAATAGGCGGTCACGCCTCGCATATCGCCCGAATAGGGTCAAGGCAACGCGTCCGGCCGAGTCATTGCGGCGAAAATGCGGAGTGGAAAACCGCGTCTTGGATCGATTGTGTCAGCGGGATCGATCGGCTAGGTTGCCAGCGTGTCCGGAGCCCCCGCGCGGGGTTCGCGCGATTCGTCCGGTCCACGCCGCGGATTTCGATTTCGTTGTTAAAGGAGCCACGGCAATCCGATGGATTTTCACAAACCACGGTACATTCCGATGAGCCGCCGTCGCCGTATCTACGAAGGCAAGGCGAAGGTCCTCTATGAAGGCCCCGAGCCGGGCACGCTGATTCAGCATTTCAAGGACGACGCGACCGCCTTCAACGCCAAGAAGCATGAAATCATCGAAGGCAAGGGCGTCCTCAATAACCGCATCTCGGAATACATCTTCCAGCATCTCAACGACATCGGGGTGCCGACCCATTTCATCCGGCGGCTCAACATGCGCGAGCAGTTGATCCGCGAGGTCGAAATCATTCCGCTCGAGATCTGTGTGCGCAACGTTGCCGCCGGCTCGCTGGCGACGCGCCTCGGCATCGAGGAAGGCACGCAACTGCCGCGCTCGATCATCGAGTTTTACTACAAGAACGACAAGCTCAACGACCCGATGGTATCGGAGGAGCACATCACCGCGTTCGGCTGGGCGAGTCCGCAGGAGATCGACGACATCATGGCGCTCGCCATTCGTGTCAACGACTTCCTCTCCGGCGTCTTCCTCGGCGTCGGCATCCGTCTCGTCGACTTCAAGATGGAGACGGGGCGTTTGTGGGAGAACGACACGATGCGGATCGTCGTTGCCGACGAGATCTCTCCGGATTCCTGCCGGCTGTGGGACATCAAGTCGAACGAGAAGCTCGACAAGGACAGGTTCCGCCGCGATCTCGGCGGGCTGCTCGAGGCCTATACCGAGGTCGCCAAGCGTCTCGGCATCATGGCCGAGGGCGAGCGTCCGCAGGGCACCGGCCCGGTGCTGGTCAAGGGCTGAAGCCGCTCCGCGGGAAGCTTTGTGGTTTGCGTGATGCCCGGCCTTGTGCCGGGCATCCGCGTCTTTTAGGTAGGTTTGGCCGAAGCGGATGTGGCTGGCCGGGCTGCGCGAACGGCGCCCCTTTAGGAGTTCACGGCAGGAACCGGTTTCATGAAAGCCCGCGTCACCGTCACCCTGAAATCAGGCGTGCTCGACCCGCAAGGCAAGGCAATCGAAGGCGCGTTGCGCTCGCTCGGAGTCGAGGGCGTCGCCAGCGTGCGCCAGGGCAAGGTGTTCGACATCGAGCTCGACGGCGCCACTGATCGGGCTAAGGCGGAAGTGCTGCTCAAGCAGGCAGCCGACAGACTGCTCGCCAATACGGTGGTCGAGAATTATCGCGTGGACGTGATCGGCTGATGGAAGCTCCACGATGAAGGCCGCCGTCCTCGTTTTCCCTGGCATCAACCGCGAGCGCGACATGGCGCGCACCCTGCGGCTCGTCTCCGGCCAAGCCGTAAGCATGGTCTGGCACGCGGAGGCCGAACTGCCGACGGGGACCGACCTCGTCGTCGTGCCGGGCGGCTTCTCCTATGGCGATTATCTCCGCTGCGGAGCGATTGCCGCGCGCGCGCCGATCATGACGGCCGTGCACGACTTCGCCGCCAAAGGCGGCCTCGTGCTCGGCGTCTGCAACGGCTTCCAGATCCTGTGTGAGGCGGGGCTATTGCCGGGCCTGCTGATGCGCAATTCGCAGCTCAAGTTCATCTGTCGCGACGTGTACCTGCGCGTCGAGCGTTCCGACACGCCGTTCACGCGCGGCTACAATGCGGGGCAGGTGATCAAGGTGCCGGTCGCGCATGGCGAGGGTAATTACATCGCCGACGGTGAGACCCTCGCGCGGCTCGAAGGCGAGGGGCGGGTGATCTTCCGCTACTCGTCGCCGGACGGGATGATCGATCCGAACTGGAACCACAACGGCGCGATGAACGCCATCGCCGGCATTCTCAACGAACGAGGAAACGTGCTCGGCATGATGCCGCACCCGGAAAACCACGTCGAAGCCTCGATCGGCTCGACGGACGGCCGCGGCCTGTTCGCTGGCCTGGTCGATCATCTGGTCAAGGCCGCGTAAGTGCTTCCGAACGCAAAGCCCATCACTCCCGAACTGGTCGCCGAGCACGGTCTGAAGGCGGACGAATATGAGCGCATCCTCAAGCTCATTGGCCGCGAGCCGACGTTCACCGAACTCGGCATCTTCTCGGCGATGTGGAACGAGCATTGCTCATACAAGTCCTCGAAGGTGCATTTGCGCGGCCTGCCGACCAAGGCTCCGTGGGTGATCCAGGGTCCCGGCGAGAACGCCGGCGTGATCGACATCGGCGATGGGCTCGCCTGCATCTTCAAGATGGAGAGCCACAACCATCCGAGCTACATCGAGCCCTACCAGGGCGCGGCTACCGGCGTCGGCGGAATCTTACGCGACGTCTTCACGATGGGCGCGCGGCCGATCGCCTGTCTCAATGCCTTGAGTTTCGGCGCGCCGGAGCATCCGAAGACGCGGCATGTCGTTGCCGGAGTCGTTGCCGGCATCGGCGGCTACGGCAATTCCTTCGGCGTGCCGACGGTGGCCGGTTCGGTTCGCTTCCATTCGCGTTACGACGGCAACTGCCTCGTCAACGCGATGGCGGTCGGCATCGCGAAGACCGATCAGATTTTCTACGCGGCGGCTTCGGGTGTGGGCATGCCGATCGTCTATCTCGGCTCCAAGACCGGCCGCGACGGCATCCACGGCGCCACCATGGCATCGGCCGAGTTCGGCGCCGACGCCGGGGAGAAACGCCCGACCGTGCAGGTCGGCGACCCGTTCTCCGAGAAGCTGCTGCTGGAAGCCTGCCTTGAGATCATGGCCCAAGGCTGCGTCGTCGCCATCCAGGACATGGGCGCGGCGGGGCTGACGTCTTCGGCGACGGAGATGGGCGCCAAGGGCGACCTCGGCGTCACGCTCGATCTCGACAAGGTGCCGTGCCGCGAAGAGGGCATGACCGCCTACGAGATGATGCTGTCCGAGAGCCAGGAGCGCATGCTCATGGTGCTCAAGCCCGAGAAGGAAAAGGAAGCCGAGGCGATCTTCCGCAAATGGGGGCTCGACTTCGCCGTGGTCGGCGAAACGACGCCGTCGAAGCGCTTCATTGTCAAGCATCGGGGAGAGGTCATGGCCGACCTGCCGATCACCGAACTTGGCAGCCAGGCGCCGGAATACAAACGGCCCTTCGTCACTGGCATCAAGCTCGACGAGATCGACGCTGCGCTGGTGCATCCGCCGCACGCCAACGCCGATGCGCTGGAATTGCTGCTGGCAACGCCGGACCTCTGCTCCAAGCGCTGGGTGTGGGAACAGTACGACCACGTCATTGGCGGCAACACGGTGCAGCGGCCGGGCGGCGACGCCGCGGTGGTGCGCGTCGAGGACGGGCCGAAGGCCTTGGCGCTGACCACCGACGTGACGCCGCGCTATTGCGAGGCCGATCCATTCGAAGGCGGCAAGCAGGCGGTCGCCGAGTGCTGGCGCAATCTGACCGCGGTCGGCGCGCGGCCGCTCGCCATCACCGACAATCTCAATTTCGGCAATCCCGAAAAGCCGGAGATCATGGGCCAGTTCGTCGGCTGCGTCCGCGGCATCGCCGACGCCTGCAAGGCGCTCGACTTTCCCGTCGTCTCCGGCAACGTCTCACTCTACAACGAGACCCACGGCAGAGGCATCCTGCCGACGCCATCGATCGGCGGCGTCGGGCTGCTCGAGGACTTCACCGCATCGGCGACGATTGCCTTCAAGCGCGAGGGCGAGGCGATCCTTGTCGTGGGCGAGACCACCGGCTGGCTCGGCCAGTCGATGTACCTGCGCGAACTGTGTGCTCGCGAGGAAGGCGCACCACCGCCGGTCGATCTCACCGAGGAGCGCGAGAACGGCGACTTTGTGCGCGCGCTCATCCTCGACCGCACCGCAAGCGCCGTGCACGACGTCTCCGACGGCGGGCTGCTGGTGGCGCTCGCCGAGATGGCGATCGCGTCGCATATCGGTGCCGTTCTCGATACGGCCCCTGACGACGTGCCGTCACACGCCTTCTGGTTCGGCGAGGATCAGGCGCGCTACGTCGTCACGGTGCCGGCCGGCAAGGTCGACACGTTGCTCGAACGCGCGCGCGCGGCGAGCGTGCCGGTCTGGCGGCTTGGCGTCACCGGCGGCGCGACGCTAGCGCTGGCGGGCGAACGGCCGTTGCCGGTCGCCGATCTGCGCGGCAAGTTCGAGGCTTGGCTGCCGGCTTACATGAGCGGCGACGTCAGCCAGGCTTGAGGCGCGAGCCCGCTTAGTTGTCAGCGTAAAAATTTAGGCGCAAATGATCGCTAGGAAACGGCAAGGATTCGCGCGAAGCGCGCCTGCAAAGAGGAGTTTCCGGCCATGGCGATGGACGCCGGCGAAATCGAGCGGCTGATCAAGGCCAGTATCCCGGACGCGCAGGTGACGATCCGCGACCTCGCCGGCGACGGCGACCATTACGCCGCGACGGTGGTTTCGGCCGCGTTCAAGGGCAAGTCACGGGTGCAGCAGCACCAACTCGTCTACCAGGCGCTCAAAGGGCAGATGGGCGGCGTCCTGCACGCTCTGGCGCTGCAGACCGCGGCGCCGGAAAACGCCTGATCCGGCCGCGCCGGGCAGGTCTGCCTCGATCGCGGCCCTTGCCTCTTGGGGTGGCAGGGGGATTCGGGCTACATATATCGGCAATGAGGGCGGATTCCGCCCGACAGCACAGGATCTTGAGGACGCGGTCACATGGGCATCGAGCAATTCATCGACAATGAAGTCAAAAGCAACGACGTCGTGCTGTTTATGAAGGGCACGCCGCAGTTCCCGATGTGCGGCTTCTCGGGGCAGGTGGTGCAGATTCTCGACCACCTCGGCGTCAGCTACAAAAGCGTCAACGTGCTCGAGTCGGACGACATCCGCAGCGGCATCAAGGCGTATTCGAACTGGCCGACCGTGCCGCAGCTCTACGTGAAGGGCGAATTCGTCGGCGGCTGCGACATCGTGCGCGAAATGTTCCAGGCGGGCGAATTGAAGGGCCTTTTGACCGAGAAGGGCGTCGAGGCCGGGCAGAGCGCCTGAAAAAGCAAAATCCCCCGCCGGGAGCGGGGGATTTGGAATTTGCCGCAGTTCAATGCGGATCAGCGCGAATAATACTCGACCACCAGATGCGGCTCCATCCGGACCGCGTAGGGCACATCCGTTAAAGCCGGGATGCGCGCGAACTTGGCGGTGAGCTTACCGGCATCGACCTCGATGTAGTCCGGCACGTCGCGCTCGCCGAGCGCCTGCGCCTCGATGACGAGCGCGAGCTCCTTCGACTTCTCCTTGACCTCGATCACGTCGCCGACCTTCACGCGATAGCTCGATATGTTGACCTTCTTGCCGTTCACCAGGACGTGGCCGTGATTGATGAATTGGCGCGCCGCGAACACGGTCGGCACGAACTTGGAGCGGAACACGACGGCGTCGAGACGGCGCTCGAGCAGGCTGATCAGATGCGCGCCCGAGTCGCCCTTCATGCGGATGGCATCCTGGTAGATGCCGCGGAACTGCTTTTCGGAAATGTTGCCGTAATAGCCGCGCAGCTTCTGCTTGGCCTTGAGCTGCACGCCATAGTCGGACAGCTTGCCCTTGCGGCGCTGGCCGTGCTGACCGGGGCCGTACTCGCGGCGGTTGACCGGACTCTTCGGCCGGCCCCAGATGTTCTCGCCCATACGGCGATCGATTTTGTACTTGGATTCCAGGCGCTTGGTCATCGCGTCCTCGCGTTGATGTTGATCTTTGAGGAACCGCGCCCTCCTCTGATCGGGGTCTCCCCCGGTCCGACAGGAAAAGCCTCGAAAGCGCAAGGCCTTGCCACGGGTCGCGAAACGTCGCTGGCGGCCTTTCGGGCCGC
>DATCFB010000168.1:0-14431 GCA_036509755.1 Pseudolabrys sp. | reverse complement strand
GCCAAGCGCAAGCAGGCGGTGAAGTTGCCGCTCGACGCGGCCGACATGAAGGCGCTCGCGTAGAGCCTATCAGCGCGCACCGAGCGGCTTGATGCCCATGTCGCTCGCCACCGTGTCGAGCTGCTTTACGAGCTCCGGCGGCAGGGCCAGCCCGTTCGCCAGCCGGTCGGCGCGGCGCTTGGCGCGGGCATCGCCCGGTAGCCGCACACTACGGCCCGGCAGCGCCTTGGAATTGCGCAGCGAGCGCACGTGGCGGTCGACTTCGGCCTTGAAGTGATCGAGCTTCTGGAAGCGGGACGGATCGAGCGCCAGCACGAACTGTCCGGTATTGGTGACGCGGTCTGGCTCGGCATTGAAATCGACGCAGTCGCGGCCGAATAGCGCACCGTTGAGCGTGCCCGCAAGTAGGCCGATCATCAGTGCCAGCCCCGCGCCTTTGTAGCCCGCCATCGGCAAAAGCAATGCCTGCGCGCTCTGATGCGGATCGGTGATCGCCACGCCGGTCTTGGGATCGATCATCCAGTCGTTATGCAGCGGCATGTTTTGCAGGCGATGATTCTTGATCGTGCCGTACGACACAATCGAGGTCGCGATGTCGAGTACCACTGGCGGCTCCTCGCCGGCGGGAATAGCGATGGCGAACGGATTGGTGCCGAGCAGCGGCTCGGCGCCGCCGGCGAGCGGCATGTGGTTGGCGTTGGCGACCGCCGAGTAGAGGCCGATCATGTCGGCCTTCAACGGCAGCGCCGCGTAGACGCCAGCCGCGCCGGCATGGCCGGACATGTTGCAGCCGACCCAGGCGACGCCGCATTCGCGCGCGAGTTCGACGGCGGTGTCTGCCGCGCGGGCGACAACCAGGTGACCCATGCCATTGTCGCCGTGCACAAGCGCGGTCGCAGGCGCGGTGCGCTCGACGGTGATCGACGGCCGCGGATTGGTCGAGCCGAGCTTCAGGCGCTGGATGTATTGCGACAGACGGAAGACGCCGTGCGCGTCGGCGCCGACCAGATCGGCCTCGACCATCAATTCGGCGATCTTCGCGGCGTCGGCATCGGGCACGCCGACCTTGCGCATGGCATCGCCGATCAGGCCGCGCACGGCCTCGACGGCGATGCGGCCGGCTTTGACCGGCGCGTTCATTTCGGCATCCCTGCGAGGAACGTCTCGAAGTTGCCCTGGAGGATCGCCTGCTTGTCGGCGTCGGAGATCTTCAGACCGCGCACGTGGCTGACGCAATCGAGCATCGCCATGTCGTAGGGATAGTCGCTGCCAAGCATCACGCGATCGGCGCCGACCAGGCCGATCATCGCCTCAAGCGACTTATCGGAATGCAGGATGGTGTCGTAGATGAATCGGCCGGCGATATTCTTCGGCTGCGTCTTGATGTTCTTCTTCGCCTCCTCGCGCACCTTCCAGCCGTGCTCCCAGCGCGGTGCCTGATATGGCGTGAAACCGCCGCCATGCGCGAGCATGATCTTGAGCTTTGGATAGCGGTCCATCACGCCGCCGAAGAACAGCGAGGCCGCGGCGATGGTGGTGTCGAGCGGGTTGCCGATGAGGTTGGCGAGATAATACGACTTCAGCCGATCGGCCCCGGCGACATTGTTCGGGTGGACGAACATGAAGGCGCCAAGCTCCTGGGCGGCGGCCCATAGCGGCTCGAACATCGGGTCATCCAGATTGGTGCCCTTGATGTTCGAGGCGAACATCGCGCCCTTGAAGCCATGCTCGGTCATGACGCGCTTGAGCTCGTCGGCGGCGCGCGCCGCTTGCGCGAGAGGCAAAGTTGCGATCGCCATGAAGCGGTCGGAATGCGCTGCGACATGCTTGGCCATCTGATCGTTCTGGATCTGAGCCAGCGTCGCGCTCAGCTCCGGCTCCAGATTGTACAGATAGGTCTGCGGAGTCGCCGACAGGACGTGCACATCGACGCCGGCCGCATCCATGTCCTTCAGGCGCCGCGGAATATCGTAACCGCCCGTCGGGAAGGCCTTGTAAACGACGCCATTCACATCGAGCGTCGACAACTCGGCGTCATTCGGCGTGATCGTCACTTTGGCGCCGGCTTCGGTCAGCATCGCTGCTGTTTCAAGCGTGAGAATGTGCGTATGCGTGTCGATCGTCCGCGCCTTATTCATTTCATCCCCTGAAAGATAAGTCTCTGCCGCAGAAAGCGAGCCGCGCTTCCACTGCCGCACACGATGAGTGCGCGCAAGCCCCTCGGCACTGTTCAACGCCCATACGAGAAACCGGTTTTTTCCGGCTGCCAACCTGCGTTAGCATCCCGCCCGCGTCCTCTCAGCAATCCGGAAGTGTCCATGTCAGCGACCAGCCCTGCCCGCACGCAACGTCCACCCCGCGTCGAGGATGACGCCTTGGTGCGCGGGCTCGGCCGCTTCAGCGACGATCCCCGCCTGCCGAACCAAGCCTATGCGGTGTTCGTGCGGTCGCCGCACGCCCATGCGCGCGTTGTGCGGGTCAACACGGACGCGGCGAAGAAGGTCAAGGGCGTGCTGGCGGTACTGACCGCTGCCGACGTGACCGCCGCCGGCGTCGGCTCAGTCTCGCGGCATCCGCCGGTCGTCGGGCGCGGCGGCGTCAAAATGCCGGTGCCGTTCCGGCCCGCGCTCGCCGGCGACAAGGTGATGCATGTCGGCGACGCGGTCGCGGTCGTCGTCGCGGAGACCCAGGCACTGGCGCAGGACGCCGCCGATCTGGTCGTGGTGGATTACGAGGAACTGACCCCGGTCGTCACCCTCGACGATGCGATGGCGGCCAAGACGCAGGTCTTCGCCGAAGCGCCCGGCAATCTCTGCGTCGACTGGCCCGGAATACTGCCCAGCGAGGACAACGAGCGCGAGGTGGCGAAGATCATCGCCGGTGCGCCGCATGTCGCGCGCGTGAAGGTGACCAACCAGCGCATGGTCGTCGCCTCGATGGAGACGCGCGGCGCCACCGGCGTCCACGACAAGGAGAAGGACGCCTATACGCTGTATGCCTGCTCGCAGGGCGCCTTCGCGTTACAGGGCCCCGGCGCTGCCGTGATGGGCGTGCCGCCGGAGAAGCTGCGCATCATCACCGAGGACGTCGGCGGCGCCTTCGGCATGAAGACGCCGTTCTATCCGGAATACGCGGTTGTGCTCGTCGCCGCGCGGCAGCTCGGCCGGCCGGTGCACTGGCAATCGACGCGCTCTGAGGCCTTCGTTACCGATACACAGGCGCGCGACGCGGTGACGGAGGCCGAGTTCGCGCTCGACGAGACCGGCAAGTTCCTGGCTTTGCGCGTGCGCCATTTGTGCAATCAGGGCGCCTATATCTCGACCGCCGGCGTCAACATCAACACCAACAACTTCGCCCGCTGCCTGCCCGGCATGTACCGCATCCCGAAGATCGACGTGTCGGTGGCCTGCTATTTTTCCAACACCGTGCCGATCGGACCTTACCGCGGCGCCGGTCGCCCCGAGGCGAACTACGCGCTTGAGCGCGTCGTCGAGGAAGCGGCGCGCGTCGTCGGCATGGATCCGGTGCGGCTGCGTAAGAAGAACCTGATCCCGAAATCCTCGATCCCGATCAAGACCGCCGTCGGAAACACTTACGACAGCGGCGACTTCCCCGGCCTTGTCGACAAGGCGCTCGAGCTTGCCGACTACGCCAATTTCAACAAGCGCAAACGCGAGTCGGCAAAGCGCAAGAAGCTGCGCGGCATCGGCGTTTCTTGCATGCTCGAACATGCCGGCGCGATGCCGACCGAGTCGGCATCGATCGGATTCCCCGGCGACGGCAAGCTCGTGCTCGGACTGAACGTGCAATCGACCGGCCAGAGCCATGCGACGGTGTTCGCGCGCGTGCTTGCGGAAAAGCTCGGCATCGATCCGAACACCATCGAGCACCGGCACGGCGACACCGCGATGGGGCTCGCCGGCTTCGCGTCGGTCGGCTCGCGCTCGGCGATGTGCGCCGGCGCGGCGATCCTGGCGACGGCCGACGCCGTCGTCACCAAGGGCAAGAAGATCGCCGCCGGCCTTCTGGAAGCCTCCGAAGGTGACATCCAGTTCAGGAGCGGGCACTTCGAGGTGGTCGGCACCGACCGGAAAGTGTCTCTGTTCGAGACCGCGCGGCACGCGAAGGAAACCGGCGAGCCGCTCGACAGCAAGGAAAAGGCCGAGGCACCGCTTACGTTTCCGAACGGCTGCCACATCGCCGAAATCGAGATCGATCCGGACACCGGCCATGTCGCCCTCGTCACCTACACCGCGGTCGACGACTGTGGCGTACCGCTCGACACCATCGTCGTCGAAGGCCAGGTGCAGGGCTCGATCGCCAACGGCCTCGGCCAGGCGCTGACCGAGAACGCGGTCTACGATCCGCAGAGCGGACAGCTCCTCGCCGGCTCGTTCATGGATTACGGCATGCCGCACGCGCACAACATGCCGGTCGAGTTTCGCGAGGCGATGCATGCGACGCCGTCGACCACCAACCCGCTCGGCGTCAAAGGCACCGGCGAGGCCGGCACCACGGCGGCGATCGCCGCCGTGATGAACGCCGTCGCGCACGCGATCCCGAACGGCGCTGCCGACCACATGGAGATGCCTGCCACGCCGGCCAAGGTGTGGGAGGCGTGCCAGCGGGGGCTGGCGGGCAAGTAAAGGCCGCGGCGCATAACAAACTCCGCGTCATGCGCAGGCTTGGCCAAGCATCATGGATTGCCGGTCAAGCCCGGCAATGACAGAATAGAAAAACAAAAATGGCCGGGACATGCCCGGCCATTTCATTTTCAATGGTAACGAAGGCATCACGCCTGCGAAATGAACTTCGTATTGAGATATGCCTGAAGGCCCTCGGAGCCGCCCTCGGAGCCGTAGCCGGACTCCTTGACGCCGCCGAACGGAGTCTCCGGCGTCGAGATGGCGACCGAGTTGACGCCGACCATGCCCGACTGAATAGCGTCACCGATGGCGGTTGCGGTCGCGCTCGACGAGGTGAAGGCGTAAGCGGCGAGGCCGTATTCGAGCGAGTTGGCGCGCTCGACGACCTCGTCGAAAGTCTTGAACGGCACGATCGGCGCCACCGGCCCGAACGGCTCCTGCGTCATGATTTTGGAATCGTCCGGCACGTCGGTAATCACCGTCGGCTGGAAGAAGAAGCCCTGGTTGCCGTGACGCGAGCCGCCCGTCTGGATCTTGCCGCCGCGCTCCTTGGCGTCGTTGACGAACGACTCCATCGCGTCGAGCCGGCGCGGATTTGCGAGCGGCCCCATGCTCGTGCCCTTCTCGAGACCGTCACCGAGCTTGATGCCCTTCGCGTATTCCGTGAAGCGCGCCAGAAACTTCGGATAGGACTGCTCCTGGACGTAGAAGCGCGTCGGCGAGATGCAGACCTGGCCGGCATTGCGATACTTGAACGCGGCAATGACGTCGGCCGCCTTTTCCGGATCGGTATCGGCGAAGACGACGACCGGGGAATGTCCGCCGAGCTCCATGGTGGCGCGCTTCATGCCCTTGGCGGCGAGCGCCGCGAGATGCTTGCCCACGGGAATCGAGCCGGTGAAGGAAATCTTCTTCACGATCGGCGACGGGATGAGGTGCTCGGAGACTTCCGACGGCACGCCGAACACGAGGTTCAGCACACCCGCGGGCACGCCCGCATCGGCGAAGCACTTCACAAGCTCCACGCAGCCGCCGGGGGTTTCCTCAGACGCCTTGATGATGAGCGAGCATCCGGCCGCCAGCGCGCCGGCGATCTTGCGCACCGGCGTCAGCGTCGGAAAATTCCACGGCGTGAAGGCGGCGACGACGCCGACCGGCTCCTGCGTGACGATCTGGCGCACGCCCTTCTGCCGGCCCGGCACGATGCGTCCATAGGCGCGGCGGCCCTCCTCGGCATACCAGTCGATGATGTCGGCGGAGGTCATCACCTCGCCACGTGACTCCGGGAAGGGCTTGCCCTGTTCCTGTGTCTGCACGCGGGCGACGTGATCGGCGCGCTCGCGCAGGAGGTCCGCCGCCTTGCGCATGATCTTGGAGCGGTCATAGGCCGAGGTGGCTTTCCACACCGCGAAGCCCTTCTCGGCGGCGGCGAGCGCATGGTCGAGATCGGCCTTGCTGGCATGCGGAAGATGCGCCAGCGCCTTGCCGGTCGCAGGGTTGATGACGTCCTCGCCTTTGCGGCCTTCGCCTTTGAGCCATTTTCCGTCGATGTAGAGAGCAAGGTCGGTGTACATGCGGCACTCCATTTTGCGCGGACGAAATCCGCCGCTGGATTAGCATTTTTTCCCGATTGTCGTCACCGGGCTTGTCCCGGTGACCCCGCATAGGAAGGCCCGGTGCCCGCCTAAGCGGGATGGCCGGGACAGGCCAGGCCATGACAGGAACTACGACCCCAGATAGGCGCCGCCGTTGGCGTGGATCGCCTGCCCCGTGACGTAATGCGCCGCCGGCGTACAGAGGAAATGCACCAGCGCGGCGACGTCCTCGGACGTACCGCACTCGCCGGTAATGGTGCCGTGGGTGAGATGATGCGCCGGCGTGGCGCCCGCCGCGCGCGAGGTGTCGATGGCGCCGGGTACGGCGCAGTTGACCGAAATGCGGTCGACGGCGAGATCGTGCGCAAGCCCGCGCGTAAAGCCGACGAGCGCGGCCTTGGCGGCCATCACATGCGCCCTGTGCTTGGAACCGATATGCGCGCTCATACCGCCGACATTGACGATGGCGCCGCCGTTCTTGCGCAACGCCGGCAGGCACGCCTTCACGCAATGGAATGCGCTGTCGAGCGTCACGTCCATCACCTCGCGCCACTCGGCGTAGCTCATCTCGGTGATCGGCTTCTCGCGCCGAAGCGCCGCGTTGTTCACGAGGATGTCGATGCGGCCGAACTGCTTGAGCGCGGCGGCGGCCAAAGTGTCGGCGACCTTGGCATCGGCGACGTCACCGATCACGCTGACCGCCCTGCCGCCCGAGGCTTCGATTTCGCGCACGACGCCATCCGCCTCGGCAGCGTTCGCGCGTGCGTTCACGACCAATGCCGCACCGGAGCGAGCAAGCTTGAGCGCGATGGCGCGGCCGATATTGCGCCCGGCGCCGGTGACGATGGCGACTTTGCCGGCGAGTTCGTGTTCACTCATCGATTATCCCCGCAGAGATTTCAGATCGATCGGCCCTTGATACAATGTCGCCAGCAGCTTCAGCGCGGCCGCGCTGCGCGCGGCATCCCAGCCGCCATGACGGGCACTGAGCGTGAACTTTTCCTCGATATCCGCGCGCGTCAGCGGTTCGTTGGCGCCGCCACGGAAATGCGGCTGCCGTTCCTCGACCACGCGCCCATCGTTGAGCACAGCGCGGATGTGGCCGGTGAAGCCGTTCGGATAAGGATTATCGGGATCGATGACGTAGCGAACCTTGGCGGCGAGTGCCAGCACGTCGGGGTCGTTGACCGCGCTCTCGGTGAAGGCGTCGAGGCCGACGCCGCCCTTGACGAAGCCCGTCGCCAGGATGAACGGCGTCGCGAACTTTGCCGCGTAACAGTTCGGCGGCTGCTGCTTGACCGCGAGCGGCTCCCACAGGCGATGCACCGTGCCTTCGGCCACCTCGCAGACGAGTTCTTTCACGTCGATGGGCTTGATGCCGCGGGCGGCAAGCCGCTTGGCGCAATCGATGTAAGGGTGCGCCATGGTCCCGCACGGATAGGGCTTGAAGGCGAGCGTCTCGATCACCCAGCGTTCGGCGAAGTCGCCGATCAGAGCGTCAAAGTCGCCCTTGGTCGTGTGTGCGAAGCCGTGGAACAGGCCGTGCACCCCCTCGAACACCGTGCGCGGCCCGAGGAAGCCGCCACGTGCGAGCAACGCCGCGCGCAGGCCTGACTGCGCCGCCCAGCCGGGATGCATGCGCTTGGTCCATGTGCCCTCGGCGAGATATTCGATGATGCCGGAGGCCATGCTGCCGGCGATGCCGAGCGCGTCGACGATCTGTTTCTGCGGCAGGCCGAGCGCGGCGCCGACGCCGACGGCAGCGCCCATGGCGCCGAAGATCGCGGTCGGATGGAAACCGGCCTTGTGCACGGCCTTGGGCACCACGGTCGACAGCCGGCACATGACCTCGCATCCGACGGCGATGCCGAGGAGCGCGTCGGGCCCGCCGCGGCCATGCCGCTCACAGACGGCGAGCACGGCCGGCACGATCACCGCGCCGGCGTGGACAGGGCCGCCCTCGAACGTATCGTCGAAGTCCTCGCCGTGCGCGGCCGTGCCGTTGACGAGCGCCGCGCCGGCCGAACTCAGCGTGCGGGTATGGCCGATCGCCGTGCACGGGCCGTCGTCGTCGAGGCCGGCGAGCACCGCCTTGACGTAGTCCTCGTTGCGCGCGGTGGCACAAAGACCGGCGACGTCGATCAGCAGGTCTTCGCACTTGGCGCGCACGCCGGCGGGCAAAGCGTCGGCGCGTAGCGCGGCGATGCGCCCGGCCAGTTGTTCGGCGAGCGAGACGGCGGGAAGTTTGGCGTCCATGGGATTTACGTTGTGAAGCGGACCGTACCGAAGCCGGGGATCCTGTTGACGGCGATGACCACGGCGAGGGTGATGAAGAGCATCCCGAGACCGATCACCGAGATGGCGCCGAGATCGCCGCTCTCGTTGAGATCGTAGATCAGCACAGATACCACTTTGGTCTGGGATGTGAACAGGATGATCGCCGCCGACAACTCACGCATGACGCCGACGAAGATGAAGCACCAGGTGGCGACAATACCGGTGCGCAACAGCGGCGCGGTGATCTGCCACAAGCAGCGCAGCCGTGTCGCTCCGAGGATGCGGCTGGCGTCCTCCAACTCCGGGTGAATGGTGCGGAAGGCAGCCTGGAGCTGCTGATAGGCCGACGGCAGCGCAATCGTGACGAAGGCGATGAGGAGGATCCACAACGTGCCGTAGAGCACGAAAGGCTCGCGTGTATAGCTCAGGAACAGGCCGACGCCGAGGACGATGCCGGGAATGGCAATCGGCGCGGTGGCGAGGAAGCCGAGTACGCGCCAGCCGGCTACTGCCTGCCGCGTCGTCACATAAGCGATCACAAGCGCGATTGCCGTTCCGACGGTCGCCGCGGAGGTCCCGAGGATGATGGTGTTCTTGAGTGCCAATGACATGGCCGAGAGCTCGAAAACCACGAAATGCACGTTCTGCCAGGTAGCGGTCTTGAACGTCACGAACGTGGTCGCGATCGGGGAGAAAGCGGCGTTGAATAGCGCGGCGTAGGGCAGGAACACCGGCAGCATCAACATCGCCGTGCAGACGCCGAATGCCGGCCAGCGCCAGGCGCGCAGCGGGATAAGCCGCGGCGCGCCGTATTTGCCGCCGACCACTGAATAGCCGCGCCGGCCGAGGATCATGTGCTCGGCACGCAACAACAGCACCGTGAGCACGAGGAGCGGCAGCGAAGCGGCGGCGGCAAGCTCCGGCTTCGGCGGAAACTGGAACAGGCTCCAGATTTTTGTCGTCATGGTGTGGAAGCCGGCCGGGAGGGCCAGGATTGCCGGCGAACCGAACAACGTCATTGCCTGCAAGAAGGCGACGAGCCCGCCGGCCAGCAGCGCCGGCAGCACCAGCGGAATCGTGACGCGCCGCGCCGTGTACCAGCGTCCGCCGCCGAGAATCGACGAGGCGTCTTCGAGCTCGCCCGGCGTACGATCGAGCGCATTCGCCACCAGCACGAAGACATAAGGAAACGTGTAGCAGGCGATGACGAAAATGATCCCTTCCACCGTGTAGATGTTGAACAGGTGCTCGTCCCGCTCCGCGCCGGTGAGCGCACGGAAGATTTGATTGAGCAGCCCGCTGTTCGGCGCGGCCAACAATTCCCAGGCGATGGCGCCGAGGAAGGGCGGCGTGACGAACGAGGCCGTCACCAGCGCGCGGACGAGGCCGGCGAACGGCAGGTCCGTGCGCGCCACCAGCCACGCCATCGGCGCGGCGACCGTGCAGCAGATCAGCGCCGACGAGATCGAGATGATGAAGGTGGTGACGAGCGGATCGTAGAAGGAGGATTCGCTGAACAGACGATAGAAATTGACGAGCGTAAACGCGCCTTTCTGGTCGGTGAGGCTGTAGATGAACAGCCACGACAGCGGCAGCACGATCAGAACGCACAGCACGGCCGCGAACAGATAGAGCACCGGCTTCGTCAGATCGAAGCCAAAACGCCGTTGCGCACGCGTTGCCGGAAGGGCGACCGTCATGGCCCGCCCTGCCTTTGTCCCGTCGGCATGGTCACACCTTGAAGTACTGCGTGTAGCGGCGCTTGACCTCGTCGGCGGCCTTCTCGACGGCCTCGGGGTCCTCGCGCATCAGCTTGATGTCGGAGAGCTTGCGCACGCCGGGCTTCTCCACCGCCTGGCTGTGCGGCGAATACTGGCGCGCATAGTCGATGAGGAGCTGCTGGCCCTCGCGCGCGTGCATCCAGTTCTGAAACAGCTTGCCGGCGTTCGGATGCGGCGCGGCCTTCATCAGCACGCTCGGGCTGGTCGCGACCGGCGTTCCCTCGGAAGGATAGATGACGTCGACCGGCTGGCCCGCCTCCTTGCCGCGGATGACCAGATACCCGGCGCCGTCGATCATGATGGCGCGCTCGCCGAGCGCGATCCGCTTCGGCGGATCAGTGGCCGACTGGACTTGCAGGACGTTCTGCTTGGCAAGCTTCTCGAAGTAGTCCCAGCCGAGGTCGCGCGCGATCTGGAACGTCGCGTTCATGATGGTGCCGCTATAGGCCGGATGCCCCTTCACCATCCTGCCCTTCCATTTCGGATTGAGCAGATCGGCGAAGCTCTTCGGCGCGTCGTCCATCTTCACCAGATTGGTGTTTATGCCGAACGGCGACACCAGAACGCGCGTGACGATCGCGAGGCCGTCGGGATCGTAGTATTTCTTGTCGTAATATTTGACGACATCGTCCGGCAGGTAGGCCGCCAGCCAGCCCTGCCGCTTCCAGTAGATGACGTGCGACTGATCGGCGGTGTTGACGACGTCAACGGCGTGAATGTTGCTCCGGTATTCCTGGCCGATGCGCTGGAAGACGCGCTCGGCGCCGGACCGCTCGACATGGACGTTGATGCCGGCGAATTTCTGCTCGAAGACGCGGCCGAGCCGCTCGGCGAAGGCAAGGTCCATGGCGGTGTAGAACGTCACCGCACCCTCTTTCTTCGCCGCCTCGATCAGCGCCGGCGTGATCGCTTCCGCCGGCGGCGGCGCGGCGCGAAGCGGCGAGGCGAACACGGTTGTGGCCGCCAGTGTGGCGCCGCCCTTGAGGACGTCGCGCCGGTTGACTGTCATCCTTGCCATGTTCGCCTCTTTGTTTCGCGCCGCGTTCTCTTGCGGTATCGCGGCCTAGACGTGGAACAGCTTGACGTAATGCTGCTTGATCTCGTCGGCCATCTTAGCGACGGCGGCGGGGTCGTCCTTCATCGTCTTGATGTCCTTGAACGGCGTGCGGCCGGCCTTCTCCTTCGTGTGCGGATGCATCGAGCGCAGACCGCCAAGGTCGATGATGAACTGTTGGCATTCCGGCGAGAAGCTGTAGTTGCAGAACAGCTTCGCCGCATTCGGATTGGGCGCGGCTTTGAACATGCCGGTCGGGCCGACGATCAGCGGCGAGCCTTCGGTGGCATAGACCGGCGCGACCGGCCCATGCTTGTCCATGAGTTCGAAGATGTTGTACTCGTTGCCGTCCGCCATCACCGCGCGCTCGCCGAGCGCCAGACGCTTCGGCGGATCGGCCGACGACTGCACCTGCATGACGTTCTGCTTGGCGAGCTTCTCGAAGTAACCCCAGCCGAGATCGCGCTGCATCTGGTAGGTCGCGGTCATGATCGTGCCGCTGTAGCCCGGATGAGCCTTGACGATCTTGCCTTTCCATTTCGGATCGAGCAGATCGGCGTAGCTCTTCGGCGCCTCCTCCTTTTTCACCAAATTGGTGTTGTAGGCGATGATGCACAGCCAGACGCGGAAGCTGGCGAACATGCCGTCTGTGTCCTTGTGCTCGACCGGATAGAACTTGGCGACGTCCTCGGGAACATAGGCCTCGAGCATCTTCTGATTCTTCCAGATGATGAAATGCGCGGCATCGGAGGAATTGGCGACGTCGACGGCGTGAATGTTCGAGGCATATTCCTGGCCGATGCGCTGGAAAACGCGCTCCGCGCCCGAACGCTCGACCCGGACGGAGACGCCCGGATACTTGGCCTCGAACGACTTGCCGATTTTCTCGGCCAACGGCAGGTCGACCGACGTGTACCAGACGACCTTGCCTTCCTTCTTCGCCGCCTCGACGAGCTGCGGCGTCACGGCGCTCGCCGGCGGCGCGGCCGAGAGGACCTGGGTCGAGAACATGCCGCCGGCGGCGAGCGCGCTCGATCCGATCATCAGGTCGCGGCGTGAAATTCGAAACTCTGTCATCGCGTATCCTCCGTGGTTTCGATTTGACGTTTCTTGTTATTGGCTACCGGCTCAGCGCCCGGCAGCGGTCGGGCGGCAGATGCAGCCAGACCTCGGTTCCCGTCGGAATGTTCTCCGAGGCGGCCGTAAGTACGCGCAACTGTGTACCGTTGCGCGCTTCGACGACGTAATCACGGGTGCCGCCGAGGAAGACCTGCCGCGCCACCGTCGCCGGCACGACATTGACGTTGTCGTGCGTCTGGCGCGCCGACAGGCCGATGTCATGCGGCCGAATCGAGATCGGCACATCGGCACCAGTCGCCATCGATTCTCCGACGCAGGCCAGCGCGACGCCGGAGAATTCGGCGTGCGTCGCGTCGAGACCTTTTGCGCGAATGACGTTGCTCGCACCGATGAACCGGGCGACGAATTCGGATTGCGGCCGATCGAAGATGTCTTCCGGTGATCCGGCCTGCTCGATCTTGCCGCCGTTCATCACGGCGATGAGGTCGGCCGTGGTCATGGCCTCGGACTGGTCGTGCGTCACATAGACGGTCGTATAGCGGTATTCGTCGTGGAGACGGCGCACCTCGAACCGCATCTCCTCGCGCAGGTTCGCGTCGAGGTTGGACAACGGCTCGTCGAGCAGCAGCGTCTCCGGCTCGACGATGAGCGCGCGGGCCAGCGCCACGCGCTGCTGCTGCCCGCCCGACAATTCACCCGGGTAGCGCTGCGCCAGCGGCGCCAGCTTGGTCGTGGCCAGAATGGCATCGAGCTTCTGGGCGATGGCCGCGCGGTCGATCTTGCGAAGCTTCAATCCGTAGATGATGTTCTCGGCAACCGTCATGTGCGGCCACAGCGCGTAGCTCTGGAAGATCATCGACATGTTGCGCCGCTCGGGCGGCACGGTCTGCGACCGCGAGGACAGAACGCGATCGCCGACCCGGATTTCACCGGCGCTCGGCTCGACGAAGCCGGCAATCAGCCGCAGCGTGGTGGTCTTGCCGCAGCCGGACGGCCCGAGCAGGCAGACCAGATTGCCGTGCGCGATCGTCAGCGAGACGTCGTCGACCACCGCGGCCTCGCCGTACCGTTTCGTCAGCGAGCGCAATTCGACCGAAGCCAAACCTTGTCCTCCCCACGCGACGCCGCTTTTTTCGCTTGTGCGCGGCTTATCGTAATAAACCCCGCGCGCCCGTGTTCATTCTCGGACGGCGGCCGCCAAGCCTATCATGAGCCGGTGAACCGCGGCTTGCGCTTTTCCATGAAAGCGGTGCGGCCTTCCGTGTAATCGCGGCTGGCAAAGCAGGCGCTAACCAGGTCGGCGCAGGTCTTGAGGTCCCGCTTGGATTCCTCCGTCACCGCCTGGGCGACGATGAACTTCACCGAGTCGACTGTCAGCGGGGCGTTGGCGCTGATCGTCTCGGCATAACCCTTCACATAGGTCTCGAGGTCGGCGTCCGGTACGACGCGATTGACGAGCCCCATTCCATGCGCCTCGGCCGCGGTGAATTGCCGCGCCGTGTAGAAAATCTCCTTGGCATAGGAGGGGCCGACGACGTCGACCAGCTTCTTGATGCCCTTGAAGCCGTAGCCGAGGCCAAGCTTGGCCGCGGGCACGCCGAACTTGGAATTCTCCGTGCAGATGCGCATGTCGCAGCACAGTGCCAGCCCGACGCCGCCGCCGATGCAGTAGCCGCGGATCATCGCGATGGTCGGCTTGGGAAAGTCGGAGAACGCGGTGTAGGCTTGGTCGACGACGACGTTGTAGCGGTCGATCGCCTCCTTGGACGAACGCTCCTTCTCGAACCGCGAAATATCGGCGCCCGAGACGAAGGCCTTGCCGCCCGCCCCGGTGACGACCACCAGGCGGACCGAATTGTCGTTCTTGAACTCCGCCAGATAATGCGCGCCCGCCTCCCACATCTCCAGCGACACGGCGTTGTGCCGCTCCGGATTGTTGAAGGTAAGATAGCCAACGCTGCCTTCCTTGCGGGCGAGCATCTTGTCGGTGAGAGGCAT
>DATCFB010000167.1:0-2184 GCA_036509755.1 Pseudolabrys sp. | reverse complement strand
TATTGGAATCGGCCTCGAAGGCATCGATCGCCAGCGTCAATTCGGCGATGAGCGCCCTGTTCAGCGCGTTCAACGCGTTTGGCCTGTTCAGGCGGATGACGCCAACCCGGCCCTTTGTCTCGACGATGATATTCTCGTAGGCCATGCGCTTTTCCCTCGAATGACCGCTATTTCTGGCACGACGGGCAGTAGAAGGTCGAGCGCCCGGCCTGCACGATGCGTTTGACCGTGCCCTTGCAGCCGTCAGGACAGGGCTGCCCCTCGCGATCATAAACCAGGAAGGTGTGCTGGAAGTCGCCGAGCGAGCCGTCGGTGCGGCGATGGTCACGCAACGACGAGCCGCCGGCCTTGATAGCGGCATTGAGCACCGCCTTGATGGCGTGGACCAAAGCCTCGGCGCGCGCGTTCGGTCTGCCGTTGCGGTCGGCGATGGTCGAGGCACGCCGCTTCGGAGACAGGTGCGCGCGAAACAGCGCCTCGCAGACATAGATGTTGCCGAGCCCAGCGACGACCCGCTGATCGAGCAGCGCCGCCTTCAGCGATGTTGTCTTGCCGGCGCAGGCTTTCGCCAGCATTGCGGCGTCGAACGCGTTGCCGAGCGGCTCGGGGCCTAGCGCCCGCAGCAGCGGTTCCTCGTCGATCTTGGCGCGCGGCACCAGCTTCATCGAGCCGAAGCGACGCGGATCGTTGAAGGTAATGGTCTGCCCGTTCGACATATGAAAGACGACATGATCGTGCGCCGGGCTCTTCGAGCGCTCGTGATAATAGACGCCGGGTTTCGCATCCTTGCCGACGCGAAATGAGCCTGACATGCCGAGATGCATCACCAGCACGTCGCCGGACGACAGGTCGGCGGTAAGGTATTTGGCACGGCGACCGAGGCCGTCGATCGTCTTGCCCTCGATGCGCTTCTCGAAATCCTTGGCGATCGGCCAGCGCAGGCCGCGATGCCGCACCTCGACCTTATCGACGCGCGCGCCCTCCATGGCAGGCGCGAGCCCGCGACGCACGGTTTCGACTTCGGGGAGTTCGGGCATCCGGGCCTCGTAACCACTTCGCGGGAGGGTCTTAGTCACACATAGCGCCCCCGCGTTCCGCGCGCTATGGTCCTGCCCGCAAAGGACTATCGGCCATGGCGGCGCCCCGCGACGAGACCCATTTCGGCTATTCGACCATCCCGCTCGACGAGAAGCAGGGGCGGGTCGATGACGTCTTCCATTCGGTCGCCCGTCGCTACGACCTGATGAACGACCTTATGTCCGGCGGCCTGCATCGCGCTTGGAAGGACGCGCTCCTGACCGCCGTCAACCCGCCGAAGAACGATCGGCCGTTCAAACTCCTCGACCTCGCCGGCGGCACCGGCGACATCGCCTTCCGCACGGCCCAAGCGGGCGGGTCCAACACCCGCGTCACGGTCTGCGACATCAATGCCGAGATGCTGGCGGTCGGCGCCGAGCGCGCGGCGCAACGTGGCCTCGACCACGCCGTCACCTTCGAGCAGGGCAATGCCGAGGAGCTTCCCTACGCCGACAAGAGCTTCGACTGCGTTAGTATCGCCTTCGGGATCCGAAACGTGCCGCGCATTGATCGCGCACTGAAAGAGGCCGTTCGCGTCTTGAGGATTGGCGGCCGCTTCCTCTGCCTCGAATTCTCGTCGATCGATGTGCCCGGGCTTGACGCGCTGTACGAGCTCTACTCATTCCAGGTGATTCCGCGCATCGGCCAGGCGGTGACCGGCGACCGCGAGGCCTATCAATATCTCGTCGAGTCGATCCGTAAATTTCCGCGGCCGCAGGCCTTCGCCCGCATGATGGAACAGGCCGGCTTCCGCCGCGTCAGCTTCCGGCAGATGACGGGTGGCGTCGTCGCGCTGCATTCGGGCTGGAAGTTGTGATCTCCACCACCTCGCATCTCGTCCGGCTGGCGCGCGCGGGCTTCGTGTTTGCGCGCGAAGGCGTGCTCGGATTGGTCGATACGCGGCCATTGCCGCTGCCGGCCGTCTGGGCGATCACCGCCGCGCGCCTGATCGAGCGTCCACGTGCGGGTGACGGCACCAGCCGCCTCGGCGCCGCACTGACGCGGCTCGGGCCGACCTACGTCAAGCTCGGCCAGTTTCTCGCCACGCGGCCGGACGTCGTCGGCACGCACATCGCCCGCGACCTCGAAGTCTTGCAGGACAAGATG
>DATCFB010000166.1:0-3981 GCA_036509755.1 Pseudolabrys sp. | reverse complement strand
GGTCGTCAGCATGGCGGCGGTATTCTGCGCGTCCTTGAGCCGGCGCGCGATGGTCTGGCGAAGCCGCGTCATGTGCACGCGCTCTTCGCGGGCGGCATCGTCTGCCGGCGACGGCGCGCGCATCTGCACCTGAGCCGGCCCGGGGACCGGCGTCGGTGCCGCGGCGGCGCGCTCGATCGCGGACAACATGTCGCCTTTGGTCACCTGGCCGTGCTTGCCGGTGCCCTCGACCTTGCCGGCGTCGACGCCGCTTTCGGCGGACAATTTCTTCACTGACGGCGGCATTGGCATTGAGGACGCCGCGGGCACGCCCGCGGCTTTGGGCATTTCGCGCGGTTGCGGCTCTTCCGGGCCGGCATTGATCGGTTTGGTCTTGCCGGTCTTCTCGTCCGGCGCACCGGTGGCGCTGGCCGCGGGCTTGGTGGCGGCGGCTGGTTTCGATGACGTGGCTCCGGCGCCGCCTTCGGTGATCGAGCCGAGCAGCGCGCCGACGGCGACCGTGGCACCGTCCTTGACCGCGATGTCGCCAAGCACGCCGGCAGCGGGCGCCGGCACTTCCAGCGTCACCTTGTCGGTCTCGAGCTCGACCAAAGGCTCGTCGACGGCGACCGGATCGCCCGGCTTCTTGAACCATTTGCCGACGGTCGCTTCGGTGACCGATTCGCCGAGAGTCGGGACGCGGATGTCAGCCATGATGTTTCTCTCGTCTCAATCAAGTGATCCGTCACCCTGAGGAGCGAGCGCGGAGCGCAAGCCCCCCGCAAGTCGGCAAAGCCGACTTGCTCAATTTGAGTCCGATCTCGGATATAATTGAGATCGGTGGGCGGCGACCAATGTGGTGCCCGGCATCCTTCGAGGGCCGCTGCGCGGCCACCTCAGGATGACGGATCGAGTCCCTACGCCAGCGCCTCGTCGAGGAACTGCTTCAACTGTGCCAGGTGCTTCGACATCTGACCGACGGCGGTCGAGGCCGAGGCGGGACGTCCGGCGTAACGCGCCTGCCTGTGCTTGGCGTTGATGTTGTTCAGCACCCATTGCAGGAACACGTCGACGAAGAACCACGCGCCCATGTTGCGCGGCTCCTCCTGACACCAGACGATCTCGGCCTGCTTGAAGCGCGAGAGCTCCGCTACCAGCGCCTTGGTCGGGAACGGATAGAGCTGCTCGATGCGCAGGATGTAGATGTCGTCGATGCCGCGCTTCTCGCGCTCCTCGTAGAGGTCGTAATAGACCTTGCCCGTGCAGAGCACAACGCGGCGGATTTTGTCGTCGGCGACGAGTTGGACCTTCTCGCCCTTGAGATATTGCGCATCGTCCCACAGGAGCCTGTGGAATGTGGTGCCGGTCGTCATCTCGTCGAGCCGCGACACCGCCCGCTTGTGGCGCAGCAGCGACTTCGGCGTCATCAGGATGAGCGGCTTGCGGATCTCGCGCTTCAACTGGCGCCGCAGGATGTGGAAGTAGTTAGCCGGCGTCGTGCAGTTGGCCACCTGCATGTTGTCCTCGGCGCACATCTGGAGGAAGCGCTCGAGACGCGCGGACGAATGCTCCGGTCCCTGGCCCTCGTAGCCGTGCGGCAACAGACAGACGAGCCCGGACATGCGCAACCATTTGCGCTCGCCGGATGAGATGAACTGGTCGAACACCACCTGCGCGCCGTTGGCGAAGTCGCCGAACTGCGCTTCCCACAACGTCAGCGTATTCGGCTCGGCGGTCGAATAGCCGTACTCGAAGCCGAGCACTGCCTCTTCCGACAGCATCGAGTTCAGCACCTCGTAGCGGGCCTGGCCCTCGCCGAGATGGTTGAACGGCACGTAGCGCTCTTCGGTCTCCTGATCGAACAGCACCGAGTGACGCTGCGAAAAGGTGCCGCGTTCGGAGTCCTGGCCGGACAGGCGCACCGGCGTGCCTTCCTGCAACAGCGATGAGAAGGCCAGCGCCTCGCCGGTCGCCCAGTCGATGCCCTCGCCGGTCTCGATCGACTTGGCGCGATGGTCGAGGAAGCGCTGCACCGTGCGATGCACGTTGAAGCCGTCCGGCACTGTCGTGATCTTCTTGCCGATCTCGCGCAGCACGTCGGCTTCGACGCCTGTGTTGCCGCGGCGCGGATCGTCGGCATCGGCAGCGGCCTTGAGCCCCGCCCAGCGGCCGTCGAGCCAATCGGCCTTGTTCGCCTTGTAGCCCTGCCCCGCCTCCTGTTCGACGTCGAGCCGCGCGCGCCAGTCGGCGCGCATCTTCTCGACTTCGCCCTCGGTGACGACACCCTCCGCGATCAGCTTCTTCGAATAAATCTCCAGCGTCGTCGGATGGGAACGGACCGTCTTGTACATCAGCGGCTGGGTGAACGAAGGCTCGTCGCCTTCGTTGTGACCGAACCGCCGGTAGCACCACATGTCGATAACGACGGGGTGCTGGAATTTCATCCGGTATTCGGTCGCGACCTTGGCCGCGAATGTCACCGCTTCCGGATCGTCGCCGTTCACGTGGAAGATCAGCGCGTCGATCATCTTCGCGACGTCGGACGGATAAGGCGACGAGCGCGAGTAGCGCGGATAGGTGGTGAAGCCGATCTGATTGTTGACGATGAAATGCAGCGAACCGCCGGTGCGATAGCCCTTGAGACCGGAGAGGCCGAAGCATTCGGCGACCACGCCCTGCCCGGCAAAGGCCGCATCGCCGTGAATCAGCAGCGGCAGCACCGGTGTGCGGTCGTCGATCGGGCAGCCGTGCTGATCCTGCTTGGCCCGCACTTTGCCGAGCGTTACCGGATCGACGATCTCCAGATGCGACGGATTCGGGGACAGCGACAGATGCACCTTGTTGCCGTCGAACTCGCGGTCCGACGAGGCGCCGAGGTGATACTTCACGTCGCCGGAGCCTTCGACCTCTTCCGGCGTCGCCGAGCCGCCCTTGAACTCGTGGAACAGGACGCGGTGCGGCTTGCCCATCACCTGCGTGAGAACATTCAGGCGGCCGCGGTGCGACATGCCGATGCATATCTCTTTCACGCCGAGATTGCCGCCGCGCTTGATGATTTGCTCAAGCGCCGGGATCAGCGCCTCGGCGCCGTCGAGCCCGAAGCGCTTGGTGCCGGTGTATTTGACGTCGAGGAATTTCTCGAAGCCTTCCGCCTCGACCAGCTTGTTCAGGATCGCGCGCTTGCCCTCGCGGGTGAATTGAATTTCCTTGTCGCGGCCCTCGATGCGCTCCTGAATCCACGCCTTCTGCGCGGCATTGGAGATGTGCATGAACTCGATGCCGAGCGTCTGGCAATAGGTGCGGCGCAGGATGGAGACGATCTCGCGCATCGACGCGAATTCGAGGCCGAGCACGTTGTCGAGGAAGATCCTGCGGTCGAGATCGGCGTCGGTAAAGCCGTAGGACGCGGGTTCGAGTTCTTCTTCGTTGGGCTCGGCCTGGATGCCGAGCGGATCGAGCTTGCCGTGGAAGTGGCCGCGGATGCGGTAGGCGCGGATCAGCATCAGCGCGCGGATCGAATCGCGCGTCGCCTGCATCACGTCGGCGGAGGAGAGTTCGACGCCGTTGGCTTGAGCTTTGCCCGCGATCTTGTCGCCGATCTTCTTCTCGGTCTCGGCCCAGTTGCCGTCGAGCGCGGCGACGAGATCGTCGTTCGGGCGTAGCGGCCAGTTCGGCTTCGTCCAGGAGGCGCCTTCGGCGCTCTTCACCACCGCGGCGCGGTCGTCCTTCAGGCTTTGGAAGAAATCCCGCCATTCGGCATCGACCGCCGTGGGGTCGTTCTCGTAGCGGGCGTAGAGGTCTTCGATGTAGGCGGCGTTGCCGCCGTAGAGGAACGAGGTTCGGGCAAAAAGGGCGTTGGCGTCCTGACGGGACATGATGTTGCGGTCCTTGGCGCGGGTTCGGAATGCGCGCGGGGCGCGGACGGGTTCCTGGCGGACCCGGCCGACGCGACGGTCTTGTAACGTTATTTATGACCTCTGTAAGTCAACGAAAGACCAAGAA
>DATCFB010000165.1:0-6827 GCA_036509755.1 Pseudolabrys sp. | reverse complement strand
CTCGAAGATCAATTCGTCGTGCACCTGGAGCAGCATCTGCGCTTTGAGCTTGGCCTCCTCGAGCGCCGGCTCCATGCGCATCATGGCGCGGCGGATGATGTCGGCGGCCGAGCCCTGCAAGCGCGCATTGATCGCCGCGCGCTCGTTGAAGGAGCGGATCGAGGGGTTCGACGCCTTGATGTCGGGGTAGTGGCACTTGCGTCCGAACAGCGTCAGCACGTAGCCGCGCTCGCGGCAGTAATCCCGCGTCTCGTCCATGTAGTCGCGAATGCCCGGGAAGCGCTCGAAGTATTTCTTGATGTAGTCGCCGGCCTCATTGCGTTCGATGCCGAGTTGGTTGGCGAGTCCGAAGGCCGAGATGCCGTAGATGATGCCGAAGTTGATGGCCTTGGCGCGTCGGCGCACCTCGGCCGGCATGTCCTTCACCGGTACGCCGAACATTTCCGACGCCGTCATCGCGTGGATGTCGATGCCGTCCTTGAACGCCTGCCGCAGCGTCGGCACCTCGGCGACCTCGGCCAGGAGCCGCAACTCGATCTGCGAATAATCGGCGGAGACGAGCTTCATGCCCGGCGCCGCCACGAAAGCCTTGCGGATCTTGCGGCCGTCTTCGGTGCGAACCGGGATGTTCTGCAAGTTCGGCTCGGACGACGACAGCCGCCCGGTCGAGGTCGCCGCGAGCGCGTAGGACGTGTGCACGCGCTTGCTGGTCGGATTGACGTAGGTCGGCAGCGCCTCGGTATAGGTCGAGCGCAGCTTCGACACCTGCCGCCAGTCGAGGATCTTCCGCGGCAATTCGTGGCCCTGTTCGGCCAGCTCTTCGAGCTCGCGCGCGGTGGTCGACCATTGTCCGGTCTTCGTCTTGCTGCCGCCGGGCAGGCCCATCTGCCCGAACAGAATATCGCCGAGTTGCTTCGGGCTGCCGACATTGACGGGCGTGCCGGCGATCGTGTTGATCTCCTGCTCGAGCGCGACCTGCTTCTTGCCGAAGTCGTTCGACAGGCGCGACAGCACCGCCTGATCGATGGCGATGCCGCGCTCCTCCATACGGGCGAGCACGCGCGGCATCGCGCGCTCGAGCGTTTCGTAGACGCTGACGACGTGCTCGGCCGCCATGCGCGGCTTCAGCGCGCTCCAGAGCCGCAGCGCCGCGTCGGCGTCTTCAGCCGCATAGGATGCGGCGCGCGGGATCGGCGTCGCCTCTGGCGTGAACAGGGCCTTGTCCTTCGACTTGACGTCGGTGAAGCGCGACGGCGAGCGGTTGAAATAACGCTCGCTCAGGCTCGACATGTCGTGCGCGCTTTTGCCGGCGTCGAGCACGTAGGACATCAGCATGACGTCGTCGACCGCGCCGATGCGGATGCCGCGCGTCGCGAGCACCAGGAAGTCGCGCTTCACGTCGTGGCCGATCTTGGTCACGCAATTATCTTCGAGCACGGCTTTGAGCGCTTGAATCGCCTCGCGCTCCGGCACCTGGCCGGCGCAAAGCTTGGCGGCGAAAAGCCCGGACGCTTCGGAATCGCTGGCCTCGCGATGGCCGAGCGGCAGATAGCCGGCCTCGTTCGGCGCCACCGCCAGCGCAATGCCGCACAGCGCCGCCTGCATCGGATCGAGGCTGTTGGTCTCGGTCTTGATCGCCAGCACGCCGGTGTCTTGCGCGCGCGCGATCCACTGCTTCAGGGCGTCGAGCGTGTCGATCGTCGTGTACTTCGCGGCGTCGAATTTGGCGCCGCGCAGCGCCTCGATGCGCTTGGCCGCCAGCGAGATCGGGGTCAGCGCCTCGGTCGGGCCGGGCGCGCCGATCTGCGTGGTGCGCGGCGCGGGCGCATCCAAAGCAAGCTGGCCCTGACCGCCGCCGCGGCCGGACGGCGCTGCCGCCGCCGCCGTGCCGGGCTCGACCTGCGCCGCGTCGACGCCGCCTTTTTCGGCGACGCGCTGCGTCAGCGTCTTGAAGCCCATCGATTTGAGAAAGGCGATGAGGTTCTTGTAGTCCGGCTCGTGCACGCCGAGCTGGTCGATCGGCACCTCCAGCGGCACGTTGCTGTCGAGCGTGACCAGCTTTTTCGACATGCGCGCGGCTTCGGCGTTGTCGATAAGGCTCTGGCGGCGCTTGTCCTGCTTGATCTCCGAAGCGCGTTCGAGAACGGTCTCGAGATTGCCGTAGGTGTTGATCAGTTCGGCCGCCGTCTTCGGGCCGATGCCCGGCACACCCGGCACATTGTCGGTCGAATCGCCGATCAGCGACTGCACCTCGATGACCTTGTCGGGGCCGACGCCGAACTTCTCGAAGACCTGCGGAATGCCGATCCGCACGTCCTTCATCGTGTCGTACATGACGACGCAGTCGTTCACGAGCTGCATCATGTCCTTGTCCGACGAGACGATGGTGGCGGTGGCGCCGGCATCGCAGGCGATGCGGGTATAGGTCGCGATCAGGTCGTCGGCCTCGTAGCCGGCGAGCTCGACGCAGGGAATCTCGAAGGCGCGCACCGCGTCGCGGATCAGCGGAAACTGCGGGATCAGGTCCTCCGGCGGCGGCGGCCGGTGCGCCTTGTACTCCTTGTACACCGTGGTGCGGAACGTCTTCTCCGACTTGTCGAAGACGACGGCGAGATGCGTCGGCTTCTCCTCCGGCTTCATCTCTTTCAAAAGTTTCCACAGCATGGCGCAGAAGCCGTAGACCGCATTGACGTGGACGCCTTCCGGCGTGCGCGGCTCGAAGCGGATCGCGTGGTAGGCGCGGAAGATGTAGCCCGAGCCGTCGACCAAAAAGACATGGTCGCCCTTTTTCAAGGGACGCGCGGCGAGGTTGGCCGGCGCGGCTGTGTCGGCGGGCTTGGCTGAGGCTTTGGACGCAGCCTTGGCGGGGGCTGCTTTCGATTTTGCGGACGTCGGCATGGCGGCAATGTGGGCCCGCCGCGCCGCTTAATCAATCGCGCGGCAGGCGCGGTATCCACAGAGCGGTGAGGTCCAAAAAATGGCCGTCAATGACGGAATGGCGGCCGCATGACTGGCGCGCGCCCAGGAACTCGCCACGCCGGAAATCGTCTGCTATTCAATCCACCACCGGGTTCGGCGGATATCCGAATCCCCACCACAATGGAGACGGTATGCGCGTTGCCATGATCGGCACCGGCTATGTCGGCCTCGTGTCCGGGGCCTGCTTTGCCGATTTCGGCCATGTGGTCACCTGCGTCGACAAGGACATGTCGAAGATCGAGGCGCTCGAACGCGGCGTCATGCCGATCTATGAGCCGGGCCTCGATGCCCTCGTCGCCAGCAATGTCCGTGACGGGCGACTGAAGTTCACCACTGAATTGAAGACGGCGGTAGCCGAAGCGGACGCGGTCTTCATCGCGGTCGGCACGCCGTCGCGGCGCGGCGACGGCCACGCCGACCTCACCTTCGTCTATGCAGCCGCGCGTGAGATCGCAGCGGCCATTGACGGCTTCACGGTCGTCATCACCAAGTCGACCGTGCCGGTCGGCACCGGCGACGAGGTCGAGCGCATTATCGGCGAGACGCGGCCGGGATGCGATTGCGCCGTCGTGTCGAACCCGGAATTCCTGCGCGAAGGTGCCGCCATCCGGGACTTCAAGCATCCCGATCGCATCGTCGTCGGCAGCATCGGCGACCGCGCGCGCGAGGTGATGAGCGAGCTCTATCGTCCGCTCTATCTCAACCGCTCGCCGATCCTGTTCACCGACCGCCGCACCGCGGAACTGATCAAGTACGCGGCCAATGCCTTCCTCGCCACCAAGATCACCTTCATCAACGAGATCGCTGATCTTGCCGAGAAGGTCGGCGCCGATGTGCAGGAGATCGCGCGTGGCATCGGCCTCGACAACCGCATCGGCTCGAAATTCCTGCATGCCGGTCCCGGCTACGGCGGCTCCTGCTTCCCCAAGGACACGCTCGCACTGCTGAAGACCGGGCAGGACAATGAGGCGCCCCTGCGCATCGTCGAGGCGGTCGTGGCGGTCAACGACGCGCGCAAGCGTGCGATGGCGCGCAAGGTTTCGGCCGCGCTGGATGGCGACGTGCGCGGCAGGACGATCGCGCTGCTCGGCCTCACCTTCAAGCCGAATACCGACGACATGCGCGACGCGCCCTCGATCCCGCTGATCACGGCCTTGCAGGACATGGGCGCCAAGGTGCGCGCCTATGATCCGGAAGGCATGGAGCAGGCGAAGTCCTACGTTTCTAACGTCGTCTTCTGCAAAGATAGCTACGAGTGCGCGCAGGATGCCTCGGCGCTCGTGATCGTCACCGAATGGGAGCAGTTTCGCGCTCTCGACTTCGAACGGTTGAAGGCGACGATGGAGCGGCCCGTGCTGGTCGATTTGCGCAACGTCTACCGGCCGGAGGACGCCGCCCGCCATGGCTTCGCCTATGAGAGCATCGGCCGGGCGCGAAAGAATTGACTGCGGCGCCGCAACTTCCCTCTCCCCGTCCGCGGGAGAGGTAAAAGAAGTCATGCGCACCTTCGACACGTCCCTTCCCATCGACGCCGCGCTGCCGGTTCTGACCGCCGCCTTGGCGACGCACGCCGCCGCCGTGCTGGTCGCGCCGCCCGGCGCCGGCAAGACGACGCGCGTGCCCTTGGTGCTCATCGACGAGCCTTGGGCGAGGGACAAGAAGATCCTCGTACTCGAACCGCGCCGCCTCGCCGCGCGCGCCGCGGCCGCACGCATGGCCGCGACGCTTGGTGAGCAGGTCGGCGACACGGTCGGTCTGCGCGTCCGTTTCGGCTCGAAGGTGTCCAAACGCACGCGCATCGAGGTCGTTACCGAAGGCATCTTCACGCGGCTGATCCTCGACGATCCTTCGCTCGACGGCATCGCCGCGGTGCTGTTCGACGAATTCCACGAACGATCTTTGGACGCCGATCTCGGCCTCGCACTGGCGCGCGACGCGCAACAGGGATTGCGCGAGGACCTCAAGCTCCTCGTCATGTCGGCGACCATCGACGGCGCGCGTGTCGCTTCGCTCTTATCCGGTGCGCCGGTCGTCGAGAGCGAAGGCCGCAGCTTCCCGGTCGACATGCGCTATCTCGGACGCGATCCGCGCGCGCGCATCGAGAACCAGGTTGCCGACGCGGTTGAGCGTGCGCTCCGCGCCGAGAGCGGCTCGACTTTGGTGTTTCTGCCCGGCGCCGGTGAAATCCGCCGGACAGAGACGCTGCTGAAGGAGCGCGTGCGCGATCCGGCCATCGACATCGTGGCCCTCTACGGCGCGCTCGATGCGCGCGAGCAGGACAAGGCGATCTCGCCGTCGCCGCCTGGCCGTCGCAAGGTGGTGCTGGCGACCTCCATCGCCGAAACGTCGCTGACCATCGAGGGCGTCCGCGTGGTCATCGACAGCGGCCTGTCGCGCGTGCCGCGCTACGAGCCCGATGTCGGTATCACGCGGCTTGAGACCGTGCGCGTGTCGCGCGCCGCCGCCGACCAGCGCACCGGCCGCGCCGGCCGCGTCGAGCCTGGCGTCTGCTACCGGCTGTGGGACGAGCCGCAGACCGGTTCGCTCGAAGCCTATACGCGCCCCGAGATATTATCGGCCGACCTGTCGAGCTTCGTGCTCGACCTGGCGCAGTGGGGCACGGGCGACCCGTCGACGCTTGCCTTCCTCGATCCGCCGCCTTCCGTCGCGCTCGCCGAAGCGCGCGCGCTTTTAACCGAGCTCGGCGCGATCGATGCGGCGGGCCGTATCAGCGACGAAGGCCGCAGACTGCGGCAATTGCCGTTGCCGCCCCGCCTCGCGCGCATGGTGATCGCCGCCACGGCCGAGGGCGCGGGCGATATCGCGGCGGCGATCGCGGCCATCGTCACCGAGCGTGGCCTCGGCGGCGACGACGTCAATGTCGAGCACCGCCTCGATCAGTTCCGCCGCGACCGCTCGCGCCGCGCCGAGGATGCGAGAGCGATGGTGAAGCGGTGGGTGTCGCTGTCTGATCCCTCCCCTGCAAGGGGAGGGTCGGCCGCCGTAGGTGGCCGGGGTGGGGTCACTTCGGAAACGACCGCCACCCGCCGCGCTTCGCGCGGCAGCCTCGCCCTTGCAGGGGGAGGTACAGGAAGCGCCGGCGCCATCCTCGCGCTCGCTTACCCCGACCGCATCGCGAAGAACCGCGGCGGTGGAGCGGGTGCATTCCTGCTGGCGAACGGGCGCGGCGGCAATGTCGATCCGGCCTCTACGCTGGCGCGCGAGCCGTTCCTTGCCGTCGCCGAATTGACCGGCGCCGCGGCCGCGAGCCGCATCGTGCTGGCGGCGCCGATCGCGCTCGCCGATATCGAGGCGCGCTCTTACGACAGCATCGAGGACCGCGACGCCGTCACCTTCGATGCCGGTTCGGCGTCACTGCGGGCGCGGCGCACGCGCCGGCTCGGCGCGATCACGCTCGCCGAGCAGATCAAGCAGGTCGCGCCCAACGCGGAGACCGCACATACGCTCGCCGAAGGCATCGTCAGGCTTGGGCTTGATAAACTGCCGTGGAGCAAGGCGGCGCTACAATTCCGCACGCGCGTCGAATTCCTGCGAAAAGCGGAAGGCGGGGAATGGCCCGACCTTTCCGACGAAGGCCTGGCGAAAACGGCCGCCGAATGGCTCGAGCCGATCCTCAACGACAAGACGGCGCGCGGCGATATCCGCGCGGATGAACTGTCCGACGCGGTGATGAGCTTGCTGCTGTGGAGTCTGCGCCGCCGGCTCGACGACGAGGCGCCGACGCATTTCACCGCGCCGACCGGCACGGCCGTGCCGATCGACTACGCCGCCGAGCAGGGGCCGACCATCTCGATTCGCGTGCAGGAATTGTTCGGTCTGGCGAAGCA
>DATCFB010000164.1:0-6118 GCA_036509755.1 Pseudolabrys sp. | reverse complement strand
GATAGTGACGGTGGTGCCGCGGCCGACCGTGCTCTCGATGGCGATTGCGCCGCCGGATTGCCGGGCAAAGCCGTAGGCCTGCGAAAGCCCCAGGCCGGTGCCCTTACCGTCGCCCTTGGTGGTGAAGAACGGTTCAAACACGTTACCGATCAGCCCGGGCGCAATGCCGGTACCACTATCGGACAGGCTCAGAGCGACGAATTCACCGGCAAGGTGCTCGAGCGTCTCGTCGCCGGAGAGGGTTAGGTTCGCGCCTAAGACGGTGAGGGCGCCGCCTTCGGGCATCGCGTCGCGCGCATTGACTGCGAGGTTGACGAGCGCCAGTTCGAACTCCGACACATCGACCGAGATCGGCCAGGTGTCGGCGGGGACGTCGATGTGCAGATCGATGTTGCCGCGCGCCGAGCTCGCCAGCACGTCGCGGAACGCCATGATCGATTCCGCCGGGTTGACCGTCTTTGGATTGAGCGGCTGCCGGCGCGCGAAGGTGAGCAACTGGCGCGTCAAAGTCTCGCCGCGGGCGGTGGCAGTCTGGATGGCTCGCAGCGCGCGCACGTCTTTCGCGCCGTCGATGCGTCGCAGCAGCATCTGCGTTTGCCCACTGACGATCATCAAGAGGTTGTTGAAGTCGTGGGCCACGCCTCCGGTCAACTGGCCGAGCGCTTCCAGCTTCTGCGCCTGGGCGAGCTGCTGTTGCGTGTGCTCAAGGGCGGCCTGCGTTTCGCGGCGCTCGGTGATGTCGCGCGTCACCTTGGCGAAGCCGATCAGCGCGCCGTCTTCGTCGCGGATCGCATCGAGGACGACGTTGGCCCAAAACACAGAGCCGTCCTTGCGCACGCGGCGTCCTTCCAGCTCGAACTTGCCGGCCTCGGCGGCGACCGCCAGCGCATGTTCGGGCTTGCGCTCTGCGCGGTCCTCCGGCGTGTAGAACGTGGAGAAGTGGCGGCCGATGATTTCGTCCGACCTGTAGCCCTTGATGCGCTCGGCGCCCGCATTCCAGCTCGAAACGATACCGTGCGGATCGAGCATGAAGATCGCATAGTCGACCACGCCGGCCATCAGCGAGCGAAGTTGCTGCTCGCTGTGCCGCAGCGCTTCGAGCGCTTCTTTCTCTTTCGTGATGTGGCGGCCGGCAATGTAGACGAGGCCCTCGTCGGCGGTCATGGTCCAGGCGATCCAGCGCCAGGAGCCGTCGCGATGGCGAAAGCGGTTTTCGATGCGCATCGTCGGAGCGCCGCGGCCGAGCGCGGCCCGACCGGCGTGCGCCACCGCCGCGTCGTCGGGATGGCGCAGCTCGTCGATGTGCACCGCCTTGATTTCGTCCTCGCTCCAGCCGAGCAGGCGGCTCCAGGCGGGATTCACGCCGATGAAGCGGCCATCGATGCTCGTGACGCCGAGCAGATCGTCGGACACCTGCCAGATACGGTCGCGCTCGCGCGTGCGCTGGGCGACCTCGCTTTCGAGCTGGTCGGTGAGACGCCGCAGCCGCTTTTCGGCGCGCACGCGCTCGGTGGTCTCGAACACTGTCGTGAGCAAGCCGCCGATACCGTTCGGCGCAGTCGGGTCGGGGACGGGGCTGTAGCTGATGGTGAAGCGGGCTTCTTCGAGGACTCCATTTCGCTGGAGCAGCCATAAATGATCGACGGCGAAAAAGTTTTTGCGTTCACCGCGCAGGATCGACTCGCTCAAGGGGCCGAGCCGATCCCAGATTTCGGGCCAGGTCTCGCGGGTAGGACGGCCGAACGAAGCCGGATGCTTGTCGCCGAGCAGGGGCGCGTAGGCGTCGTTGTAGATCATGATCAGGTCCGGCCCCCAGCGCACCGCCATGGGGAAGCCGGAGACCAGGATCAGATCGACGCTGAGCTTGAGGCTGGCGGGCCAGGTGTCGCGGTGGCCGAGCGCGGTCGCCGCCCAATCGAACGCATCGAGACGGCGGCGCATCTCGCCGGACTCGCTGCCGCTCCGATTCTCTGGCTGTTCGACGAACTCGTCGCGCCGCTGGCGCATCCCTTTAAACCCCGGCCGACATCCAATATCCAATGCCGAACGGGTGCTTGGAGTTCCATTACCTAAGCCATTTATTTGCCGCGCGTACTCCTTCGCCGGGAGCGGTTAACAGCGCCTTCGGCCCGCTATTGCTCGCGGATGAAGGTGCCGTCGCGCAGCTCGGTGAGGGCCTGCTGAAGCTCGGTCTGGGTGTTCATGACGATTGGCCCGTGCCAGGCGACCGGCTCGTTGATCGGCTTGCCGGAGACCAGCAGAAAGCGCACGCCGCGTTCGCCGGCCTGAACCGTGATCTCGTCGCCGCTATCGAACACGATGAGCGAGCGGTCGCCGACCGGCTCGCGAAACAGGATCTCCTCGCCGTCGACCTGCCTCTCGGTCAGGACGCCGAACGGCTTCGAGGCATAGGCGAAGGCTCCGTCGCCCTCGAACACGTAAGCGAAGGCGTGGCGTTCGATCTCGACTTGAAGCGTCTTGCGAATGCCCGCCGGCACGAAGACGTCGAGATAGCGCGGCTCGGCGGCGACGCCATCGACCGGGCCCTTCTTGCCCCAGAACTCACCGCATACGACGCGCACGCGCGTACCGTCGTCGTCGTCGACTTCGGGGATTGCGGCAGCCTCGACGTCCTGATAGCGCGGCGCCGTCATCTTCAGCGACGAGGGCAGGTTCGCCCACAATTGGAATCCGTGCATGCGGCCCTGCGCGTCGCCTTGCGGCATTTCCTGATGCATGATGCCGCGGCCGGCCGTCATCCACTGCACGTCGCCGGCGCGGAGTGTCCCGCGATTGCCGAGCGAATCGCCGTGCTCGACGGTTCCGGCCAATGTGTACGTGATCGTCTCGATGCCGCGGTGCGGATGCCACGGGAAGCCGGCGAGATAGTCGCTCGGCCGGTCGTTGCGGAAATCGTCGAGCAGGAGGAACGGATCGGTCTCGCTCGTCTCGCCGAAACCGAAGGCGCGGCGCAGTTTGACGCCGGCGCCCTCGATGGTCGGCTTCGACTGCACGACGCGTTTGGCGGGTCGGATGGACATGGGGGAACCTTTCTTGATCAGGATATTGCAACACGCACGAGCGCTCACCCTCCCCTGGAGGGGGAGGGTCGGCGAGCTGTTGCTGCGAAGCGGCGACAGCGAGACGGGGTGGGGTGATTTGTATCGATCGAAGATCACCCCACCCCGACGCCTTCGCTCACGCTGTTCGCACGGCGCCGACCCTCCCCCTCCAGGGGAGGGTGATCAGGCCGCGGCCTGCTTGCGCACGGGGGCGAGCTTGTCCGCGAAGCCGATGAAGCGGTCGACGAAGCCTTTCAGGAATCCACGCACGGTCTCGTCCGGCACGTTCGCCTCGGCATCGATCATCTCGGGCTTGAATTGCACATAGGCTTCGCCGCCGATGAGGTTGAGCCCCAGTGCGTTGAGCACGGCTTTGAGGTGCTGCTGCGCGATCGCCGTCGAGATGACGCCGCCCGACGTGCCGATCACCGCGGCGGGCTTGCCAGGCCACGATGTCTTGCCCCAGGGACGCGCGCCCCAGTCGATGGCGTTCTTGAGCACGGCGGGAATCGAGCGGCTGTGCTCGGGCGTGACGAACAGCAGCGCGTCGGAGCCCTCCACCTCGCTCTTGAAGCGGGCGACGGCCGACGGCATCTGCTGCTCGTTGTCCTGGTTGAACATCGGCAGGTCGTCGATCTGGATGAAATTGGCGTCGAAGGCGGCGCTCCCGAGCTTGACCAGCGCCTCCGCCAGCTTGCGGTTGATGGAGTCGCGGCGGTTGGAGCCGACGATGACGCCGAGCTTGAGTTTGGCCATGGCTGCCTCTATCTGTGTAGTTACCGTTTGATACTGAGGCTAGATAGATGACCAGGAAAGCCGCGCAAGAAGGCACATTGCGTATACCGGGTAACCTGCATGAGCCCGGCGATTGCCGCGCGATCAGCGAGGTGCTCTCGCGCGTCGGCGACAAATGGACCGTGCTGGTCGTGTCCGCGCTCGGCGACGGGCCGAAGCGCTTCAACGAGCTGCGCCGCGCGCTCGGCTCGATCTCGCAACGAATGCTGACGCTGACGCTGCGCGCGCTGGAACGTGACGGCCTCGTCAGCCGCACCGTATTCGCGACCATTCCGCCGCGCGTCGATTACGAATTGACGCGGCTCGGCCGTTCGCTGCTCGAGCCGGTGAACGGCCTGAGTACCTGGGCGCGCGCGAACCGCGTCGCCATGGAAACGGCGCGGCGCAAGTTCGACGGCGTGGACCGCGCGGCGGGCTGAGATATCGCGGCCTTCCGCGCTGCCCCGCCCTGATCGCCTACCGGCGCGGCCACATCCGGATCCTCAACCGCGACGGCCTGCGCGAGGCGTCCTGAGACTGTTATCACGTCGTTAAACGTCATGACGAAAGGCTGGTGAAATCCGCGCCGTCAGCCGGCTAGGCTGACGTGCCGCGCAATGCCCGGGATTCCGCCACGGTGTTGTCACGCGGCAGGGCTACGGAGAACGACCTCCTCGGACGGGCCACAGCGGTGCCGCGTTACTTCTTTCATTTCTCCGACGGCGAACGGCAATTCAGCGACGACAAGGGCCAGGACCTTGCCGGGCTGCGCGCCGCGCGCGCGCACGCGACCGGGCAGGTGCGCGAGCTCAAGGTCGCCATGTGCGATCAGGTGATCCAGGATCTGAGCGGCTGGAGCATGAGCGTCGCCGACGCGCGCGGCCGCATCGTCTTCGTGCTCGGCTTCGACCTCAAGCCGCGGCCGATCGCGCCGCCTGCGCCGATGACGCCGCGGCGATCGCCGCCCGGCGGATTGCCCGATGCGCCGCCTGCGGGCCGGCCGGCGCACGTCCATGCCGATGCGGCGAATGCCGGATCCGGGCGCGCAGGCGTGACGACGAAAGATTGAACGGCCGCGGACATGGCCAGTCTTGCCGACGAGCAGCCTCGCGCGTCCATGAAATAATTTTGCCGGGCAGGCCGTAAAGGGTCCCGCGCGAGGTCAATCGACGCCTTTGCGCTCGCAACGCCCGCGCTATGGGGCTAAGCTGATGATATGCGGAAAGCTTTTCTGATTCCGGCCGTCGTTCTCGCTGCTCTGGCCATGTCCGGCTGCACCAAATGCGGTTGGATCTGGGACCAGGGGCCGCACGCCTGCCATTCCGACACGGTGCATTAAGCCGCTGCGCTTGCGCGGTTTTTTCCACCGACGGTCGATGACAGGACCGCTGTCCGAGAAATTCATAAAAAAGTCCTAGGACTGTATTGACAGCGTAACGCTCCTCCGCTACAAATTCCCCACGCTCCGGTGCTGCGCCGGGATGAATGAGGCGGTGGACTTGAAACGCCCCATCGACGGCCACACCGAGGCGCATCCGGTTCCCGCTTATCCATAGATTACGGAACAGCCTCGCCCGGCTTGGCGTTGCCCTTCGACATCGGCCGCGTCACGCACGCGGCGCCGGAAGAAGGGGTGCGCCATGCCAACCGTCGAGAACCACCACGTCGTCGAAACGACGACCGAAGCGCGAGCCGGCGAGACCGGGCACAATGTGCGCTACGTGCTCGGCATCGGCGTCGTCGCGCTGATCGTCGCCTTCGCCATCGTCTACCTCATCTATTTTGGCTGACGCCGTCGGCCGAGTTGTCGAATGCTTTTGACGCGCCGGTTCACGCCGGCGCGTTCTGCTTTGGGGGCATCCCATGAACGCGAAGATAGAAATCGCGCAAATGAATACTACACGCTGCGCGTGACTGCAAAGGTCCGTTTATTTCATGCTCGATCAACTCAAATCCCTGCTCCGCGCGCCCGAGCGCAAGGCGTCGCGGGCAGCGCGCATCATCGCAATCGAAGGCGGCGGCCGCGCGCGCTGGACGCCGCGCGACTATGCGGCGCTGACGCGCGAGGGCTACACCAGGAACGCCATCGTCCATCGCGCGGTGCGGCTCATCGCCGAGTCGATCGGCGGGCTCGTCTTCGTTCTCTACGAGGGCGACGCCGAGCGCGACGTCCATCCGCTGCTCGATCTCATCCGCCGGCCGAATCCGCGCCAGGACGGGCCTTCGTTTCTCGACACCGTCGCGTCGCACCTTTTGCTCGCCGGCAACGCCTATATCGAAGC
>DATCFB010000163.1:0-2924 GCA_036509755.1 Pseudolabrys sp. | reverse complement strand
ATCATCGGCGGGCCGATCCTGTCGGTCTATCCGGGGCTCGACCAGGACATGCTGCCGCTGGCGCTGGTCGTCGTCATTCTCGGCGGCTCCGGCTCGCTGCTCGGCTCGTTCGTCGGCAGCCTGGTCGTCGGCTTCATTTATAACTTCGGCCAGGCGCTGCTGCCCGAGCTCGCCTATTTCGTCCTCTTCCTGCCCATGCTGCTGGTGCTGCTGTTGCGGCCGCAGGGCTTGTTCGGCAGGCACGTCCCGTGACCGCACGCATCCCGGTTCTCATCATTGCGGTCGTGTTGCTCGCGACGGTGCCGCTGTGGATACCCGGCATCTATTACGTCAACGTCGCCAGCCAGGTGCTGATCTACGCAGTGTTTGCGCTCGGACTCGACATCCTCGCCGGCTATGGCGGTCTCGTCTCGCTCGGCCACGCCGGCCTGTTCGGGATTGCCTGCTACGCGACGGGCTATCTCCTGCAACTCGGCTTCGGGCACAGCTTCGCGATCATCGCCGCGCTCGTAATCAGCGTCGCCGGCACGGCGCTGTTTGCCGTCCTGTCGCTGCGCTCGAGCGGCATCGGCTTCATCATGATCACGCTGGCGCTCGGGCAGATCCTCTGGGGCCTCGCCTATCGCTGGATCAGCCTCACCGGCGGCGACAACGGCATCAACATCAAGAGCCGGCCGGAGCCGTTCGGCTATTCGCTCGCCGACGCCAACCACTTTTATTTCGCGACGCTCGTGGTTTTCCTCATCGCGATCTTTGTCGTCGCGATATTCGCTCGCTCGCCGTTCGGCGCTGCCCTTATGGGCACGCGTGACCAGCCGCGGCGCATGAACGCGCTCGGCTATCACGTGCTGGCGATCCGTTTCTGGGCCTGCCTGTTCTCCGGCCTGCTGACGGCCTGCGCGGGGATCCTGTTCGTCTATTACACGCAGTTCATCAGCCCGCAGACGCTGTCGCTCACCTCGTCGGCCGAGGTGCTGCTGATGGTCATTTCCGGCGGCGCCGGCACGCTGCTCGGGCCCGTCGTCGGCGCGGCGCTGGTGGTGATCGTCAAGACTGTGGTCAGCGGCTACATCGAGCGCTGGAATTTCCTGCTCGGCGCAATCTTCGTGGCCATCGTCATCCTCATGCCGGAAGGATTGGTTCCGGGCAGCGCGAGGCTGTGGCGCGTGCTCGCCGCCAAGCTCGGCCGAAAGCGGCCCGTGGTGACGGAGCCCAAGCAATGAGCGCGCTCACCATTTCCGGCTTGCGCAAGTCGTTCGGCGGCCTCCAGGTCACCCGCGACGTCAACCTGAACGTGGAGCCGGGCGAACGGCGGCTGATCATCGGCCCGAACGGCGCCGGCAAGACCACGTTGTTCAATCTGATCACCGGCGACCTCTCGCCCGATTCCGGCACGATCCGGCTGATGGGCAAGGACATCACCCGCGTTCCGAGCCGCCGGCGGGCGCACCTCGGCATGGCGCGCACCTACCAGATCATCACGCTGTTCGCGCGCAACACGATCCTGCACAACGTCAGCCTCGCTTTGCTCGGCCTGTCGCCGCTGCGCTGGAACCCGCTCATCGACATGAAGCGGCAGGGCCACATCGTCGAGGACGCACGCGCGGCACTCAAGCAGGTCGGTCTCGGCGCCATCGCGGACCGGCCGCTATCGCAGACCTCCTACGGCGAGCGCCGCCGCGTCGAGATCGCCATGGCGCTGGCGCAGCGGCCGAAGGTGCTGCTGCTCGACGAGCCTTTCGCCGGCCTGTCGATCGACGAGCGGCGAGACGTGCACCAGTGCCTGATGGGCATCTCGCGCGACGTCACCATGGTGATGATCGAGCACAACATGGACGTGGCGCTGGAATTCGCCGAGCGCATCACGCTCCTGCATTTCGGTGAGGTGATCGTCGAGGGCACGCGCAGCGACGTCGTCAACGATCCGCGCACGCGGGAGGTCTATCTTGGCCACTAGCGCGCTCCGCCTCGAGCATATCGACGCCTATTACGGCGACAGCCACGTGCTGCAGGACATCTCGCTCGAACTCGGCGAAGCGCGCATGCTCGGCCTGCTCGGCCGCAACGGCGCCGGCAAGTCGACCTGCATGAACGTCGCCATGGGCCTGCTCGCGCCGCGGCGAGGCAGCGTGACCGTGTTCGGCGACGACGTCTCGGGCCTTTCGGCGGAAAACATCGCCGCTTGCGGCGTGGCGCTCGTGCCGCAGGGCCGGCGTATCTTCAAAAGCCTCACCGTGCGCGAGAACCTTATCGTCGCCGCCCGCGAGCGCAACTACGGCCAGCACGCGCCGTGGACACTCGATACCGTCTTCGCCATGTTTCCGCGGCTGAAGGAACGAACGAGCCAGATGGCGGCGCACCTGTCCGGCGGCGAGCAGCAGATGCTGGCGATCGGCCGTGCGCTGATGGGCAATCCGCGCGTGCTGCTGATGGACGAGCCGTCGGAGGGCCTCGCGCCGCAGATCGTGCACGAGGTGATGGAGACGATCCGCAAGCTGAAGGAGAGCGGGCTCTCGATCGTGCTGGTCGAACAGAACCCGACTTTGGTGTTCGACGTCGCCGACGATATCGTCCTGCTCAACACCGGGCAGGTTGCGGTGGTGTCCACGCCCGCCGCACTGAAAGAGAACACCGCCGTACTGCGGCAGCACCTCGGAGTGTTCTAAGGCTATCCCCACCGTCATGGCCGGGCTTCTCCCGGCCGTCCACGTCTTGTTTCGAGACAAGAAAAGGTCGTGGATGCCGGCGCAGGACCCGGCACGACGAAACAGAAAGGCATTGAGATGAGCGAGATGTGGAACAAATACGCCGACACGGCGGCGCGCAAGCATGGCCGCCCGGGGCGCGAGCAGCGGCCGAAGAGCGTCACCATCGACGCGCATACGCACGTCGCGGTGCCGCGCGCGGCCGAGTTCATCAAGCCG
>DATCFB010000162.1:0-5584 GCA_036509755.1 Pseudolabrys sp. | reverse complement strand
GCCGTTCATACATCGCGAAGGTGAAGGCGTTGCGCGCCTGCGGCCGATTGAAGGTCACCCAGCCGATGCCGTCCTTGATCTCGTAGAGCATGTCTTCGCTAGCCTGGGTGGAAGTCACGGAATGTCCTTTCGTCGCGCAGGGGTTCTTGGCGCCTCGGCGGGCCGCGGCCTATGGCGTGATAGTCCGGGCGAACTCGCCCGTCCAGTTCCGGCGGCACAGGTTTTCCTTGCGGCCTGCGTTTAGCTATACGAGACGTAGGGCGCGGGGCGCCGGGCCAGGAGAATGAGATCATGAAAAAGATAGTTGCGGCGGCGGCCATCGCCGGAGGTCTCTGGTTCGGCGGCGCGGGCGTCGCTTCCGCGGAGGTCTATTATCCCTGGTGCGTGACCTATGGCGGTGGCCGGGACGGCATCGGTGCAACCTCCTGCGCCTTCGTCAGCCGCGCACAGTGCATGGCGACGGCGATGGGCGCGGGCGCGATGTGCTCGGAGAATCCGGCATCACCGCCGGTGGCATATCGGGTGCAAAAGCGGCACGATCGCCCGTATTCCGATCGCTGAATTCGGCGTCCTTCGCGGTGGACGAGCGCTGCTCCGCCGCTAGAATGGCACGACTGACAGCGAACGGGGGTGCGCCGATGAGCGAAACAGTGATGGCCGCGCGGGTGGCGGTGCCGCTAACGGTCGTGTCGCCGCTACGGCCTCGGTATCTCGTTCCGGCGGCCGCCGCGTTCGGCGCGATGATCGTCGCCATTCTCGGCGATAGCCTCTGGTTCCTCAATTTTGTGCACGTGATGGCTGGCGCTTTATGGACCGGCATCGACCTGTTCATGGGCTTCATCGTCGGGCCCGTCTTACGTGGCGTTTCAGTCGATACGCGTAAAGCGATCATGGGCGGCATCATCCCGCGCACGCTCATTTTGATGCCGACCTTGTCGACCATCACCTCGACCGCAGGCTGGTTTCTCGCGGTGCGTCTCGGCTTCCTCGATCTCGGCTATCCGCAGTTCTGGTGGGTGATCGCGGCGCTGGCCATCGTCACCGTGCTGACGGTGCAGGGGCTCGGCTATCTGCTGCCGACCAACCTCAGACTTTATTTTGAGATGCAGAAGCCCCAGCCGGACGGCGCCAAGATCGGCCGCTGGATGAAGACCTACGTCCGCATCGTCGCCATCCAGGGCACGATGCAGGTTGCGATCATCGTGGTGATGGCGAAGTTCGCAACCGGATTTTGAGGCCGGCGGCTAGCCTGAGCGGACGCCGCCGGTGCTTCGTTTGGCGCGGGCTTACACCGCAATCGTCACCGTCCCTGATAGGACGGCGTGTGGACGATCAACCCCTCCAGTTCGTCGGTCACCTTGATCTGGCAAGACAGGCGCGAGGTCGGCTTCACCTCGAAGGCGGCGTCGAGCATCTGGTCTTCTTCCGGATGCGGCGTGCCGACGATTGGGCTCCAGGCCTCGTCGATATGCACGAGACAGGTGGCGCAGGTGCAGGAGCCGCCACATTCGGCGACGATGCCGCCGATGTCGTTCTTCAGTGCCGCTTCCATCACGGTTGAACCGAGATCGGCCTCGACCGTGTGCCGCGTGCCGTCGGGCTCGATGAAGGTGATCTTGGGCATCTTCTTCTTTCTTATCCCTCCCCCGTTCGCGGGGGAGGGCGGCGAGCGCTTGCAAGCCGGGTGGGGGTGTTCGCAATTCGCGAGGCGACCCCACCCCCGGCGCTATCGCGCCGGATCCTCTCCTTTCAGGGGAGGGATAAGCAGTCTCACGCCACGCCGAGCTTCTTCTGCAAATTGGTGGACGAGGTCGTGTACTGGAACACCAGCCGCTTGTTCGGATAGACGTAGTGATAGGCCTTCTGCGCCATCAGCGCGCCTTCGTGGAAGCCGGACAAAATGAGCTTCAATTTTCCGGCGTAGGTGTTGATGTCGCCGATGGCGAAAATGCCGGGCACATTGGTCTCGAACGTCGCGGTGTCGACCGGGATCAATTCGTCGTTCATCTTGATGCCCCACTCGGCGACGGGACCGAGTTTCATGGTCAGGCCGAAGAACGGAAGCATGGCATCGCATTCGATGCGGTCGGCCGTGTCTTTGCCCTTGATCGATGCCGCGACGAGCTGGCCGTCGTCGCCCTCGAGCGCGGTGACCTGGCCGATCTTCAGGTCCATGTCACCGGCCGCGACCAGAGCGCGCATCTTGTTGACGCTGTCGGGCGCGCCGCGGAAGTCGTCGCGCCGGTGCACGAGCGTCAGGCGCTTGGCAAGCGGCTGGAGATTGAGCGTCCAGTCGAGCGCACTGTCGCCACCGCCGACGATCAGCAGGTTCTTGCCGCGGAAAGCGTCCATCTTGCGCACGGCGTAGTGCACCGACTTGTTTTCGTAGGGCTCGATGCCGTTGATCGGCGGCCGCTTCGGCTGGAACGAGCCGCCACCCGCGGCGATCACCACGCATTTGCACTCGAAGGTCTTGTCGCCGTCGCTGACGACGCGGAATTGCGCCTCGCCCAGCTTCTCGACCTTCAACACCATCTCGCCGAGATGGAAGGTCGGATGAAACGGCTTGATCTGCTCCATCAGAGCCTCGGTGAGCCCGTGGCCGGTGACCATCGGGATGCCGGGAATGTCGTAGATCGGCTTCTCCGGATAGAGTTCGGCGCATTGGCCGCCGACCTTGTCGAGGATGTCGATCAGGTGCGCCTTGATGTCGAGCAGGCCGAGCTCGAACACCGCGAACAGCCCGATCGGCCCCGCGCCGATGATGACAACGTCGGTCTTGATCGTCTCGCTCATGCCTTGCCCGGCGGATCGCCGGCTCCTGTCAGAGAATTCAGGTGGTGGCTCACGCCGAACGGCGCGAGATGCGATTAGCGGGAACCGCGACCGCGCGCAACAGCTCCGCCAGAGTCTCAGCGGGCGTCTTGCCGGTGGTCGAGACGGCGATGTCGGCCTTGGCGTAAAGCGTCTTGCGGCTGTCGAGAATCGACAGCAGATCGGCCATGGCGCGCGGGCTGCCGGCCATCGGCCGCATGTCGCCTTGGCTCATCACCCGCTGCATGTGCTCGGCCGGCTCGGCCTTCACCCATACGGTCAGGCAGGAAGAGAGCAGGCGTTCGAGCGTCGCGGCCTCGGTGACGATGCTGCCGGAGGTGGCCATGACGAATTGCGGGTGCCTGGCGAGCACGTCTTCCAGCGCCTCGCGCTCGGCGCGGCGAAAGGTCTGCTGGCCGAACATCTCGAAGATCTCGCTGAGTGACGTGCCGGCCCGGCTTTCGATTTCGCGGTCGAGTTCGATGAAAGGCACGCCGAGGGTCTCGGCGAGGAGCGGGCCGAGCGTCGACTTGCCGCCGCCGCGCAAGCCGATCAGGGCAATGCGGCGCGAGCGGTCCTGCTCGGCCGGCGAGCGAAAGCGCTCGGTGACGAGCTTGCGCACGTCGGCCAGTGTTTCGGGCGGCAACCGTTCGAGATATTGCGTGAGCAGCGTGAGTTCGATGGGCGGCTCCGGTGCCTCGCGCACGAGTTCCGCGACCGAGATGCCGATCGCCTTTGCCACCCGGCGCAGCAGCACGATCGAGCCATTGCCTTTGCCGGCCTCGAGCTGGGCGAGATAACGCTCCGACACTTTTGCGTGCTGCGACAGCGCCTTGCGCGTCATGCCGCGCTGGCTGCGGAGAAGACGCACGCGCTCGCCGAGCCTGGCGAGATAGGCCTCTGAATCGCGGACGCCGGGGGCGGAGAGTGGATTGGTCATCGTCTCATATGCATTATATTTCCAAACGAATATGACCCGCCGCAGTGTCAAAAGCAATCAATTTTGCGGGACTATTCAGCCTATTGCGTCTGCGCCGCCTTGCGGCCTTCAAGGCTGGATGTTAGGGCCATGTGCATAATAATGCATAGGGGCCTCGATCCCCGGCAGGTCACAGCCAAGGACTGGATCGCCCATGAGCGCGATCGACTTCCGCACCGAGCCATCGCGCTATCGCCATTGGCGCATCGAGACGGATGGCGAGATCGCCTTCCTCGTCATGGATGTCGATCCCGCCGGCGGCCTGTCGAGTGATTACGAGCTCAAGCTCAATTCCTACGATCTCGCCGTCGACATCGAATTGAACGACGCCGTGCAGCGGCTGCGCTTCGAGCAGCCGGGGGTGCGGTGCGTTATCGTGAAATCGGGCAAGGACAGCGTTTTCTGCGCGGGCGCCAATATCCGCATGCTCGGCAAAGCGACGCACGCTCACAAAGTGAACTTCTGCAAGTTCACCAACGAGACGCGGCTCGCCATGGAGGATGCCAGCGAGAACTCGCGGCAGATCTATATGAGCGCGGTCAACGGCGCTTGCGCCGGCGGCGGCTACGAACTGGCGCTCGCCACCGACCACATCATGCTGATCGACGACCGGCGCTCGACCGTGTCGCTGCCGGAGACGCCGCTGCTCGGCGTGCTGCCCGGCACCGGCGGGCTCACCCGCGTGACCGACAAGCGCAAGGTGCGGCGCGACCGCGCCGACGTGTTCTGCTCGACCGAAGAGGGTCTGCGCGGCGCCAAGGCGCGCGACTGGCGTCTCGTCGACGAAATCGTGCCGCCGTCGAAATGGAACGACGCCGTCCGCGCCCGCGCCCATGGCCTCGCGCAACGCTCCGACCGGCCGGCGGGCGCCAAGGGCATCGCGTTGACGCCGCTCGCGCGGCAGATGGACGCCGACCGCATCTCCTATTCGCATGTCGAGGTCGAGATCGACCGTGCGCGTGGCACCGCGACGCTCACGGTGCGCGGCCCCTCGCAGGCGGTGCCGGCCTCGGCGGAGGCGGCGCATGCGCTCGGCGCGGCATTCTGGCCGCTGGCGGTGGCGCGCGAACTGGAAGACGCGATCCTGCATCTGCGTACGAACGAGCCCGCGATCGGCGTGGTGCTGCTGCGCAGCGACGGCGAGGCGCGAGCCGTGCTCGACCACGACGCTTTCCTTCTCGCCGGCCGCGACGACTGGCTCCTCCGCGAAATCCGCCATTATCTCAAGCGCGTCCTCAAGCGCATCGACGTGACGCCGAAGACCTTCGTCGCGCTGATCGAGCCGGGCTCGTGCTTTGCCGGCACGCTTGCCGAGCTCGTCTTCGCCGCCGACCGCGCCATGATGCTGATCGGCACGCGCGAGGGCGACAACCGGCAGCCGGCCGCTATCGTGCTGGGCGAGGCGAATTTCGGCCTCTATCCGATGGGCAATGGGCTGACGCGCTTGCAGACGCGTTTCCTCGGCGAGCCGGAGACGCTCGACACGCTGAAGGGCCGCATCGGCGAGCGCCTCGAAGCGGAGGCGGCGGACGAACTCGGCCTCGTCACCTTCGCGCGCGAGGATTTCGATTTCGATGACGAACTGCGCCTGATGGTCGAGGAACGCGCCAGCCAATCGCCCGACGCGCTCACCGGCATGGAAGCGAATTTGCGCTTCGCGGGACCCGAGACGATGGAGACCAAGATCTTCGGCCGGCTCACCGCCTGGCAGAACTGGATCTTCCAGCGGCCCAACGCCGTCGGTGAGCACGGCGCGCTCAAGCTCTACGGCAGCGGCGTGAAGCCGACCTA
>DATCFB010000161.1:0-3725 GCA_036509755.1 Pseudolabrys sp. | reverse complement strand
CGCAAGGCGGAGACCATCACCCGCGAGATCTTCCTGCCCGAGCGCTATGCCGAGCCGCTGCCGCAGGAAGAGCGCGAGGCGCTGTTGACGCGCACCGCGCTCGGCCGCGAATTCCTCGAAGTCTCGAACCGGCAGCCGCTCGACGTCGTGCGCGAGCTGTTCGAGAACGAGCACGTGCGCCTGCTGTTCCTGTTCAAGGTGTCGCTGTTCGGGACCTGGCTGGTCGACACACTGTCCAAAACCTCGCCGATGGGGTCGCTCATCCGCGCCTTCGACCTCGAAAGCGGCTATCAACTCTGTCAGGGCGGCTCGTTCAATCTCGCGCGCGGCCTGATGGAAGCGTTCATCGCCGCCGGCGGCACCTATCAGCCGCAGGTGAATATCGACCGCATCGTCGTCGAGAACGGCAAGGCGACCGGGATCGCGCTTGCCGATGGCCGCACGGTGCGCGCCAGGCAGTTCGTCGCTTCGACGCTCGACGTGCATCAGACTTTCGAGACGCTGATCGGCCGCGAGCAACTACCCGCCGCGTTTCTGAAGAAGCTCGATAACTTCCAGTATACGAAATGGAGTCTGTTCGGCCTGCATCTGGCGCTGAACGAAAGCCCGCGCTTTGCCGCGGAGACCTTCGATCCCAACATCAACCGCGCCTTGAAATGGTCGATCGGCGCCGAAACGATGGACGACCTGTTCTCCGCCCATCAGGACGTGCAGGCCGGCCGCGTGCCGAAGGTCGTGCAATTCGGCTCAGGTCCCTTGAGCCTGCTCGACCCGACGCAGGCGCCGCCGGGCAAGCACACGACCTATTGCTGGCATGTGATGCCTCTCGATCCCGCCATCGGCGCGCGCAGCTACGACAGCTTCAAGGAAGAATTCGCGGACCGCATCGTCGAAGTGTTCGCCCGCTACTGTCCCAACATGACGCCGAAGAATATCCTCGGGCGCTACATCTACACCGGCCGCGAATATGTGCAGGAGATGATCAACATGCGCGGCGGCGACATCTTCATGGGCGCCTTCAACGCCGAGCAGGTGATGTACAATCATTTCGGCTACCGCTCGCCGATCCCGAACCTCTACAGCGCCGGCTCGGCGGGACATCCCGGCGGCGCCATTTCCGGCGGCGCCGGCTACATCACCGCCGGCATCATCGCCAACGACCTCGGCATCAAGCCATGGTGGACGCCGTCGGACGCGCGTATCGCGCTCGAACAGCACGCACGATCGGAACGTGTGGCATGAACTTCGACAACACCGTCTTCCCCTCGCTCAAGGACCGTGTGGTGATCGTTACCGGCGCCGGTCAGGGCATCGGCCGCGTGTTCGCGAAGGCATTCGCCAAGGCCGGTGCGCGCGCCATCATTGCCGAATTGAATGAGACAAAGGCGGCGGCGGTCTCCGAGGAAATCATGCAGGCCGGCGGGCGGGCGCTCGCGGTCACCACCGACGTCGCCGATGAGGCCTCGATCAAGGAGATGATCGAGGTCGTCGAGGATCGATACGGCCGCATCGACGTGCTCATCAACAATGCCGGCATCTTCTCGACGCTGGAGATGCGGCCGTTCGACCAGATTCCGCTCGACGAATGGGAGCGCGTGCTGCGCGTCAATCTGACCGGCCCGTTTCTGTGCGCGCGCGCCGTGCTGCCGGCCATGCGCCGCGCCAAATGGGGCCGCATTATCAACATCGCGTCCGGCGCGGTGCGGCTCGGCCGGCCGAACTACCTGCACTACATCGCCGCCAAGGCCGCGCTTGCCGGCATGAGCTTATCGATGGCGCGCGAGCTCGGGCCCGACAACATCACCGTCAACGCCATCCTTCCCGGCGCCACCTTCACCGAGATCGAGCGCAAGACGGTGACGCCGCAGCAGAAAGAGCGCATCGTCGCCATGCAATGCATCCCGCGGCCGGAAGTGCCGGAGGATCTGGTCGGCGCGGCGCTGTTCCTCGCCTCCGAGGCCGCCAGCTTTGTCACGGGGCAGAGCATCAATCTCGACGGCGGCGTGACGGGGTCGTGAGCGGCAGGCGCTTCGGCTATAGAGAGACTTTCAAGGACAGCCCGGAGTTCTGCCGATGCCCCTGACCGTCGCCATCGTCGCCGCCGGAGCCATGGGCAGCGGCGTCGCCCAGCGCTTGACCGAGAACGGCGTCACCATCCTGACATCCCTCGCCGGGCGTAGCGGTGCGAGCATGGCGCGCGCCAAGGCCGCCGGCATGCGCGCGGTCGACGAGGCGCAGCTCATGCAGGCCGATCTGTTTCTGTCGATCGTGCCGCCCGGCGATTCGCGCGCGCTCGCCGAGCGCTTTGCGCGGCACTTCGCCACGGCGAAACGCAAGCCTGTCTACGTCGACTGCAACGCCGTCAGCCCGCCGACCATGCGCGGCACCGCCGAGGCGATCGCGGCGACCGGCGCCTCGTTCGTTGGTGCAGGCATCATCGGGCCACCGCCGAAGCCCGGGTCGAGCAACACAAAAATCTATGTCTCCGGCCCCGCCGCGGCCGATGTGATGCGGCTCAACGATCACGGCCTCACCGTCCGCCTGCTTGAAGGTCCCCTCACCGCCGCGTCGGCGCTGAAGATGTCGTACGCCGGCATCACCAAGGGCCTCACCGCGCTTGCGGCAGCCATGATGCTCGCCGCGACGCGCGAGGCTTCGGCCGAGGCGCTGCGGGCCGAGCTCGCCGAGAGCCAGCCGGCGCTCACCGCCTGGTTCGACCGCATGGTGCCGGCGATGTACGGCAAAGCCTATCGCTGGGTGGCCGAGCTCGACGAGATCGCGTCTTTCGTCGGCGAGGAATTCGCCGAGCACGCGATGCTCAACGCGGCGGCGCGCTTTTACCAGCGTATCGCCGACGATTCCGTTGGCAAGAAGGACGAGGTCGCCGTGCTCGAACGATTCCTGAAGCGCGGCTAGACGCGCGCGGCCAAAATCTGTTCGACGGCGGCGAGTCCCGTGAGATACGCGCCGTGCGCCGTCGAAAAATCCGATTTCGAGCAGGCCTCGCCGGCGAAGAACAGGCGACCGTCGATCGGCGCGGCCAGCGCCTGCCGGCAATTCACCTTGCCCGGCAGCGCAAAGGAATAGGAACCGCGGGCGAAGGGATCGGCGCGCCATAAATGCATGTCGAGCAGCGACACACGTTTCTTAAAATCGCTGCCGAGCATGCCGGCAAGTTGGCCGACGGCAAAATCGACGAAGGCGTGGACGCCACCGCGCTCGAGTTCGTCGGCGAGCCCGTCGCCGAAATAGCCCTCGATCTGCGGCCGGCCCTGCGGCCTGATGGTGTAGGATGCAGTGTCCTTGCTGTCGGTGAGGCCGAACACGCGCGTGTCGCGGCCGAACTCCTCAGGATTGTCGAGCGTCAGATAGAGCTTGTCGGCAAGACCGAGCGGCAAGCCGGCGGCGGCTTCTGTCTTCTGCGGCAACAGGGGAAAGAACAATTCCGCGCGCGCCCCGATGATGTCGGTCGGCAGCGTGACGATGACGTGCTTTGCGGCAATCGTGCCGCGGTTCGTTTCGATGTGCAGCGGCGTGCCGGCGTGATCGATCCGCTCGACAATCGTGTCGAGCGCGATATCCACGCCGTCCGCATGCGTGGCGATCAGCGTGCCGTAGCCTTCGGCGACGCGCCAGTTGATGTCCGTGCCGCCGTAGTTCTCGAAGTCGAGCGCCGACACCCGCGACGGGTCGCCGCCACTGATGTAGCTCACAACCGCGCCGAT
>DATCFB010000160.1:0-8480 GCA_036509755.1 Pseudolabrys sp. | reverse complement strand
GCTTCGATCGATGGATGCGTGTCGAACAGGTTGGCGAAGCCGACACGCGGATTGTCGATGCACATTTCCATCACAGCCGAGTTGGCGCGGGCGAGCTCGCCGCGGTTCTCGATCTTGCGCAGGGCCGCAATCATGGCATCGGGATTCTTCGTCAGCTCGACCGAACCCGAGTCGGCGAGATACTCTCGCTGCCGCGACAGTGCGAAGCGAATGACGATGGCGAGAACCCAGGCGAGCACGACGAGCGCGATGGCGATGACGATCGCGATCGCCGCGCCGCCGCCACCGCGCCGGTCGCCGTCGCCGCGCGAGCGGCGGCCGCCGAAGCCGCCGTACCAGCTCGCCTGGAAGAACAGACGGAAGATCATCTCACCGAAGAAGGAGACAACGCCGGCCATCACCACCGCGATCACCAGCATGCGCACATCGCCGTTGCGGATGTGAGTGAGCTCGTGGCCGAGCACGGCCTCGATCTCCTGGTCGTTCAGCGTCTGGATCAGCCCGCGCGTCACCGTGATCGAATACTGACGGGGGTTGAGGCCGGTGGCAAAGGCGTTGAGCGCGTCATCATCGGCAATGCGCAAAGTGGGCATGGCGATGCCACGCGAAATGCACAGATTCTCGAGCAGATTATAGAGCCGCGGCTCCTCGGTGCGGGTGACGGGTCGCGCGCCGGTGATGGCGTCGATCATTGATTGGTGGAATTTGTAAGCGATCAAGATCCAGATGATCGCGCCGATGGTGGCGAAGGGGGCAGCCTTGACGAAGTCATAAACCGCGGCGCGCATCAGGTAGTCGATCGGCGCGTTGGGGACCGAGAACGCCTCAGCGACCAGCGCGCCGGCATAGACCAGCACGTAGATCAGGAGAAACAGACCGATCAGCAGCGCGACCGAGCGGCGTTTGTTCGATTGGATGTGGGTGTAGAGACCGTAGGCGGCCATGTCAGGTCCTGGTCCCGGGCAAGACGCCGCGCGTCAGTGGTGCGCCACACCAGCGAAAAATCGGCACTCCCGCATTAGAACTTCACGCTTGGCGCCTGATCGAGCGCCGCGCGCTGCTCGCCGAGGTCGAAGAAGGTCTTCGCCGAGAAGCCGAAGATGCCGGCGAAGAGGGCTGCCGGGAATTTCTGGATGCCGGTGTTGTATTCCTGCACGGCATTGTTGAAGAAGCGGCGCGAGGCAGCGAGCTTGTTCTCGATGTCGGTGAGCTCCATCTGCAATTGCTGGAAATTCTGGTTCGCCTTGAGATCGGGGTAGGCCTCCGACACGGCGAACAATTGGCGCAGGGCGCCGGTGAGCATGTTCTCCGCCGCCACCTTCTGCTCGACGCCGGGTGCGGCGACCGCCGTGTTGCGCGCCTGGATCACGGCTTCGAGCGTGCCGCGTTCGTGCGTGGCGTAGCCCTTCACCGTCTCGACCAGGTTCGGAATGAGGTCGTGGCGCTGCTTGAGCTGCACGTCGATATCGGCGAAGGCCTGATCCGTCCGCTGCCGCATCGCAACGAGGTTGTTGTAGATGCTGATCGCCCAGATCACGATCACGACGACGACGCCGAGAACGATCCAGCCGGTGGTGGACATTGGAGGTGGCTCCGCGGATGTGAGTTCGGAACGGTTTGGAACCTAGCCCAGATGCAGGGCGCCGCGCCATCGGCAACCCCTTGCCGACAGGTATCTTGGCACCTCCCGGCGCGGGTACGAAGCCCTGATCGAAAAGAAAAAAGGCCCCGAACCGAAGCTCGGAGCCTTTTCGCCAGACGGCTATTCGGGGGGTAAGGGGGGAGCCGCCCGACTAAGCTTTCGAGCAGACAACCGCTTCCGGGATGGTTGGTTCCTGCGCGGTTCGCAGAAAGACGAAAAATTTTCGCCGTTATTCCTGTGCCGCGCGTCCGGCTTTGGAACCACCCTCAGCCCGCCTCGCGGAAGCGCACCGCAGCCTCGAGGTCGACCGAGACGAGCTGCGACACGCCGCGCTCGGCCATGGTGACGCCGTACAGCCGGTTCATGCGCGCCATAGTGATCGGGTTGTGCGTGATGATCACGAATCGCGTGTCGGTCGAACGGATCATCTCGTCGAGCAGGTCGCAGAAGCGCTCGACGTTGTGGTCGTCCAGCGGCGCATCCACCTCGTCCAGCACACAGATCGGGGCCGGATTGGTCAAGAACACGGCAAAAATCAACGCCATAGCCGTCAGAGCCTGCTCGCCGCCCGAGAGCAGCGACAGCGTGGCTGGCTTCTTCCCAGGAGGCCGGGCGAGGATTTCGAGGCCGGCTTCGAGCGGGTCCTCGCTCTCTATCAACTGAAGTTCCGCCGTGCCGCCACCGAACAGCTGCGTGAACAAATGCTGGAAGTGCTTGTTCACCTGCTCGAACGAGGTCAGCAGCCGCTCCCGCGCTTCGCGGTTGAGGCTCTGGATGCCCTGGCGCAGCTTGCCGATCGCCTGCACGAGGTCGTCGCGCTCGGCGGTCAGCGAAGTCAGTTGCGCCTCGACCTCGGTCAGCTCTTCCTCGGCGCGCAGGTTCACGGCGCCGAGCCGCTCACGCTCGCGGCGCAGGCGTTCGAGCGTGGCCTCGGTTTCGGCGAGGTCGGGGAGGGTGCCGGCCAGCTCGGCCATCTCGGCTATGTCGGCTGGCTCGGCTTCCAGCATGTCGTGGATTTCACGGGCGATGTCGGCGAGCCGGCGCTTGGCGGCCTCGTAACGTTCTTCGGCACGGGCGAGTTCCTCGCGCGCATGGCTCGCCGCTTCCAACGCCGCGCGGGCGTCGCGGTCCGCCTCGGCCTGAGCATTCTCCGCCGCCTGCAAGCGGTCGGCGCAGGCGCGGCGGTCGGCCTCGGCGAGCTGCACTTCACTGATGAGCGCGCCACGCTTCTCGGCGAAGACCTGCGGCGCGTTCTCCAGTTCGGTACGCGCCGCCTGCGCCTCGGCGATACGCTGGTCGAGCGTCGCGATCTGGCCGCGCGCGCCGTCCTGCCGCTGCGCCGAAGCGGCGCGGTCGGCTTCGAGCGCCTTGAGACGACGGTCGGCGAGTTCGGCCTCGCGCACGATCGCCTGCTGCTCGGCGCGGATTTCGGCGAGAACCGCCCGTTTGCCGCCAATGTCGTCGCGCACCGAGCCAAGCTCGGCTTCGAGATCGGCGGCGGGCGCCAGCCCGGCAAGCGCAGCCTCGGCCTGTCTGCCACCTTCTACGGCCTCGTCGCGCGTTGCCGAGAGGCGCAGGCGCGCCTCATCGAGCGCGGAGATGCGTGCCGCATTGCGGTTGGCTTCGCGCTCGGCCGCCTCGTGTCTGTCGCGGGCGGCATTGAGATCGCGCTGGCGCTCGCGCGAGGCGTTGCGAGCGTCGGTCTCCGCGGCCGCCGCCGTGCGCAGCGCGTCCTCAGCCGCTTCCTTCTGCTGGCGCGCGGTGTCGAGCTCGACACGCGCCGACTGCAATTCGGATTCGATATCGGCGAGCCGCGCGCGCTCGGCCAAACGCCGGGCGGCGCCCGTTGGCGCATGCGCGGCGGCAGCGAATCCGTCCCAGCGCCACAGATCGCCCTCGAGAGTGACCAGCCGCTGGCCCGGCTTGAGCTGGCCGGCGAGGCGGGCGCCGGTCTCCTTGTCGACGACGCCGATCTGGTTGAGGCGGCGTGCGAGTTCACCCGGCGCCTGCACGCGCGACAAAAGCGGCTCGACGTCTTGAGGCAAAGCCGGATCGGCGGGGTCGATAGCAGACCCTACCCAGCGCATCGGCGCGGTCGGATCGACCGGCGCGTCGAGGTCGTCCCCGAGCGCGGCACCGAGTGCCTTTTCGTAGCCTTTGGCCACGGAGATGTGGTCCATCACCGGCGGCCAAAGGTTCTTGGTCTCGATCGCGAGCACCTTCGACAGCGTCTTGGCCTCGGTCTCGAGCCGCTGCACGCGGCGTTCGGCATCGGTAAGCGGGCTGCGCGCCGCTTCCAAGCGCGCCCGCGCGGCCGCATGTGCGGTCTCGGCGTCGAGCGCGGCGGTCTCGGCGTCGGCAACTGCCTTCTGCACCGCCTCGACCGCAGCGGCCAGCACCGCGAGATCGGGACCGTCGCTGCCCTTGAGCGCGGCAAGCTCACGCTCGATTCCGGCGATCTCGTTCTCTGCGCGCGCGGCGCGCGCGGTGTGATCGCGCACCGCGTTGTCGAGCTGGTTGCGCTCGGCGGTGAGGGCGGCGAGCTTCGCCGTCAGGTCGGCGAAAATCTTTTCGGCCGCCGAGAGCGCGGCATCGGCCTCGGTCACCTTGGCGTCGACGCCCGAGCGGCGACCGGCATTGGCGTGCGCTTCGGTGCGGATCGCCTCTTCCTCGGCAACAATGCGAGCAATCGCCTCTTCGGCGTCGGCGATGAGCCGGCGCTCGCGCTCGCTGTCGGCGGCGAACTGGACGAGCCGCGTGTCGAGCTCGGCGATGCGGTCCTTGGCGCGCTGCTCCTCGCGATCGAGATCGGCGAGCGCCAGGTTGAGGCGGTGCAGTGCCGCGCCGGCGGCGGCTTCGGCATCGCGCAATTCGGGCAGCGACGCGGCCGCGAGCACCTGACGCTTGGACGCTTCTGCTTCGGCTTCGGTGCGGGCGGCGACCTCGCGCACGCACAGGTCCTTGGCGCTCTCGGCCTCCGTGACCTCGATCGTCGCTGCGGTCCAGCGCAGGTGATAGAGGGTGGCTTCCGCCTTGCGCACCTGCGACGACACGGTGCGGTACCGAATGGCCTGGCGGGCCTGCTTCTTCAAGGCTTCCGTCTGCGCGGTGAGTTGGCCGATGACGTCCTCGGCACGCAGCAGGTTGGCTTCGGCGGCCTTCAGGCGCAGTTCGGCTTCGTGGCGCCGGGCGTGCAGGCCGGAAATGCCCGCGGCCTCTTCCAGGACGCGGCGGCGCTGCTCGGGCTTCGCCTGGATGATCTCGCCGATGCGTCCCTGATGCACGAGCGCCGGTGAGCGTGCACCCGTCGAGGCGTCGGCGAACAGGATCTGCACGTCGCGGGCGCGCACGTCGCGGCCGTTGATGCGGTAGTTGGAGCCGGACTCGCGCTCGATGCGGCGCGCGATTTCCAGCATGTCGGTGTCGTTGAAGGCCGCCGGCGCCGAACGCTCGGCATTGTCGATCGAGATTGCCACCTCGGCGTTGTTGCGCGCCGGGCGCGATGTGTTGCCGGAGAAGATGACGTCGTCCATCGTCGATGCGCGCATCGATTTGTACGAGGACTCGCCCATCACCCAGCGCAGCGCCTCGACCAGGTTCGACTTGCCGCAGCCATTGGGGCCGACGACGCCGGTCAGCCCGGGCTCGATGAGAAAGTCGGTCGGTTCGACGAACGACTTGAAGCCGAGGAGGCGCAGCCGGGTGAGCTTCATACGTCTACTTCTCTTGAACCGTCAGGCAGGCTTCGGCGAGAAAGGCCGAAGGTGGCGCCGGACTTGGGTCTTCGACCTGAACGCGTGCTGCCCGGGTTCGGCCCGGGGGCAGGTCTATCGCTGTACCGTACTGGTCCGGAGAATGGACAGCCGGGGCCCGGTCGGCAACAGCGCCGCGCGAATCACGCGCGGTTTTCCAGACATTTCACGGAGTCAGACGGCAAAATTGCGGCGGTTCCAGACGGCCTCGCCGCGGCGGCCCGGAAAGGGCGCGATATCGGCCGTTCTGCGAGCGCAGGACGGCAATTGCAAATGTCACCGCGAATATTGCTTGGGATAGGGTGCTGATGGCCTTGCCTTCGCCCAGGCGGCGCGCATGAGGCGAATCGCTTCGGGCTCAGCCCTTCTTCTCGTTGAGCATCGGATCGATGGTCTTAGCGATCTCGTCAATGGTCAGCGCGCCGACCGCACGCTTGCCGTTGATGAAAAAGGTCGGCGTCGAATCAACCTGGAAATCCTTGATGGCGTTCTGGCGCACGTTCTCGATGCCGGATAGGAGCTTCTGGTTAGCGAGGCAGGCGTCGAACGATTTCTCGGTGAAGCCGGCCTGCTTGGCGATCGTCATCAGCGGCGGAATCGGCTTCTCGACCGCCCACGTGTTCTGCTGCGCGAACATGGTGTCGATCATCGCGTAGTACTTGCTCGAGTCGAGCTCGCCGGCGCAGCGGGCCAGCATGAAGGCGGCGGCGGCAAGATTGTCGAGCGGGAATTCGCGGAAAATGTAACGCACCTTGCCGGTGTCGATGTAGCGTTTCTTCAATTCCGGAAACGTTGTCTCCTGGAAATGGGCGCAGTGCGGGCACGTCATCGATGCGTATTCGACGATGGTGACCGGCGCCTTGGCGTCGCCCATCACCATGTCGGGAAGCGCCTGCGGCTTCATCAGGCTATCCATCGGGACCTGATCCGGGGCGGCGGCCGACGCGAACGAGAATGGGAGTGCGGTGAGCACGGTGCTGGCCAGCATCATGGCAGCGCTGCGCTGGCAGAATTCACGGCGGTTCATCGGCAAGGAAAGCTCCTGGGTGCGGTCGGCTTTTCGCGCGTTGGCCTAGCTGGACTGGACAATTGTGGCAATGGCGGGCCGGTCCGCCAGGCCGGGCGGCCTTGTCACTTTCGTTTGATGGCGGCGCCGAGGCGGCCGATAGCCTGTCTGAGCTCGTCGTCCTCGATGGCCGGCAGCGACTCGGCGATACGCGCCGCGGCGGCCTCGTCGGGCGGGGCAGGGACCTTGGCCGGCGCGCGGCGACGCAGGGGGGCCTGGCGGAGCGCGATGCGGCCGATCGCCTGCCAGCCGAAGAAGCGGTTCACGCGCTCGAGGATGACGGCCGAGAGGTGCTGGATTTCGAGTGCGGCCGGCCCCTCGACCCGGAGGATAAGGGTCGCCGGTTCCGGCGTCTCCTCGTTCCGAGCACGCGGCCAGTTGATTTTCATGGGCTCGCTCGAGGCGGCGATCTCCGCGCCGACGATGTCGGCCCAGCGTGACAGGATCTCGGCCGAGGCGAAGCCCTGTGCCTTCAGCACCCCGGTCAGGGTCGCCGTCAAAAGATCGGACAGCGGTCGGGGAAAACTGCGCGCGGGCTTGCTCATGCGGGGGTTACTCGTGCCATCGTCGGCCGGATGAACGTAGCAGTCCGCACCTCGACGCGAAAGGAAGCGGCTTGCGCGCCCGATCCGTCGGCGCTGCTCGCCTGGTATGACCGCCATGCCCGCGTGCTGCCGTGGCGAGCGCGGCGCAGCGAGCGCACGGCGCCGTATCGCGTCTGGCTGTCGGAGATCATGCTTCAGCAGACCACGGTCAAGGCGGTGGCGCCCTATTACGCGCGCTTCCTAACGCAATGGCCGGACGTAGCCGCGCTGGCTGCGGCGAGCCTCGACGACGTGTTGCGCGCCTGGGCCGGGCTTGGCTACTACGCGCGCGCCCGCAATCTGCACGCTTGCGCCAAGGCTGTGGCCGACCGCCATGGCGGCGTTTTCCCAGACACGGTCGACGATTTGCGCGCGCTGCCGGGCATCGGTGACTACACCGCCGCTGCGGTCGCTGCGATCGCCTTCGACGCACCGGCGGTGCCCGTCGACGGCAATGTCGAGCGGGTGGTGACGCGGTTGTTCGCGATCGACGATGAACTGCCGACGGCAAAGCCGCGCATCAAAGAACTTGCCACCTCGCTGCTGCCGCCCGCGCGGTCCGGTGATTTCGCGCAGGCGCTGATGGATCTCGGCGCCACGATCTGCACGCCGAGGAAACCGGCCTGCGTGTTGTGCCCCTGGAGCGAACCGTGCCTCGCACGGGCGCGCGGCGAGCAGGAGACGTTCCCACACAAGGCGCCGAAGCGGGAAGGCCGGCTGCGGCGCGGGGCCGCCTTTGTGGCATTGCGCGCCGACGGGTCGATCCTCTTGCGCACCCGCCCGGACAAGGGGCTGCTTGCGAAGATGACGGAAGTGCCGGGCAGCGACTGGTCGCATGACTTCGACGTGGCGAATGCGCTTTCCGCCGCGCCCGCGCTACGGGGCAAACTGCGCTGGCGGCGGCTTTCCGGAACAGTCAGCCATGTCTTCACGCATTTCCCGTTGCAACTGACGGTCTTCACCGCCACGGTGCCGCGCGCCACGCCGGCGCCGGACCGAATGCGTTGGGTCAAGCTCTCGCAGGCGGGGGAAGAGGCGCTGCCAAACGTGATGCGCAAGGTGCTGGCGCACGCGCTCGAACCGAAGTCGTAAGGAAAAAACGGATGTCCGCAGACCAATGGAGTCCGAGCCTGCGTTACCCCGATCCGGCGGTGCGCTCGCTCGACAAGCGGTTCGAAAAGTACCGGCTGCCGCTGGCCGGCGTCGAGCGGCTATGGACCGGCGCGCGTTGGGGCGAGGGCCCGGTCTGGTTCGGCGACGGGCGCTATTTGTTGTGGAGCGACGTTCCCGGCAACTGCATTCGTCGTTGGGATGAGGAGTCGGATGCGGTCAGTTATTTCCGCAAGCCCTCGAACCATTCGAACGGCAACACCCGCGACCGGCAGGGCCGGCTCGTCACCTGCGAGCATCTCACCCGCCGCGTCACGCGTACCGAA
>DATCFB010000159.1:0-8207 GCA_036509755.1 Pseudolabrys sp. | reverse complement strand
GGCCCGTTTTTGACGCGCGGTCGCGCCACGCGATCCGCACGTTCTTAAAACGGCCGGCTCCGGACGAAACCCGCGGATGTAACGGGCCGGCCGGGGCGCACACATCGGGGGCAGGGCGAAAGATCGTCCGTGCCGGACGGCCCCGCTTGGGGCTCAACGTGTGAAGAGCCGGTCGCGATGGATTATCGAGGCGTCCTCGATCGCCTGCTGACGAGAGAGCCGAAAGCCCGTGCCGCGGCGTCTTCCGTGAGCGCGGACTATGGCTGGCATGGCGCGGCGCCGGGCTGGCAGCGCTCGCTGCGCCGCGCCTTCGTCGCCCTCTTCAATCTCAAGATCCCGCACGGCATCGGCTCCTCGGCGGCGGCCCTCCTACTGGCCGCCAGCGCCACCTATGGCGCCGTGCGCGGCGGCCACGGCCAGGAAATCGTCGATAACCTGCAAAATTTATGCGACGACGTTGCCAACGGCGTCGGCTTCCGCATCTCCGAGATCGCGCTGACCGGCGAGCACGAGCTCGGCCGCGGGCGCATTCTCGCGATCGCCGGCATCACCGGGCGCTCCTCGCTTCTGTTCCTCGACCCGTCGCAGACGCGCAAGCGTCTCACCGCCAATCCGTGGATCGCCGAAGCGACCGTGCTCAAGCTTTATCCGGGACGCCTGCGCATCGAAGTGAAGGAGCGCAAGCCCTTCGCGCTCTGGCAGAAGGACGGCAACGTCTATCTGATCGCCGACGACGGCACCGTGCTCGAAGCCTTCGTGCCGCAGCGCTTCGCCGCGCTGCCGCTGGTGGTCGGCAACGGCGCCGAACGCGCCGCGCCCGGCTTCATGAAGCTGATCGCGCGCTTTCCGGACGTGGCGAAGCGCGTACAGGCCTCGGTGTTCGTCGCGCAGCGGCGCTGGGACATCTATTTGAAGGACAAGATCGTCGTCGAATTGCCTGAAGCGGCGCCGGAGAAGGCGCTGGCCACCCTCGTCGACCTCGACCGCACCAAAAATCTGCTCTCGCGCGACATCGTCGCCGTCGATCTCAGGCTCGCCGACCGCGTCGCCGTCAGGCAGTCCGATGCGGCCTATGCCGCGCGCGAGGATGCGCTCAAGGCGGCCGAAAAGGCCGCCAAGAAGAAAAAGAAGGCAGGCGAGGCATGAGCAACGTCGTCAGGTTCGGCGTCACGCCCAAGATGAAGCCCGTGCCGCCGAAGCGTTCGGCGGTCGTCGCGGCCATCGACGTCGGGACCTCGAAGGTCGTCTGCATGATCGCCAAGCTGGAGCCGCAGCCGCCGCGCGACGTGCTGCGCCGGCGCAGCCACGGCGTCCACGTGCTCGGCTTCTCGCACACCGCCGCGACCGGCATGAAGGGCGGCAGCGTCGTCGACCTCGTCGAAGCCGAGGAGATGATCCGCAACGCGATCGACATCGCCGAGAACGGCGCGCAGTTGCAGCTCGAATCCGTCATCGTCTCGCTGTCCGGCGGGCGGCTCGGCAGCGAGCGCTTCATCGCCGACATTCAGCTTTCCGGCGGCGCCGTCGGCGACGGCGACATCGCCCGCGTCCTTGCGGCTGCGAGCCGCCATTCCGTGCGCGACGGCCGCGCCGTGCTGCACGCTTTGCCGATCGGCTACGCGCTCGACGCGGCGACCGGCATTCGCGAGCCGCGCGGCATGCTCGGACACCGTTTCGGCGTCGACATGCACATGGTCACCGCCGATGTCGCCACCGTGCGCAACCTGATGCTCTCGATCGAGCGCAGCCATCTGCACGTCGAGGCGATGGTCTCGTCGCCTTATGCGGCCGGATTAGCAGCGCTCGCCGACGATGAAGCCGATCTCGGCGCCGCCACGATCGATCTTGGCGCCGGAACGACGACCTTGGCGGTATTTTCCGGTGGGCGCTTCGTTCATGCCGACGGTTTCGCCCTCGGCGGCTATCACGTGACGATGGATCTGGCGCGCGGATTGAACACGCGCATTGCGGATGCTGAGCGAATCAAAGCGATCTATGGCAGTGTGATGTCGGGTGGATCCGACGAGCGCGACATGATCACCGTTCCTTCCGTGAGCGATGACGAGCGTGAGCCGCCGCAGTTCGTTTCGAGGGCGGCTCTCACGCGGATCGTCAAGCCGCGGGTCGAAGAGATTCTGGAGATGGTACGCGACCGGCTGGCGGCGTCGCCTTTCGCGGCCGAGCCGCGCGGGCGCGTGGTGCTCACGGGTGGCGGCAGCCAGCTCGCCGGCGTCGCCGATCTCGCGGCGCGCATCCTCAAGCGACCGGTGCGTATCGGCCGGCCACTCGGTTTGTCCGGATTGCCCGAGGCGGCGAAGGGCCCGGCCTTCGCTGTCGCGGCGGGTCTCCTGGTGTATCCGCAGGCGGCCCATCTCGAACACTTCGAACCGCGGCGAACCCGGCACCTCATGACGGGGACGGGCGGCTACATGGCACGGGTCGGGCGATGGCTGCGCGAGAGTTTCTGACCCTGAACAAACAACTTCGCAGAGCGGCCGGTGGCGGACCGGGTGCGGCAGGCATAACGAGGCAAACATGACCATCAACCTGAAGATTCCGGACATCCACGAGATGAAGCCCCGCATCACCGTATTCGGTGTCGGCGGCGCCGGCGGCAACGCCGTCAACAACATGATCACGGCCGGCCTCCAGGGCGTCGACTTCGTCGTCGCCAACACGGATGCGCAGGCGCTGACGCTGTCGAAGGCCGAGCGTATCGTCCAGATGGGCAGCCAGGTTACCGAGGGTCTCGGTGCCGGGTCTCAGCCCGAGGTCGGGCGCGCTGCGGCGGAAGAGGTGCTCGACGAGATTCGCGATCATCTCTCGGGCGCGCACATGGTTTTCGTCACCGCCGGCATGGGCGGCGGCACGGGCACCGGCGCCGCGCCGGTCATCGCCAAGACCGCGCGCGAGCTCGGCATTCTCACCGTCGGTGTCGTGACCAAGCCCTTCCACTTCGAGGGCCAGCGCCGCATGCGCTACGCGGAGGCCGGCATCGTCGAACTGCAGAAAGTCGTCGATACGCTCCTGATCATTCCGAACCAGAACCTGTTCCGGGTGGCCAATGAGAAGACCACCTTTGCCGACGCCTTCGCGATGGCGGATCAGGTGCTCTATTCCGGCGTCGCCTGCATCACCGACCTGATGGTCAAGGAAGGCCTCATCAACCTCGACTTCGCCGACGTCCGCGCGGTCATGCGCGAGATGGGCAAGGCGATGATGGGCACCGGCGAAGCCTCCGGCGAGAAGCGCGCGCTCACCGCCGCCGAAGCCGCGATCTCCAACCCGCTGATCGACGATGCGTCGATGAAGGGCGCGAGAGGCCTTCTGATCTCGATCACCGGCGGCAAAGATCTGACCCTGTACGAGGTCGATGAAGCCGCCACGCGAATCCGCGGCGAAGTCGATCAGGACGCCAACATCATCGTCGGCGCCACTTTCGACGAGAGTCTCGACGGCATCATCCGCGTCTCCGTCGTCGCCACCGGCATCGACAATACCGGCCGTATGCGTGACCAAGGTCCGACCGAGGTCGCGCTCAAAGAACTCGCCGGCAAGATGCGCAACGAACCGCGCCGTGCAGTTTCCCCCCAGCCGCAGGTGTACCAGGCGCCCGCCGCTTACGCGCACGCGCAGCCGCCGATTCCGAACTCGGCGATTGCCAACGCGGCGGACTCGGTTGAATCGGCCGCACATGCCGCCGTTGCCGCTGCGATCCTGCCGCAGACCGGGTTCGACGACGTGTCGTTCCGGCCGAAGCCGATGAAGCCGTCGCTGTTCGACCAGGTGGAAGCTGATGGTCCGCCCGCGGTCGAGTCGCCAGCGGCGACATTCCTGCCGCCCGCACCGGAGCGCGTGATGCGCACCCCGCGCATGCCGCGCATCGACGAACTGCCGTTGCCGGCGCGCGCCATGATGGACAAGCAGGGACAGCCGCCCGAGAACCATCCGGAGGAGCGCCGCAAGTCGCTGATGCAGCGCCTGGCCTCAGTCGGCCTCGGCCGCCGCTCGGAGGAAACGGAAGCACCGCAGGCGCCACGCACGGCTCGTGCGATGCCGCAATACGAGCAGCCGCAGCGTCCGACAGCCCGCCAGCCGGAAGGCCGTGCCGAGCCCGTCTCGGAATACGCCCGTCGGCCGGCACCGCAGGGGCTTGATCCCCATGGCCGGCAGACTGCTGTGCATAACTCGCCCGAGGATGACCAACTCGATATCCCGGCCTTCCTCCGTCGCCAGGCGAACTAGGCCGGACACTCAACAACGGGCGGCCCCGCATCCGAAAGGTGCGGGGCCGCTGTCGTTTTCGAGCCGCGCTGCATCATTCATGGCATTGATATTACTTATGTTTTGGTACAAAAGACGGGCGGGCGCGAGGTGCGCTTTGCGTTTGCAACCCGGAAAGCCTTTATGAGTAAGGTAAACGGTAGTCTGGTGCTGACACGACCCGGCGAAATGCGGCAAAAAAGAGTAACAGTCGGTAAGAAAGCGTGAGTTGGAGAAGCACTGGCTAAAGCCTAAGTTTCAGCACCGAAAGGGACTTTCCAAGTCCAGGGGACTGCGCCGGAAGCTCGTTTGGCAAGCCGGTCTTGAGGCTGAAATGTGCGCCTTCAGGGGCGCTATCGGGGACCAAGCGGTTCGCAAGCGAACCGGTGGATTGAGGGTGGATGAAAGGCGCTAAGCAAACGACGCTGCGCGAACAGGTCGCCATTTCCGGCGTCGGCGTCCATTCCGGCCAGCCTGTCACCCTTGCGCTCAATCCGGGCGACGACGACACCGGTATCGTCTTCCAGCGCATCAATGCCGACGGCTCGCTCGAGCGCGAGATTCGCGCCGACGTTCGCGCCGTTACCGCCACCGAATTTGCCACCGTGCTCGGCGACGCCAAGGGGCCTTTGTGCTCGACCGCTGAACATCTGCTCGCTGCCTTGCGCGGGCTCAACGTCGATAATGTCGTCGTCGAGATCGACGGTCCGGAAGTGCCGATCATGGACGGCAGCGCAGCCGCTTTCGTCGATGCGCTCGATCAGGCCGGCCTCACGCATCGCGCGCTGCCGCGCCGTTACATCGAAGTGATCAAGCCCGTCCGCGTCGCCAAAGATAAATCTTTCGGCGAACTGCGGCCCTATGAGCATGGCTTCCGCGTCGAGGCCGAGATCGACTTCGATCATCCGCTGATCGGCAAGCAGGCTCTGTCGCTCGACATCGAGCCGAAGAGCTTCCGCACCGAGATCGCGCGTGCGCGCACCTTCGGCTTCATGAAAGACGTCGCCACGTTGTGGAGCAGCGGTTACGCGCTCGGCGCTTCGTTGGACAACACTTTGGTGGTGAGCGAGGACCGCGTCCTCAACCCCGAAGGCCTTCGCTACCCCGACGAGTTCGTGCGCCACAAAGTGCTCGATGCGGTTGGCGATCTGGCGCTCGCCGGTCTGCCCTTGATCGCCGCCTACAAGACGGTTCGCGGCGGCCACAAGCTCAATCACGCGGTCCTGTCCGCGCTGATGGCAGACGCCAGTGCCTGGCGGGTCGTCGAAGCGGCGGCGATGCCGGTGCGGCGCGGGCGCGCGCAGGCCGCCGGCGTGGTCGTCCCGGCTTATGGCCCGGACAAGACCTGAATCACCGGTTTTTGGCTTATTTAGCCGCCTTAATCCGGGCCGAATGTCGGCCTAATCGCTTGGCGGGCTCGCGCGTTTTCGTCTAAATCGGTGCGCTGAGACCGCCGGCGCGGGCCGTCGGGGGAAGTCGTTTCGAACCCGCGAACGGTGTCGAAACAAATCGGGGATGTCACGCGTATGAGCTCTTCGCCGCTAGCCCGTTTTCGGCGCCCGTTGGCGCGCGTTTCGGCGGTCCTGCTCATCGGCCTGAGCCTCGGCGCCTGCTCGAGCTTCTCCGGTTTCAATCTGTTCGGCAGCAAAGACGACACGCCGCCGGACGAGGCGGCCGATCGTCTGTACAACGAGGGCCTGTTTTACCTGAACTCCGAACATAAGCCGAAGGACGCGGTCAAGAAGTTCGAAGAAGTCGACCGCCAGCATCCCTATTCGGAATGGGCGCGCAAAGCGCTCATCATGTCGGCCTATTCCTATTATCAGAGCGGCTCCTATGACGAATGCGTCGCCGCCGCCAAACGTTACATCACGCTGCATCCCGGCACGTCGGACGCCGCATATGCGCAATTCCTGATCGGCGCGTCCTATTACGACCAGATCCCGGACATCACGCGTGACCAGGATCAGACCGACAAAGCGCTTGCCGCGCTGGACGAGGTCATTCGCAAGTATCCCGACAGCGAGTACGCGGCGAGCGCCAAGCAGAAGATGGAAGTGGCGCGGGACCAACTGGCCGGCAAGGAGATGCAGGTCGGCCGCTACTATCTCGACAAGCACGACTACACGGGCGCCATCAACCGCTTCAAGGTCGTGGTGACCAAGTATCAGACCACGCGCCACGTCGAGGAGGCGCTGGAGCGCCTGACCGAGGCCTATATGGCGCTCGGCATTGTCGACGAGGCGCAGACCGCGGCCGCTGTCCTGGGCCATAACTTCCCGGACAGCGAGTGGTACAAGCACGCCTATGCCCTCGTGAAATCGGGTGGCGGCGAGCCGTCCGAGAACAAGGGCTCCTGGATCAGCAAGGCGTTCCGCAAGATCGGGCTGGGCTAGTTCCCGCTCCGGCTCCCTACGACCTACCCACACAGTAATCGGCGCGTTTATGACCGGAAATCGGGCTTATCCGACTTGCGGCGCCTGAGCCGGGGAAGCCCGAGAACACTCGACTTCCAATGCCATCCACGTCTTTAATGATGCAGAATCAGCAAGACGTGGATGCGCTGCACGCGGCCGACACGAGACCCTAGCGCCATGCTTTCCCGACTTTCGATCCGCGACATCGTCCTGATCGACAAGCTCGACATCGATTTCGCCAAGGGCTTGGCCGTGCTCACAGGCGAGACCGGCGCCGGCAAGTCGATCCTGCTCGATTCCTTTGCGCTCGCTTTGGGCGGACGCGGTGACCAGTCGCTGGTACGGCAAGGTGCCGAGCAGGGGCAGGTGACCGCCGTCTTCGAGCTCCGCCGCAACCATCCGGCAGGCGACGTCCTCAAAGCCAACGAGATTGCCGAGGAGGACGAACTCATCCTGCGGCGCGTGCAGCTTGCCGACGGCCGCACGCGCGCCTTCGTCAACGATCAGCCGGTGAGCGTGCAGGTCCTCAAGCAACTCGGCCAGGCGCTGGTGGAAATCCACGGCCAGCATGACGACCGCGCGCTAGTCGATGTTGCCACGCATCGCCGGCTGCTCGACGCCTTCGGTGGGCTGGAGGCCGACGCCGCACGTGTCGAGACCTTGTGGAATGCACGGCGCGACACGCTCGAAGCGGCCGAGGCGCATGCCGCGCAGATCGAGCGCGCCCGGCGCGAAGCCGAGTGGCTGCGCCACGCCGCCGCCGAACTCGACAAGCTGGCGCCGCAGGCGGGCGAGGAGACCGCGCTCGCCGAACGGCGCACGACGATGATGCAATCGGAAAAGGTTGCCGAGGATCTGCGCGAGGCGCACGACACGCTCGCCGGGTCTAATTCGAGCGTGCCGGCGCTTGCCGCCGTCATCCGCCGGCTCGAGCGGCGCGTGCCGCAGGCGCCGCAGCTCGTCGAACCGGCGGTGAAATCGCTGGACGTCGCGCTCAACGCGCTGGAAGAGACACGTGCTCATCTCGAGGCGGCCTTGCGCGCAGCCGACTACGATCCGGCCGAGCTCGAGCGCATCGAGGAGCGGTTATTCGCGCTGCGCGCCGCCGGCCGCAAATACAACGTGCAGGTCGACGATCTTGCCGCGCTGGCGCAGCGCTACCGCGACGACATCGCGCTCATCGACGCCGGCGAGAACAAGCTCAAGGCGCTGGAGGCGGCGGCCGCCGCTGCCGACGCCGAATTTCGCAAGGCGGCGGAGGCGCTGTCGAAGGCGCGGCTGAAGGCCGGTGCCGCGCTCGACAAGGCGGTCAATGCCGAGCTAAAGCCGCTCAAGCTCGAGCGCGCGCGCTTCACCACCGAGATCGTCAGCGACGCCGAAGCGGCCGGACCGAACGGCATCGACCGCGTCGAGTTCTGGGTGCAGACCAATCCGGGCACGCGGCCGGGCCCTTTGATGAAGGTCGCCTCGGGCGGCGAACTCGCTCGCTTCCTGCTGGCGCTCAAGGTGGTGCTCGCCGATCGCGGT
>DATCFB010000158.1:0-6654 GCA_036509755.1 Pseudolabrys sp. | reverse complement strand
ACGTCGCGCTCGGCGCCTTCGAGCTGCGCCTTGTCGCGGGCGATCTGGCCCTCGGTGGTGGCGATCTGCGCCTGGATGGCGCGGCCATCGAGGGTGAACAGGAGCTCGCCCTCTTTGACATGGGCGCCGTCGCTGAAGTGGACGGCAGTGATGTTTGTATCGACCCGGGCCTTCAAGGCGACGCTCGCGATCGGCGTGACGGTGCCGAGCGCCTGGAGCTGGACGGGGACCTGCTTGCGTTCCGCCTTGGCCACCTCGACCGGGACTGCCCGCTCAGAGGCCGCACCGCGGGCCGAGCGAGCGGCGGCGCCGTCCGTCGTCCAAACGCCGCGCACGAGCACGGCAGCACCGATCAGGGCGAGCAAAGCCACCCCAAAGAAGAGTTTCCCTCTGGTCATCGGCTGTTCTTGGTCCAGGCGATATAGGGCCCTGCCCGGACGTGTCCCCTTTTCCGCGGATTTCGCCTATTCGGGACCGCGCGCGCCGCGATCCTAGCATATAAACGGCGGCAGGCGCACTTCCCTGCGCCCGGCAACGGTAAATACGTAAGCCGTCCCGCCTGTTCAACGCCTTTCGGAACGCCCATGCGCATTGCCACCTGGAACGTCAATTCGGTTCGCCAGCGGCTCGACCATTTGCTGGCCTGGCTCAAGGAGCGCCAGCCGGACATCGTCTGCCTTCAGGAGATCAAGTGCACCGACGAGGCCTTCCCGCGCGAGCCGATCGAGGCGCTCGGCTACAACGTGGCCGTCCACGGACAGAAGACCTTCAACGGGGTGGCCTTGCTGTCGAAATGCCCGTTCGACGAAGTCGCCCCCGGCCTGATCGGCGACGAGGCCGACGTGCAGGCGCGCTTCCTGGAAGCCCTGGTATCGACCAAGACAGGCGTGCTGCGGGTCGTCAGCCTCTACCTGCCCAACGGCAATCCGACCGGTACGGAGAAATATATCTACAAGCTCAACTGGATGGATCGATTGCTTCGCTTCACGCACGAGCGTCTGAAACTCGAAGAGCCGATGCTCCTGTGCGGCGACTACAACGTCATCCCTGCTCCTGCCGACGCCAAGCGTCCGGATATCTGGGTCAATGACGCGCTGTTCCTGCCGCAGACGCGCGAGCGGTTTCGCGCGCTGGTCAATCTCGGGCTGACCGACGCTATTCGCGCGACCAGCGATGCGCGCGACCTGTTCACCTTCTGGGACTATCAGGCCGGCGCCTTCCAGAAGAACGACGGCATCCGCATCGACCATCTCTTGATGTCGCCGCAGGCTGCCGACGCCTTCGCCGGCGCGGGCATCGACAAGCACACGCGCGGCTGGGAAAAGCCGTCGGACCACGTGCCGGTATGGGTCGATCTCGCGCTCGAGCCGCGGTGACAAATTGCGTCATGGCCGGACGTGTCCGGGCCACCCACGTCTTACATTATGAAGTTCTCACAAAATCGCGAGTGTTATGGCGCAACCGCCACAAGCTTTCCGGCGGTTCTCCTAAATCCTGTCCATCAAAAATGACCCCGACGAACCGCGCCGGGGCTAAGTCTTCGGACACGGTCGGGAGGAGAATGACCGTGCGGTGCCAGCGTAGGGCGCGAATCGGCGCGGGCCGTCATCACGAATTGAGATGTCCACATGCGGCGCGCTGAGATCGCCACGCACCGGGCCAAGCACACCCGTGCGGCGAAGGGCATGGCAGCGGAAAATACTATTCGTGCCGGCTGGCGAGCCAGCGCTTGAGATAGACGGCGCCCATGGCGCGCTCGTCCTCGTTCGCCTGGCGCATGGCGCTGTCGTAGAGATTGGTGACCCAGCCCTGCTCGTGCGGCGCGCATTCCTTGGCGAGGGCGAGCCACATCAGGCCGCGCGCCGCCTGCCGCGGCACGTGGTCGCCGGCGAACAGCATCGCGCCCAGCATCGCCTGCGCCTCGCACTTGCCCTTATGGGCCGAGAGGCCGAACCACCGCGCCGCCTGGCGCGGATCGTGCGGCGCGCCGGTGCCGTCGAGGTAGAGCCGGGCGAGATTGTACTGCGCGTCCGGGTCGCGGAAATAAGACGCGGCATAGGCGAACATCTCGCGCGCGCGCGCGGGATCCGATTTGACATCGGAATTGGGAATGCCGGTCAGGTAGTAGTGGCCGAGCGCCACGAAGGCATTGGCGACGAAGCGCGCCTGCGGCGTGTCGGGATTGTCATCGGCATGGCTGTTGGCCACGCGCTGGAAATAGTCGAAGGCCTTGAGGTCGTCATGCGCGACGCCGTCGCCGTCGGCATACATGCGCCCGAGCTTCCACTGCGCCAGCGGATGGCCCTGCTCGGCCGCGTATTCGAGCGAATGGATCGCCTTGGCCGTGTCGCCCGCCTTGAGCAATTTGGCGCCCGAACGGAACGCGTCCATCGCCGACACCGGCGCCGCCGACGCCATCGCGTCGTCGGACTTGCTGCCGTCGAAGGCGACCGCCGGCACCGCCAGAAGGGCGGCGCCGATCACGATCCCGGCGAGAAGGGACTTAGCTGTCCGCATAGCACTCCTTCTCCGCCGCGCCGCCCGGATGCGTCACGGCGCCGTTCACGGCAGGGCCGACCTGCTGCGCGTACTTCCACAGATAGCCGGAGGTCGCGTCGTTCTCGCGCGGCTTCCAGGACGCCTTGCGCCTGGCGAGCTCCTCGTCGGACAGCTTGACGTTGAGCGTGCCGGCGGTGGCATCGAGTTCGATGATGTCGCCGTCCTTCAAGAGGCCGATCGGACCGCCGATCGCGGCCTCGGGGCCGACATGGCCGACACAGAAGCCGCGGGTCGCGCCGGAGAAGCGGCCGTCGGTGATCAGCGCCACCTTCTCGCCCATGCCCTGGCCGTAGAGCGCCGCCGTCGTCGACAGCATCTCGCGCATGCCGGGGCCGCCGCGCGGTCCCTCGTAACGGATGACGAGGACGTCGCCTTCCTTGTAGGTGCGGTTCTTGACCGCCGCGAAGCAGGCTTCCTCGCCGTCGAAGCAGCGCGCCGGGCCTGAGAACTTCAGCGTCTTCATGCCGGCGACCTTCACGATGCCGCCTTCGGGCGCGAGATTGCCCTTGAGGCCGACCACGCCGCCGGTCGCGAGCAGCGGCTTGTCGGCCGGACGAATGACGTCCTGATCCGGATTCCACTTCACGTTCTTGATGTTCTCGGCGATCGTGCGGCCGGTCACGGTGAGGCAGTCGCCGTGCAGGAAGCCGTTGTCCAGCAGGGTTTTCATGAGGAGCGGCACGCCGCCAGCCTCGAACATGTCCTTGGCGACATAACGGCCGCCCGGTTTCAAATCCGCGATATAGGGTGTCTTTTTAAAGATTTCGGCGACGTCAAAAAGATCGAACTCGATGCCGCATTCATGCGCGATCGCCGGCAGATGCAGCGCGGCATTGGTCGAGCCGCCGGTGGCGGCGACAACGGCGGCCGCGTTCTCGAGCGCCTTGCGGGTGACGATGTCGCGCGGCCGGATATTCTTGACGATCAGATCCATGATCATCTCGCCCGCGAGCATGCAGAACTTGTCGCGCATCTCGTAGGGCGCCGGCGCGCCAGACGAATAAGGCAGGGCCAGGCCGATCGCCTCGGAGATCGTCGCCATCGTGTTGGCGGTGAACTGCGCGCCGCAGGCCCCCGCCGACGGGCATGCGTTCTGCTCGAGCGTCAGCAGGTCCTCGTCGGACATCTCGCCGACCGAGTGGCGGCCGACCGCCTCGTAGACGTCCTGGATCGTCACTTCCCGGCCCTTGAACTTTCCGGGCAGGATCGAGCCGCCATAGATGTAGATCGCCGGGACGTTGAGACGGCACATGGCCATCATCATGCCGGGCTGCGACTTGTCACAGCCGGCGATGCCGATCAGCGCGTCGTAGGCGTGGCCGCGCATGGTCAATTCGACGGAATCGGCGATCACTTCGCGCGACGGCAGCGAGGCCTTCATGCCGGCATGGCCCATGGCAATGCCGTCGGTGACGGTGATGGTGCAGAACTCGCGCGGCGTCGCGCCGACGCTGGCCACGCCCTTCTTGGCTGCCTGCGCCTGACGCATCAGGGCGATGTTGCAGGGAGCGGCTTCGTTCCAGCAGGTGGCGACGCCGACGAACGGCGCATGGATCTGCTCGGCGGTCAGGCCCATCGCGTAATAGAAGGCGCGGTGCGGTGCGCGCTCCGGACCTTCGGTCGCGTGGCGGCTCGGCAATTTCGATTTCAGACTGGTGTTAGCGTCCATAAATCACTCGGGCCCCCGCCCCGTACAACGACCGCCGGTTGATGCCGGCTCTGGTTTCTTCAAAGGCCTGTCTGGCAGCAAAACCTTAAAGTCGTCCAACGCCTTGCCATGCCCTACAGACCCATCATGTCGCGGCAGCCTATGGCCAAATCGGGGCGTGGCCAGAGCGACCCTGCGTCCCGGATTTGAATGTCTCGACGGTGTTGCGCACAGGACACAGAAATTTGAGCCGAAGCCGGGCATGACGACGGTCATGGCCCGATTGCCCCGCCTTCGACGCTCCTTTTTCGCCCGTCCGGTCCTCGAGGTCGCGCCCGAATTGATCGGCGCGACGCTGCTGGTCGACGGCGTCGGCGGCCTGATCGTCGAGGTCGAGGCCTATCACCACACCGATCCCGCAGCGCACAGTTACATCGGCATGACGCCGCGCAACGCCGTGATGTTCGGCCCGCCCGGATTTCTCTACGTCTACCGGTCCTACGGCATCCACTGGTGCATGAATTTCGTCTGCGAACCGGAAGGCTCGGCCAGCGCCGTCCTGATCCGCGCGCTGGAGCCGGTGCAGGGTCTTGCTGCAATGCAGCGACGGCGCGGCTTCAAGGAGCCGCGGGCGCTGTGCTCGGGCCCGGGCAAAGTGTGCGAGGCGCTCGGCGTCTCGATCCGCCACAACGGCCTGGCGCTGGACCGGCCACCGTTCGAATTGCGGGCGCCGGCGGTCGCGCCGGAGATCGTCACCGGGCCGCGCATCGGCATCACCAAGGCGGTCGAGCAGCCCTGGCGCTTCGGCCTCAAGGGCTCGGCGTACCTCAGTAGACCGTTCAAATAACCGGTCGAGCCCGTTGCCCGCTTTCATCCCTCCCCTGAAAGGGGAGGGTCGATCCGAGCGAAGTGAGGATCGGGGTGGGGTCTCCTCTCGGTAGCGAAGGCCCCCACCCGGCGCGCCGACGCGCGCCACCCTCCCCCGCAAGCGTGGGAGGGATAAAGCGGCGAAACCTGAAGGTCATCTCACAGGCGAAAATCCGGGTCGAAGCCGAGGAGCCGCTTGGCTTTTTCACTCGACAAACCGGAGTCGTCCTCACCGATATTATAGACGCCGGGCTCGCCTTTTGTGAGCGCCGCCACGCAGGCCTGCGCCGCGGCATCGACATGCACGCAGGGCCGCCGCATCGGCCCATCCGGCGACCAGGTGCCGGGCCCGTAGAAAAACGCGTAGCGCAGGACGATGCCCTCGGGCATCGCCAGCACGGCATCCTCGAGCGCCTTCACGGCGCCGATGGTGGCGGCCATGTCGCCTTCGGCCGGCGCCGTCGGGTCGGTCTCGACGCGGGCGCCGGGACCGGGCGCATAGATGAGGGTAATGCTCTGCGCGATGAGCCGCCGCACGCCGGCAGCCTTGGCCGCGGCGGCAAGGTTGGGCGTGCCCTCGACGCGGATGCGCGCATTGCGCTTGAGCGCCTCGGCGTATTGCGGAGTGCCGGGCGCGAAGGCGAGATCGGTCAATTGATGGATGACGGCGTCCGGCTTCGCCGCGGCGACGGCACGCGTCAAGGCCGCGGCATCGAAGACGTCGACCACCACCGGCTCGGCGCCGAGCGCGCGAAGAGCGCCCGCCTTGTCGGCCGAACGCGTCGTGCCGGCGACCTGATGGCCTGCCTTCACCAGCAACGGCGTCAATCGCCGCCCGATCGCCCCACCCGCCCCAGCCAGAAATACGCGCATCTCGAACCTCATCGTCTCGATGGAAGGAAGGAAACCTTGCCGAGCTGTTCAGGAGGACGGCAAGCTCGGGGACTTGTATCAACTACTGTTAAGCAGTAGCATCATGACTGACCTGCGGTTTGAGTGGGACCCCGCCAAGGCCGAGCGCAATGTTTCGGATCACGGCGTCAGTTTCGGGTTGGCCATAGCGGTCTTCGACGATCCGTTTGCGCTCGAATGGCTCGACGACCGCGAGAACTACGGTGAGGATCGTTATGTGATCCTCGGGATGGCCGACGAGAGAGTGCTGTACGTCGCCTACGCGATCCGCGGTGACGTGTACCGTATCATTTCGGCACGAGGAGCCGAACCGAATGAGCGACGGCAATACCACGAAGAAAACCGCTGACGGAAAGCGCGACTGGGCCCGTTTTGACGCATTGACCGAAGCCGGACGCAGCCGCGCGGCGGAGCGCGATCCCGACTGCAGGCCGCTCGCGCCTGCCGATTTCAAGCGCATGACGCGCACGCCACAGGTGAAGATCATCCGGCGTGCGCTCCGGCTCACGCAGGAGGAATTCGCGCGACGCTTCCATATCCCGCTCGGCACCCTGCGCGATTGGGAACAAGGAGCGGCGACGCCCGATCAGTCGGCGCGCGCCTATCTGACGGTGATCGCGCGTAATCCCGACGCGGTGCGCGAGGCACTTGCACCGTCGGAGGGTTAG
>DATCFB010000157.1:0-15838 GCA_036509755.1 Pseudolabrys sp. | reverse complement strand
AGCGAGGTTTGATCCCGCCGCGATTTGGGCTAGAAGCGCCGCCTCATACCGTCCCGAGAGTTCAGCAATGCCGGCATTTCAACATGACAACGTCGAGATCGCCTATCTCGACGAAGGCGAGGGCGAGCCGATCGTCCTCGTGCACGGTTTCGCCTCCAACAAGGAGGTGAACTGGGTCGCGCCAGGCTGGGTCACGACGCTGACGCGCGCCGGACGCCGCGCCATCGCACTCGACAATCGCGGTCACGGGCAGTCGACGAAACTCTACGACCCGGATCAATACAGCACGACCGCGATGGCCGGTGACGTGCGTGCATTACTCGATCACCTCGGCATCGCACGTGCCGACGTGATGGGCTACTCGATGGGCGCGCGCATCACGGCATTCCTTGCCGTCGAGCATCCCGACACTGTGCGATCGGCGATCCTTGGCGGTCTCGGCATCCGTCTAGTCGACGGCGTGGGCCTGCCGCAGAGTATTGCCGAAGCGCTCGAGGCGCCGAGCGTGCAGGATGTGCTGGATCAGCAGGGCCGCATGTTCCGCGCCTTCGCCGAGCAAACGAAGTCCGACCGCGTCGCGCTCGCCGCCTGCATCCGCGGTTCGCGGCAGACGCTGACACGCGAGCAGATTGCGAGCATTCGCGCGCCGACTTTAGTGGCGGTCGGCACCAAGGACGATGTCGCCGGATCGCCGCAGGAACTGGCGGCGTTGATCCCCGGCGCGCAGGCGCTCGACATCCCCGGCCGCGATCACATGCTCAGCGTCGGCGACAGAGTCTTCAAACAGGGCGTCATCGATTTCCTTAACCAGCGCCCGTGACAGATCAGCTTTGCCTCGCGCGGCAGATTTCGTCCGCTCTCGGCCTCTCCCAATCCGTGTTAGAAGGATTAGGTAGGGGATGCTGACAGGCATCGGAGAATAATTTTCTATGGCACAATTTCAGCCCCGCCCGATGAAGGGCCTCGACACAGTCGATCCGGTGTGGTCCCGCATGCGCAGCGAGGCGGAAGGCATCGCGCATCGCGAGCCGGAGCTCGCTGCCTTCATCTACGAGAACGTTCTCCATCACGACACGCTGGAAGCGGCGGTCACGCACCGCGTCAGCCGGCGGCTCGACCATGCCGATTTGTCGGCGGAGCTTATTCGTCAGGCCTATCGCGACGCCATCGAAGACCAGCCCTCGCTCGGTGAAATGTTTCGCGCCGACATCGTCGCGACTGTCGATCGCGATCCGGCAACGACCCGCTTTTGCGAGCCGGTGCTGTACTACAAAGGCTTCCACGCCATCCAGACGCATCGCCTCGCACACTGGCTGCTCAGCAAGGGGCGCAAGGACTTCGCACTTTATTTGCAGAGCCGTGCGTCGGTGGTCTTCCAGTGCGACATCAATCCGGCGGCGCGCATCGGCCGCGGCATCTTCCTGGACCACGCGACCGGCCTCGTCGTCGGCGAGACGGCGGTGATCGACGACGACGTCTCGATCCTGCACAACGTCACGCTCGGCGGTACCGGCAAGGAGAACGAGGACCGCCATCCGAAGATTCGCCGCGGCGTGATGATCGGCGCCGGCGCCAAGATACTCGGCAACATCGAGGTCGGGCACTGCGCGCGCATCGCCGCGGGCTCCGTTGTCATTAAGTCGGTGCCGAACAACGTCACGGTCGCCGGCGTGCCGGCCAAGGTGGTAGGCGAGGCGGGCTGCCCCGAGCCCTCGCGCGCCATGGACCAGATGCTCCTCGGCATCATGCTCGACGGCTGAAAGCGGCCTCGGATGGCGCTTGCGCGGCTGCCCCCGATGGGGCATAGGCCGTCCGACCAGAAGGAGCGGCCGTGAACGTCCAGGAAATCAGACAGCTCGATGCCTACCTCAAGAAGCTGTTCGGCAACGGGGAGATGCGCGTCGTGCCGAAGGGCGGCGACGAGGCCCAGGTCTGTATCGGCGAGGATGAGATCGGCGAACTGACCGCCGACGAGGACGAAGGCGAGCGCTCCTTCAATTTCCGCATGGTCATCCAGCTCGGCAACGATCCCAGCATCCAGCCGGTGCCGGCGCTCAACGCTTATCTGCGCCGTCGCTTCGACAACGATCAGTTGCGGGTCGTTACGCGGCCGAAAAAGATGGACTCACTCGAGGTCTATCTCGGCGAGGAGTTCATCGGCGTTTTGTTCGTGGAGAACGAGAAGGGGCGCCGCTCCTACATTTTCGAGCTGCCGATTCTCGACGTCGATCTCGAAGGTGGCCTGTAGGGCCGGACGGCCACAAGCTTCCATTGTCATGGCCGAGCTTGTCCCGGCCATCGCGCTTATAGAGGCACCCTGCCATCCTGATCGGGATCACCGGGACAAGCCCGGTGACGACAAGCGAAAAATCACTTCGCCTGCAATCGTGCCATCAGCGTATCGATGCCGCGCGCGACCTGCTGCCAATTCTCGAGCCAGGCGCGTGGAAAGCGGAAGGTGAGATTGGCCTCACCCACGCGCTTCTCCAGAAGGCAGCCGCCGGAGCCCACGACGCTGTGGCGCGAACAGCGCGCGAGAAAGTGCTGCGGCGCGTTCGATTCGAAGGCCAGTTCTTCGCCGGCATAGGGCGTGTCCTTGCGGAAACCGCGCAATGTCAGTCCCTGCGGCCCGGCGACCGGCTCGGCGACGAGATAGCGCGGATAGATCGTTTCGACGCGCTCGATCGGCGGCATCGTGCCGTCGGCGCCTTCGATGGTGACGAACAGCCGCTCGATCGGCTCGACCAGCGCGCCCGGCGCCGCGGTCTTCTCCGCAGGATCGGGCGGCGCGAGCGTTGGCCAGACGTAAGCAAGGTCGACACGCTCCTGCGTCCCTGGATGACGCTGCACGCGCATGCGGATTGCCGCCGGCTCGACATTGAACGCCGTGCCGGCGACCACGATCGGCAAGGCAGGGGCGTCGAGTGCCACCGGCGTGTCTGGCCAGCGCGGCCACAGCACATAGCCGACATAGGAAATGGCGGCTGTGCCGGCGATCAGGAACAGAGCGAGCGGGCCGAGGAGGGGATTGTGTCCAGCGCGCCGGTGGCGGCGCTGCGGGCGGACGGCGGAATGGGCGAAGGCCATTTGCGGCGCGAAGCCTCCGAATCTGCACGTGTTGGGGCTGCGTCCGCTATGGCGCTTCACCTATTAACTAAGCGTTAAGGATGCGCTGGCGGCCGCGACGGTACTGGCCTCCTATGGCCCGCTTGTAGCGCGCGTGAGGCCGCCTATGTCGCCGCAGTCCTGGGAGATGGTTCTGTCGCTGGTGCTCGGCTTTGCCGTCGCCGGCCTGTGCTGTGCCACCTATCGGCTCATCACCGACCGCCTGCCGAGCTTCAGCCTGCTCACCCGCGGCCCACGGCCGGCGACCTTCGCGGCGCTGGCGCTGTTGCTGCTGTCGGCACCGTTCCTGATCATGCGCAATACACTTCTCGGCGGACCGTCCGAGGGCCGCTTCCAGTTCGTCTTTTTCGCTACGCTGATCGCCGGCTTCTGGAGCCTGATGTCGGGAATGGTGCTGGTGATGGCCTGGCAGGCGATCCTTCTCGCCTGAGCACGTGATATCGGCGCGGCCGACATCTCAAATCAACAATTGCAAAAATAGGTGCGGCCGGGCTTGGGGGAGCCCGGCCGCGCGCGACCCCGGTCTGGGGACGGGGAGGGGTGGGGACGTGACCGGGATCGCGTGTCCCTTTTGAACCTGTCTCAAATCCGCGCGGCCCCTCCGGCGCGCGCGGAGATCTCCTTTAGCGCGCGGACACCATTGCCGGCGCCTCCCGCGGCTCGCCCAGCGAGACCCACACATTCGGGTCGGACTGCGACTGCCGCTTGATGAAGCGGTAGCCGGTCTTGTCCCAGGCGAGAATCTGGTTCTCCTGGTTGTCGAGCACGAACTCGCCGCGGTTGGACTTGACCGTCAGCACGGCGTGGCCGTCGCCTTTCTTGTCGCGCACCACGGTGATGAGCAGCGCCTCGCGCGGCCAGCCGGCTTTCATCAGCATCTTGCGCTTGAGCAGGACGTAATCCTCGCAATCGCCCTTGCCGTCGTCCGGATAATTCCAACGCTCGACGACGCCCCAGTGATCGAGATCCGTCACCGGCTTGATCGTGTCGTTGACCCAGTCGTTGACCTTCACCATATCGGCCCAGGCCTTCGGCGTCAGCACGATGTCGCGCGCCTGCGACGGCTTCGTGTCGCATTCTCCCTTGTATTCCACGCAGAATTCGACCCATCCGATCGGTGCGCGTGCGACATCGCCGACAGTGGCGTAGGTGGCGTGCTGGCCGCGATTGGCCGGCGCGTGTCCGATCGATCCGGTTCGTTCCGCCGCCTGCGCGGACATCGCCGCGAGGCAGAGAAAAGCAAGCGCGCCGCCGGCGCACAGAACCTCATTTGTACGTTTGAACATTTTTTTGTGACCCCAACCCTGTCGTGGGACCACATGTCGCACAAAGCTTTTGCGCCGCCGCTAAGTGGAACAACGCGATTTGAAATCAAACAAATTCAACAGCGAAGCGAATGCGCGACAATCTCAAATCGAATACGCATAAAAATCGAAACAACCGGATTTGTCTAAAATTGTCGACATTCACCACCGCTGTTGCGCAACGACACGCGATTCTGCGCGTCGCCGGCTCTTCCATTTACCGTGATTGTGTGGTGGCGCCCGCAAGCGGACACCCAAAAGCAGTCGAGCCGCAGGCCCTTGGCGGGTCCGCGGCTCGGCACAATTTGAAGCAACCGGTTTACCGAAAAGAGAGGCTAATCGCCGGTGATGCTGTCTTCGAGGAAATCGGGATGTTGCAGGCGCGTGAATTCGATGGCGAAGCCGTCCTCGATGTGACGGACGACGCGGCCCTGCGTCTTGCCGATCGTGATCATGGCGCCGACGACCGGGCGCAGGTCCGGTGCGATCGAAACGGCGGCGCCCGATTGCGACAGATCGATCACGCGGCAGGCGACATTGACGCCGTTGGGCAGGATCAGGCGCGTGACCGGGTTCCGCGGGGTGAAGCGGCCGTGGCGGCGGTCTTCCGGCAGGTTGAGCATCTGTCGGTTGGCAAGCCAGGTGAGCTGCGCCGCCAGCTTGTCACGCTTGCGCAGGGTCGCCGAGATGCTCATGGCGAAGCCATTGTCGAGCAGGCGGGCGATCTTGCCCTCGAGCCGGCCGAGATGGTCGACATAGGCGATGACCCGCTCGCCGGCATTACCCGGGACCGGCGCGATCAGCGCCATGCCACCGGGGGACATATCGACAACCTGACACGGGAATTCGCGCCGGTCGGCCAGCATATAGCGGCCGAGGAGATTGACCTTGACGCGCTGATGCCGCCGACGTTCTTCCGCCAGCGGCAGGATGCGGGGCTTTTTCAGCGCCGTTGCAGCGGGCATTGTTTGCACGTTCTCCGATATGCCCACCGTATTGGCCTATTATTAACGCCGGGTTGATCAGCCGGTGCGCCCCCCGGTCGGCGAGGCTTCGCGGCCGCCGCGGTAGACCACGAAGCCGTGCCGGAGCCGGCCGCCGAGACCCGAGACGAAGCGGGGGGTGTCGCCGCTGTCATCGCCGAGGTGCCGCAGGGTCCGCAGGGACATCTGGAGCAGCGGCTTCTCGCCAAGCCAGTAAGGCGGTACGAGCGGTGCCATCACACCGAGGGCCCGGATGCGGGCGTGACCCACATGGGCGAGCGGCAGCAGCAACATCTCGACCTCGGCTTCGGCGCCGTCGGCAGTGCTGCCGAGGAGGCCCGCGACCGCGCCGACCGCCTCATTGGTCACGACCGCGATCAACTCATCGATCTGCCGGCGACTGTCCTCGTTGAACATTGCGGCAAAGGACTCGCCTTTGATCTCGCGGCCGAACAGGGCGCAGACGCGCGTCCCGGCCAGACGGAAGCGCAATTCGTCGACGAAGTCCGCCGCCAGCATGAATGTGTCGCCGAGGGCCTGCCGAATTTCGGCGGGATCGATGTCGGCCCGCTCGGGTGCCGCGCGATGCCTGCGGCGATCGTTCCAGTAATCAAGCACCAGGGCCGAGGATGCGTGTTTCATGAAAGGCCTCACCTGTTCCGTCGCGAGACGCTTCCGGCATCGACCTGTCTCCGATCGAGACAGATGCGCCGGTTTCGCGTCGTGACGCGGTGGAGGCAGCGAGAGGCGTGCCGCGGAGGTGGGCCGCGGCGCATGCACGCGGGTTAGTGTTAAAAGCGCGATCAGCTTGCCGAGCCGCGCGCGCCGAATTATGTGCTCGGGTGAGACGCAACGACGTCCGTCCAAGGCGAACGTCGTCACTAATAAGAGCCGTTGCAGCATCGGCGTTGCCGGATGACCTCCGTCACCGCCCGAAGTTCGGCTCGCAGGAGGGCGCAAGCCCTCCTTTCTCTTTTCAGCGAGACTACCTCGCTCTTCGGGACGCAGCGGCTTGCCCTGCCGCCGGCAACGGCGTAAGGCGGGCCGCCCACCGGAATCTTTGCGTGAAACGCGAGCCGCTGTTCAACATCCCGACCGTCATCGTCGCGCTTTTGGCGCTGTTCGCGTTCATCCACGCGGTGCGCACTTATGTCCTGACGGAGAACCAGGACATCGAGGTCTTGCTTCAATTCGCCTTCATTCCCGCGCGTTACGATTCAAGCGCGATGCTGCAAGGTTGGCCGGGCGGGCTCGGCGCGCAGGTCTGGACGTTCGTCACCTATTCCTTCCTGCACGCCAACTGGATGCATTTCGGCGTCAACGCGGTGTGGTTCCTGCCGTTCGGCAGCGCGGTGGCGCGCCGCTTCGGCACGATGCGATTTCTCGCATTTTATATTGTGACGGCTGCGGCCGGTGCAGCGCTGCATCTCGCGACGCATGCAGGCGAGCAGTATCCGATGATCGGCGCCTCGGCAGCGATTTCCGGCACGATGGCAGCGGCCATGCGTTTCACGTTCCAGCGCGGCGGTCCGCTCGGCAATCTGCGCAGCAACGGCGACGAAGCCTATCGCGTGCCGGCACTGCCGCTGTCGGGACTGCTGCGCGACGGGCGCGTGGTCCTGTTTCTTGCCGTGTGGTTCGGCATCAACATCGTTTTCGGCGTCGGCAGCTTTCCCTCGCTCACCGGCGGGCAGACGGTGGCTTGGCAGGCGCATATCGGTGGATTTCTCGCCGGCCTCCTGTTGTTTGCCTGGTTCGATCCGGCGCCGGATTTGCCGCAATATGACGATTCGGCGGCAATCGACCCTTAAGGCTCTGCCGCGTTGCAGCGCAGGATTGATTTGACGGAACCGTCCAACCGGCATGATCGTTGGCGGTGACCCGGAGTCGCGGGCTTGTCCCATGACGCACCGGACAGGAATGGCGCGCGAGCTGGAAACGGCACGCATTTCCCGCTCCCGCGCTTGCAAAGGGAGGCTGCCATGAAAGTCACCGACATTCTGGCCGCCAAGGGCGACGACGTCATCGGCATCGAGCCCGCGGCAAGTCTTGAGACGGCGGCGAAACTGCTCTCCAAACATCGGATCGGCGCGCTGATCATCCGCGGCGCGGGTGGCAGGCTTGCCGGTATCCTCTCCGAGCGCGACATCGTCCGCGCGGTCGCCGGCGACGGCCCCGAGGCGCTGAAACGTCAGGTCGGCCAGGTGATGACGCGCGACGTGGTCACCTGCGGCGAGAACGACACCTGCGCCGAGATCATGGAGCGGATGACGTCGCGCAAATTCCGTCATCTACCGGTGCTGCGCGACAACAGACTCGTCGGGCTGATCTCGATCGGCGACGTGGTCAAGCAACGCGTCGACGAGATCGAACGCGAATCCGAGGCCATGCGCGATTATATCCGCACCGCCTGAGCGCGCGCCGCGAGGTTACTTCGCCGTGCCGTTGCCGTTGTAGTTTGTATGCGACAGCGCGGCGATCGCCTCGTTGATCTGTTCGACCGATTTCTCCGTCGCGTCGGCGCCGATGGCGATGGCGTCGCTGCTGCGGTGAAAATCGAACCAGCCGATCGGGCCGAGCCGCGGGCTGATGAGCACGTCCGGCGGATCGCCGGCCAGCCGTGCGCGGGTGATGCGGTCCTGCATCACGTTGAAGGCTTCCACCATGACGGTCGGAATGCCCGGGCGCCCGCGCCGACCGAACATCTTGCGCTGGAGCGAAGGCTCGCGGTGGAACAGGCTGCGTAGGCCGACGCCGCGCGGCATCGCGGCGGCCGCCGCTTCGGCAATATCGTCCTCGTCGGAGCCATGGCTCGCGATGATGGTGCCGCGACCGAACAGGTCGGAATTGAGATTGACGGCGATGACCAGCCGGGCGCCGAGCGCGCGCGCCGCCGACACCGGCACCGGGTTCACGAGTGCGCCGTCGACCAGCCAGCGGCCGCCGATGCGCACCGGCGGGAAGATGCCGGGCAGGGCGTAGGACGCGCGCAGCGCCTCGACCAGCCGGCCGCGTGTCAGCCAGATCTCATGGCCTGTGTTGAATTCCGTCGCAATCGCCGCGAAGTGCGTCGACAATTGCTCGATGCGTGTGTCCTTCAGACCGGCCTCGAGTGTCTTGGCGAGGTAGTTGCCGCTGATGAGACCCGAGCCCGACAGGTTGATGTCGAGGTATCTCATGACGCTGCGGACGCTGAGGCTGCGCGCCCACTCTTCCAGCGTATCGAGCTGCTGCGCGGCGAAGCAGCCGCCGACCACGGCGCCGATCGAAGTGCCGACGATCACGTCAGGCACGATGCCGTGCGCCGCGAGGACGCGCATCACGCCGATATGAGCGAAGCCACGCGCCGCGCCGCCGCCGAGCGCCAGACCGATGGTCGGCCGCACAAGAGCCGGCGTTGCCTCCGGCTCGACCGTCACTGAATCGTCGCTGTGACGGGCGCGTGCGAATAGTCCTTCGAACACCACGTCAGAAAACTCCCCTGGGGGTTGTCATGATCGGTCCGGGGCAGGCCCTGCACAAGTCTCACGCTGCAACATGGTGAAAACCGCTGAGGCAGCGATGTGACCGGAGCGTGACGGGGAGAGCGCGAGACGCCGGTAATTCGTAAACGGCGTCCGGCCGCTCAGGTTTCAGGCCGGGTCATGGAAAACAGGCTCTCGACCACGGCGTATTGGTCGTAGCCGCAGCGGGCCACCGGCTTGAGGGCGGCGGTATCAAGAATGCCGTCGACGATGAACTGATCATCGATATGGACGCCGATCACCTCGCCGAACACGACATGGCTGTCGACCTGCTCGTGCTGATGCGTCTCGAGCTGAATAATGCGAACCAGCTTGCATTCGAGCGCACATGGCGCGGCCGCGACACGGGGCGGCTTCACGAGCACGCTCGGCGCTGGTTCGAGCTGTGCCCGGACCATCTCGTTCTGACCGCGCAGCATCGGCGCCGACGTCTCGTTCATCGCCTCACGCAACTCCCAGGTGGCGAGATTGCAGACGAATTCGCCGGTCTCCTCGATATTGCGGACGGAATCCTTGCGGCCCTCGCTGGCGAACATCACGAGAGGCGGTCGGCTATTGACGCCATTGAAGAAGGAATAGGGCGCAAGATTGACCTCGCCTTTCGCGCTGATCGACGAAATCCAGCCGATCGGCCGCGGCGCGAGGATTGCCTTGAACGGGTCGTGTGGCAGGAGGCTGCGGTCACGCTGGTCACAGGCGTAGAACATCGCGTCCTCGGGTCTATCGGCTGGCGGAAAAGCGGCTGACGATGTCGGACAGCTTTGGGCGGTCGCGCTCTTCGGGCGGCTTGCGCGGCCGCCCGATATGCACGAAGCCGGCAATACGCTCGTGGGCGTCGAGGCCGAGCCCGTCGAGCACGGCGCGGTCATAGGCGTACCATTCGGTGATCCAGCTCGCGGCGAAGCCCATAGCGTGCGCCCCCACGACCAGTGCCATGGCGGCGGCCCCGGCCGACAATTGCTGCTCCCATTCCGGAATCTTCACGTGCGGCGCGGCGCGGCTGACCACGGCGATGACGAGTGGCGCGCGGGCCAACCGGTTGCGCTCGAATGCCATTTGCTCTGCCGTCGCCTCTGGATGCTCGACGGCGAATTGCTTGGCAATCACCTCGCCGGCAGCATCGCGTGCCTCACCCTCGAACACGATGAAGCGCCACGGCGCGAGCTTGCCGTGGTCGGGCACGCGCGAGGCAATCGTCAGCAGCTTTTCCAGCTCGCGCGCATCCGGTCCAGGGCCGGTCATTTCGAGCGGCTTCACCGAGCGGCGGCTGTTCAGGAGTTCGAGGGCGTCGGGCATTGTGGTCTCTCACCGGCGGGGTTTGCGCCGTAGCATGCCAATCCCGCTGGTGACAAACTTCGGTGGCTTGAAATCGCCGCGATTTGGCCCGAAAAGGGCATGTCATGCGCATTCCGCCCGTCACCGCCGCCGTGATCGGCCGGCTCTGGCCGGTTCTGGCGCTCACCCTGTCTTGCTTGGTTGCCCAGCCTGCCACGGCCCAGGACCGCGGCAATGACGGGCTTTTGTCCGGCGCGCCCGCGGCCGGCATGATCTCGCCCAACGCCAATGTCTTCGGTCCGGGCGGGGTGCTCGGCTCGCCCGGCGAGTCACTGATCATGCCGGGCCCATCGGGTGCGATTCCCATGGTGCCGGCGGGTCAGGTTGCGCTGGCGCTCGGGGCCCGCTTCGGCAAGGACGCGCTGCCGATCACCGGCGGCCTGGACTGGCGTATTTACGCCGCCAAACCCGACGCCTCCGGCAACTTCCGGCTCGTGCGCGAGGACAAGGCGCCAGCCCCGACGATGGTCCTCCCGACCGGCAACTACATCGTCCATGTCGACTTCGGCCTCGCAACTGCGGTCAAGCCGGTCGCTCTCCGCGGTCCGACGGTGCGTGAAATGTTCGATCTGCCGGCCGGCGGCCTGCGCATGGAAGGCCATGTCGGCAATGCGCGCATTCCGGCGAGCCAGATTTCGTTCGAAGTCTACAAAGGTAGCCAGTTCGAGTCGGGAGACCGTCGGCCGATCGCCGAGCATGTGCTCACCGGCGCGGTGCTCGTCGTGCCGGAAGGCACCTATTACATCGTCTCCAACTATGGCGACGCCAATTCGGTGGTGCGGTCCGACATCCGTGTGCAGGCCGCAAAGCTCACCGACGTGACCGTCAATCATCGCGCCGCGGCGATCACGCTCAAGCTCGTCACGGAGAAAGGCGGCGAGGCGCTCGCCAACACCGCCTGGTCGGTGCTGACGCCCGGCGGCGACACGATCAAGGAGTCGATCGGCGCTTTCCCGCGCGTGATCCTGGCCGAAGGGGAATACCGCGCCATCGCGCGTAACGAGGGCAAGGTCTATGAGCGCGAGTTTAAGGTCGTCGCCGGCGTGGACGGCGACGTCGAGGTGCTGGCGCGGTGACGGCCGACAACGACAATCGTGGCGCTGTCGACACCTTTCTCGCACTCGATCCCGCCACAACGGCGTTTCTGTTCGATGTCGACGGCACCTTGATTGACCTTGGTCCATCACCGTTCGAGGTCGATGTTCCTGCGAGCCTGCGTGCTTCGCTCGAACGGCTCCTGGATAAAACGGGCGGAGCACTGGCGCTGGTCAGCGGTCGGCCGATCCGCGATCTCGACAGATTATTCGAGCCGCTGAAGTTGCCGGCGGTCGGCGGCCACGGTGCCGAGACGCGCCTGCACAAGGGCGAAGAGGCGCGCCGCATCTCCGACCTGCCGCAGAGCCTGCGCGACTACCTCGTGTCGGCCGTGACCCCCGATCCGCGGCTTGCTTTCGAGGACAAGGGATATTCGGTGGCACTGCATTTTCGCAAAGCGCCGGAGCACGAGCGCCACTTGATGTCGCATGTCGAGAAAGGCCTGGCGATCTACCCGAATGAAGCGCTCGAGGTGCTGCCTGGCAAGGCGATGATCGAGGTGAAACGAAGCGGCATCAGCAAGGGCGAGGCCGTGCGCGCGCTCATGACGAAGGCGCCGTTCGCCGGCCGGCGTCCGGTCTTCATCGGCGACGACGTCACCGACGAGACGGTTTTTGCCGTCATGCCGGATCTGGGCGGCACGAGCTTCTCCGTCGGCCGCGGCTTCGAAAGTGTGCCACATGTCTTTGCGACGCCGTCCGATGTGCGCCGCGCGCTGATCGAATTGGCTAAGGCCGCCGAATAGTCGGCGCTGCCGATCAGGGCGGGTCCGCTTCACCGCCAAATGCGCGCCTTCCTGCATCTGCGGTGCGCGCCGTAAGGCTTTCCGCGAAGATCACTCCGTTGAACTTAAACGCCTTTCGCGCGTTGTTCCTTGAAGGCTGATATGCCGCATGCTGACGCAAGGCCGATTTGTTATCGAAACGCATGGGCGTGGCCACTGGGGGAGGATCGGTCTTGCCGAGATTGGTGGTCGTATCCAACCGGGTCGGAATTCCCGATGGCGGGACGCGTGCGGGTGGCCTGGAAGTCGCGATTCGGCCGGCGCTCAAGCGCCGCGGCGGCGTCTGGTTCGGCTGGAGCGGCAAGATCACGGACGACGATCCCGGTCCGCCGAAGACGACGGTACAGGACAACGTCTCCTACGTGACCGTGGGCATGCGCCGCGACGATCACGACGAGTTTTACAACGGCTTTGCTAACCGCGTTCTTTGGCCGATCCTGCATTATCGCCTCGACCTTGCCGAATTCAGCCGCCGCGATCTCGGCGGCTATATCCGCGTCAATGAATATTTCGCCCGCAACCTCGAGAGTCTGCTGCGGCCCGACGATGTCGTCTGGGTCCACGATTATCATCTGATCCCGCTGGCCAGGGCGCTGCGCGAGCGCGGCCATAAGAACAAGATCGGCTTTTTCATTCACATCCCGTGTCCGCCGCCGGAGATCCTTACGGCGCTGCCGAACCACGAGCGGTTGATGCCGGCGCTCGGTCACTATGACCTGATCGGGCTACAGACCGAGACCGACGCGGCGAATATGTGTCGCTATTTCGAGAACGAGTGTCACGTGCGCCGCACCGGCGACGGCGTGTACGATTTCGGGGGCCGCAGCGTGCGCATCGGCGTTTATCCGGTCGGCGTCGAGACCGAACCGTTTGCGCGGCTCGCACAACGCGCAATCGAGACCGCCTTCGTGCGCGAGGTGCTTGACAGCCTGTCGGGCCGCGCGATGATCATCGGCGTCGATCGGCTCGACTATTCGAAGGGCATTCCCGAACGGCTCAATGCCTTCGAGCGCTTCCTTACGAATTTTCCGGATTTGCGCGGCAAGGCTACATATCTGCAGATCACGCCGCGAAGCCGTACCGGCATTCCAGAGTACGCCGACATTGCCCGCGTCGTCGGCGAGACGGTCGGCCGCATCAATGGCAGGTTCGGCGAAGCGTCGTGGACGCCCTTACGCTACATCAACAAGGCCCACAGCCGCACCGCGCTTGCCGGTCTCTACCGGGCGGCGCGCGTCGGTTTGGTGACGCCGCTGCGCGACGGCATGAATCTCGTTGCGAAGGAATACGTTGCGGCGCAAAACCCGGAGGATCCCGGCGTCCTTGTCCTGTCGCGCTTTGCCGGCGCGGCGCATGAATGCACGGCGGCCTTGCTGGTCAATCCTTACGATTCGGAAGGCGTCGGCGCCGCCATCAACCGCGCGCTGTCGATGCCGCTCGCCGAACGGCGCGAGCGTCATGCCCAGAATTTCCGCATGCTCGCGAAGAACGATCTGGCGCAGTGGGCTGGGCGCTTCCTATCGACGCTGGAGCAGGACGCGAGCAGACCGGCTGTGCGCTTGATCCCGCGCACCGCGATCGGGCAATGAGACCGCCATCGAGCAAAGCGCGCGCTACTGCTGCGCGCGCTTGAGGTCCGGCGGCAGCGCCTCGTCGGCGAGCATGGTGAGCGCCTCGTCGAGACCGACGACCTGCTGCCCTTCCTTGCCGAGACGGCGGATCGACACGCTGCGTTCGGCCGCTTCCTTCTTGCCGACGACCAGCATCACCGGCACCTTGGCGAGCGAGTGTTCGCGCACCTTGTAATTGATCTTCTCGTTGCGCAGGTCGCCTTCGACGCGTAGGCCGCGCCGCCGCGCCGCCGCGACCACGTCGGCGGCATAGGCGTCGCCGTCTGAAGTGATGGTGGCGACGACCGCCTGCTTCGGCGCAAGCCACAGCGGCAGGTGCCCGGCGTAATGTTCGAGCACGACGCCGAGGAAACGCTCCATCGAGCCGCAGATGGCGCGATGGATCATTACCGGCGTTTTCTTCGAGCCGTCGGGCGCGATGTAAAACGCGTCGAACCGCTGCGGCAGGTTGAAGTCGACCTGCGTCGTGCCGCATTGCCAGTCGCGGCCGATCGCGTCGCGCAGCACGTATTCGAACTTCGGCCCGTAAAACGCGCCTTCGCCGGGATTGATCGCCGTCTTGATCTTCTGATTGTGGCTGCGCGTCTCGATCTGCTTGAGCACATCCATCATGATGGTCTCGGCATGATCCCACGCTTCGTCAGAGCCGACGCGCTGCTCGGGACGGGTCGAGAGCTTCACCGTCAAGTCGCCGGTGAAGCCGAAGTCCTGATAGGTCGTCAGGATCAGGTCGTTGATCTTCAGGCATTCCTCGGCCATCTGCTCTTCGGTGCAGAAGACGTGCGCGTCGTCCTGCGTGAAGGCGCGCACGCGCAGCAGGCCGTGCAGCGCGCCCGACGGCTCGTAGCGATGCACGATGCCGAATTCGGCGAGCCGCAGCGGCAGTTCGCGATATGAGCGCAGGCCGTGCTTGAAGATCTGGATGTGTCCGGGGCAGTTCATCGGCTTGATGGCGAAGACGCGCTCGTCCTCGGTGTGCTCGCCCGCCGAGGTCGCCTGGAACATGTTCTCGCGAAACCAGCCCCAGTGTCCCGATGTCTCCCACAGCGACTTGTCGAGCAATTGCGGCGCGTTGACTTCCTGGTAATCGCCCCTGAGCCGTCGCCGCATATAGGCGACGATCTCCTGGAACATGGTCCAGCCATTGGCGTGCCAGAAAACGGTGCCGGGCCCTTCCTCCTGAAAGTGGAAGAGGTCCATCTCGCGGCCGAGCTTGCGATGGTCGCGCTTCTCGGCCTCTTCCATTTGCTTGAGGTAGAAATCGAGCTCTTCCTGCTTGGCGAAAGCGGTGCCGTAGATGCGGGTGAGCATCGGCTTGGTCGAATCGCCGCGCCAATAGGCGCCGGCGACTTTCATCAATTTGAAAGCGGTGCCGATCTTGCCGGTCGAGGTCATGTGCGGACCGCGGCAAAGGTCGAACCAGTCGCCCTGCTTGTAGATCTTGATCTGCTGATCGGCCGGTATGGCGTCGACCAGCTCGACTTTGAACTGCTCGCCCATGTCGCGGAAAGTCTGCTTCGCCTTGTCGCGCGACCACGCCTCCTTGGTGAAGGGTTTGTCGCGGCCGATGATCTCCTTCATCTTCTTTTCGATGACGGCAAGGTCGTCGGGCGTGAACGGCTGGTTGCGGTAGAAGTCGTAATAAAATCCGTTCTCGATCACCGGGCCGATGGTCACTTGCGTGCCGGGCCAGAGGTTCTGCACCGCCTCGGCGAGCACGTGCGCGGCGTCGTGCCGGATCAATTCCAGCGCGCGCGGGTCGTCGCGGTTGACGAACTCGATTTTCGCATCGTGCTCAATGGGGTCGTTCAGGTCCGTGAGCACGTTGTCGAGCGTCATCGCGACGGTGCGCTTCGCCAGCGAGGGCGAAATGCCCTTGGCGATGTCGAGACCGGTTGTGCCCTGGGGGAATTCACGGCGCGCGCCGTCGGGGAAGGTCAACGTGACCATTCGGCAGGTCTCCTTGTGGCTCACTCCTGCGAACGAGCGCAGGTAAGCGGATGTCGCGGGCAGGGATATAGCAGGCGGAACCGGGCACGCAACCTAGGCCGCCGGC
>DATCFB010000156.1:0-11189 GCA_036509755.1 Pseudolabrys sp. | reverse complement strand
TCTAGTTCCTCGGCGTCATACAAATAAATTTCGTTGAGTCAGCAGAAAATGGCGCTCTGCGACCTTATAGCCGCCACCAAAATCGATTGAGTTCGTTGCACCGAAAGGACAACCGCTTTCGGCTGTTCGCAGACAAGGGAGGATACTCGATGTGCGATTATAGCCTGCATGGCGTCGCAAACCGTCCTGCGAAAATCGGCGATAAACTCGTCTCCACCAATTTCATCAACTCGTTCACGCGTGGTTTCACCGAAATAGGCGAACCAAAGGTCGCGGTCTGCCTGATGCCCGGCACAGAACTGGCCTTCGAGCAAGACGTCGAGGTCGATCATGTTTTCCGCAGGCTTTTGCCGCGGTTCGGCTTCGGCAAGATCGGGCAGCGCCTCGCGCGCTTTCGCCAGATCAATCTTGACCGGCCGGACACGCATCACGACGCGGTTGAATTCCCGAATGGTAAGATCGTGCTGGTGACGCGACTGCGCGCCGGCCAGCGCGCGAGCGTTCTGCAACTGCCGGCCACCGCAAAGGCGCCGCACGTGCACGTCGAGGAGCCGCAGATACTGGAACAGCCGCGCCCCGCGACGACACCGACGGCTTCGCCAATCGCGTGATCGTTGGTGAAAGTGTTGGCGATCCCGTGCGGGCTCCGTCCGGAGCCCGCATTGTCGCGGCCAATGATTCAACTAAAGCCTGTCGGCGGCCGCGGCTCTTCCTTCTCGGCGAGTTCCTGTAGCATGGCGAGCGCCATCAGCACCGAGGCGCGGCGCACCTTGGTGCGTCCGATGTCGCCGAATTTGCGATCATGCGCGATGATGCGGCCGCTACGCGACGCGGCGCAGAAATAGACAAGTCCAATCGGCTTTCCGGGCACCGCTCCGGTCGGGCCGGCTATGCCGGTGATGGAGACCGCAAGATCGACCTGCGCATGCGCGAGCGCGCCCTTGGCCATCTCCTCAGCGCATTCCTTGCTCACTGCGCCCAAGACGTCGATGGTGGCCGGCGTGACGCCGAGCATCTGCTGCTTGGCTTCGTTGGAGTAGGTGACGAAGCCGCGGTCGAGCACCAGCGACGAGCCTGAGATCTCGCTGATCGCCGAAGCGACGAGGCCGCCCGTGCAGGATTCCGCGGTCGCAAGGGTGAGTTCCTTTGCTTTGCAAAGGTCGAGCAGGCCGGTAACCGCCGTAGTGATTTCCGCGTCAAACATGGTCTCAGGCCCAGGGCAAGCGCACTGTCGCGGTCGCGTAGGCAACGATGCCCTCGCCGCGGCCGGTAAAGCCGAGTTTCTCGCTCGTCGTCGCCTTCACCGCCACGCGGTCAAGGTCGATCCCGGCGATGCGGGCGATCGCCGCGCGGATGGCGTCGCGGTGCGGGCCGATGCGCGGCGCTTCGCACACCACGTTGAGGTCCAAGTGCGCGATCATGCCGCCGCGTGCCTTCACCCGCTCGACCGCGAAGGCGAGGAACTTGTCGGAGGACGCGCCTTTCCACTGCGGATCGCTCGGCGGGAAATGGGTGCCGATGTCGCCATCGGCCAGCGTGCCGAGAATGGCGTCCACCAGCGCGTGAAGGCCGACGTCGGCGTCGGAGTGACCGGTCAAGGCATGCGTGTGCGGGATGCGCACGCCGCCGATCCAAACGTGGTCGCCGGCGGCGAAGGCATGCACGTCGATGCCGCTGCCGGTGCGCACGTCGCCGAGTTGAGCCGCCTGCATCACTTCGGCGCGCATGAAGTCCTCCGGATGGGTAATCTTGATGTTGGCGGGCTCGCCGTCGAAGACGACGACCTGCATGCCGGCCCATTCGGCGAGCGCCGCGTCGTCCGTAAAGTCATCGCGCCGTTCGCGCAGAGCGCGACGATGCGCCTCGAGCAGGGGCGCGAAGGCAAAAGCCTGCGGCGTCTGAATTGCGCGCAACTGCGACCGGTCGAGGGTCTCGCCGACGAGACCGTGATGGTCGATAGTTTTGATCGTATCCGTGACGGCAAGGCCTGGGATCGCGGCGCCAGTGCGTTGCGACGCGGAGATGGCGCGCGCGAACAGCGCCTCGCTGGCAAACGGCCGGGCAGCATCGTGAACGAGGACGATGTCCGGCGCGCGCGCTTCCAGAGCTTGAAGGCCGGCTCGAACCGAAGCTTGGCGGCTGGCGCCGCCGGCGACCGGGGGGAGATGATCAAGGCCGGCGGTCACTGCTTCGAACAAGGCCAAGTCCTCCATCCGGATGACGGGCTGGACGGCGCCGACCATTGGTGAGGCGGCAAGCCGCGATAGTGTCCGCCGCAGCATGGTCTCGCCGCCGATCGCGCGGAATTGCTTGGGCCGGTCGCCGCCGGCGCGCAGGCCCTGTCCCGCGGCGACGACCACGGCAGCCACTTCGGCCATATTGCTCATGCTCCCTGCAAGTCGTTCTGCCTTAGCGCGTTCCGTCCGCGGCTGGAACGCAGGCCCTATTGCCGAGCAGCCTACTAGATAAGGCATAAACAGGATTTTTGCAGTGCACCACTTGCACGACGGATGGCCATTGGCTAAACTCTATGCATCCAATGCTGACGCCTAATTATTAATCATTTGCCTTCAATAGCGCCGACCACGTCGAAGGAGACACTTTGTTGCGGATCGGGGACATTGAGGTACCGAATTCGGTGATTTTAGCACCGATGTCGGGGATTACCGACGCCCCGTTCCGGCGCCTGGCCGAGCGCCTGGGTGCCGGGCTCGTCGTCTCCGAGATGACCGCCTGCGCCGGATTGGTGCGCGGCGAGCGTGAGGCGGCCGTTCGTAGCGAGGGCGCCGGCGTTGGAATTCACGTCGTCCAACTGGCCGGCTGCGAAGGCGAGTGGATGGCCGAGGGCGCGCGCATCGCCGAAGGGCAGGGCGCCCGGATCATCGACATCAACATGGGCTGCCCGGCGAAGCAGGTCGTCAACGGCGCTTCGGGCTCGGCGCTGATGCGCGATCTCGATCATGCGCTGACGTTGATCGAAGCTACGGTCGGCGCTGTACGCGTGCCGGTGACGCTGAAGATGCGGCTCGGCTGGGACATCGCCTCTATCAACGCCCCCGAGCTCGCCCGTCGCGCCGAGGTGGCCGGCGTCAAGATGATCACCGTGCACGGTCGCACGCGCTGTCAGTTCTACACCGGCAGCGCCGACTGGACCGCCGTGCGGGCGGTCAAGCAGGCGGTCGGAGTGCCGGTCGTCGTCAATGGCGACATCGCCACATTCGAGGATGTGCATGCCGCGCGGGAAGCATCCGGCGCCGACGCCATCATGATCGGCCGCGGCGCCCAGGGCCGTCCGTGGTTTCCCGGCCAGGTCGCGCGCTATCTCGCAACCGGAACGCGCGAAAGCGCGCCGGCGCTGGCGGAGCAGCATGCGCTGACCACAGCCATGTATGACGAGATGATCGACCACTACGGCGCGCCTGTCGGGCGACGGCATGCACGCAAGCATCTCGGTTGGGCGCTCGATTGCGCCGCCAACACCGTCGGCGCTCCCGCCGACCGACTAAAGCATCACCGCAGCCGCGTGCTGACGGCGGAACAGCCAGCCGAGGCGCGGCGGCTATTCGCGGAAGCGTTCGACGATTTTGCCTGGAGGGCCGCCGCATGAGCGGACGTGCTCAAGCTCTGTCAGACAGCTTGGCGAGCGCGGCCGATGCAATGCTGCACGCGTTGCCGCATCCGGTGATCATGGTCGCGTCCGATGGGCGCATCGCCGACGCCAATGTCGCAGCCGAGCAGTTCTTCGAAGCTTCGATCCCGATGTTGCGCCGGCATCTGCTGCGAGATCTGGTGCCGTTCGGCTCGCCCCTGCTGACCCTAGTCGATCAGGTGCGCCAGCGCGGCGCGGCGGTGAACGAGTACAAGGTCGATCTCGCCACACCGCGCAACCCGGGCGAGCGGCTGGTCGATCTGCATGTCGCGCCGCTGCCGGAATACGACGATCACGTCATCGTCATGCTTCAGGAACGGACCATCGCCGACAAGATGGATCGGCAGCTCACGCATCGCGGCGCGGCGCGCTCTGTGATCGCGCTCGCGGCCATGCTGGCGCACGAGATCAAGAATCCGCTGTCAGGCATCCGCGGCGCGGCCCAACTGCTCGAGCAGTCAGCAGGCGACGACGACCGCGCGCTCACCAAACTCATCTGCGACGAGACCGACCGGATCGTGAAGCTGGTCGATCGCATGGAGGTGTTTGCCGACGAGCGGCCGGTCGAGCGCGAGGCGGTCAACATTCACGTCGTGCTCGATCACGTGAAGCGGCTGGCGCAGACGGGCTTTGCTCGCAACATCAAAGTCGTCCAAGAGTACGATCCGTCGCTGCCGCCGGTGCTCGCCAATCGCGATCAACTCGTTCAGGTGCTGCTCAATCTCGTCAAGAATGCCGCTGAGGCGATCGGCGAAAGCACGACCGACGGCGAAATCCAGCTCACCACCGGCTTCCGTCCCGGTGTGCGGCTGTCTGTGCCCGGCAGCAAGGCGCGAGTCTCTTTGCCGCTCGAGATATGCGTCAAGGACAACGGGCCCGGCGTGCCGGACGATCTGATGCCGCATATGTTCGATCCGTTCGTCACAACGAAGCGCTCGGGCAGCGGACTTGGACTCGCGCTCGTCGCCAAGATCGTCGGCGATCACGGCGGCATTATCGAATGCGAATCTCAGCCGCGACGAACCATTTTCCGCGTGCTGATGCCCATTTATAGCGGCGCGGGCGACGTTGCCGACGACGTGCCGCCGGTCCAGACCCGGTGAGGTAGAAAACAATGCCGACGGGAAGCATTCTTGTTGCCGATGACGATACGGCGATCCGCACAGTCCTCAATCAGGCGCTGTCGCGCGCGGGCTATGAAGTCCGCTCGACCGGCAACGCCGCGACCTTGTGGCGCTGGGTCACGCAGGGTGACGGCGACCTGGTCGTTACCGACGTGGTGATGCCGGACGAGAACGCCTTCGATTTCATTCCGCGCATCCGCAAAGCGCGGCCCGATCTGCCGATCATCGTCATGAGCGCGCAGAATACGTTCATGACCGCGATCCGCGCCTCCGAGCGTGGCGCCTACGAGTATCTGCCGAAGCCGTTCGATCTGAAGGAACTGATCGGTATCGTCGGCCGCGCCTTGTTCGAGCCGAAAGAGCGTTCGTCGGCGGCCGCCGCGAAGAGCGAGGAGTTGGACACGCAGATCCCGCTCGTCGGCCGCTCGCCGGCGATGCAGGAAATCTACCGCGTGCTGGCGCGCCTGATGCAGACGGACCTGACAGTGATGATCTCCGGCGAGTCCGGCACCGGCAAGGAACTCGTCGCGCGCGCGCTGCACGATTACGGCAAGCGCCGCTCGGGCACCTTCGTCGCCATCAACATGGCGGCCATCCCGCGCGACCTGATCGAGTCGGAATTGTTCGGTCATGAGAAGGGTGCCTTCACCGGCGCCAACTCACGCAGCGCCGGGCGCTTCGAGCAGGCGGAAGGCGGCACGCTGTTTCTCGACGAGATCGGCGACATGCCGATGGAGGCGCAGACGCGCCTCCTGCGCGTGTTGCAGCAGGGCGAATACACGACTGTCGGCGGCCGCACAGCCATCAAGAGCGACGTGCGCATCGTCGCCGCAACGAACAAGGACTTGCGGCTGCTGATCCAGCAGGGTCTATTTCGCGAGGACCTGTTCTTCCGTCTCAACGTCGTGCCGCTGCGCCTGCCGCCGTTGCGTGAGCGCACGGAGGACATCGCTGATCTGATCCGTCACTTCTTCGCGCAGGCGGAGCGCGAGGGGCTGCCCGCAAAGCAGATCGATCAAGGTGCACTCGATCGGCTCAAGCACCATCGCTGGCCAGGCAATATTCGCGAGCTTGAAAATCTCGCGCGCCGTCTCGCCGCGCTCTACCCGCAGGAGACCATCACTGCGGCGGTCATCGACACCGAATTGGCCCAGCCGGCGCTGACGCTCGGTGTCAGTGACGGGGCGCGCGACAAGGAATCCTTGAGCGCCGCTGTCGAGCGGCATCTCGCCGCCTATTTTGCCGGCTTCGACGATGGGTTGCCGCCGGCGGGCCTCTATCACCGCATCCTGCGGGAGATCGAACATCCCCTCTTGACGGCGGCGCTCGCCGCAACGCGCGGCAATCAAATCCGCGCAGCCGACCTCCTCGGGGTCAACCGCAACACGCTGCGCAAGAAGATCAAGGATCTCGAAATCCAGGTCTTCCGCGGCGGCTGAGCAGCGCCGAGAGGCTTTTCGCGGCCCAAGTTGGTATAAGGTCGCGATGAACAGCACGATCGAACTCGGTCTCGACACCTTCGGCGATATCACCGACGGGCCTGACGGCAAACCGCTGTCCGCAGCGCAGGTCATCCGCAATCTGGTGGAAGAGGGCGTCCTCGCCGATCAGGTCGGCGTCGACTTCCTCGGCGTCGGCGAGCATCATCGCGCCGATTTTGCCGTCGCCTCGCCGGAGATGGTTCTCGCGGCAATCGCGGCGCGCACCAAGCGCATTCGCCTCGGTTCGGCGGTGACGGTTCTCTCCTCGGACGACCCGATCCGCGTCTTTCAGCGCTATTCAACGCTCGATGCGATTGCGCATGGACGCGCCGAGGTCATCCTCGGCCGCGGCTCGTTCACCGAATCCTTCCCGCTGTTCGGCTTCGATCTGAATCAGTACGATGAATTATTCGACGAGAAGCTCGATCTGTTCGCCGCGGTGCTGAAGGAGCAGCCCGTCACCTGGCAAGGCAATACGCGCCGACCGCTGAAGAGCCAGAGCGTTTATCCGAAGACGGAGTCCGGCCGGCTCACCGCCTGGATCGGTGTCGGCGGCACACCGCAGTCGGCGATACGCGCGGCGCACTACGGCATGCCGATGATGCTGGCGATCATCGGCGGCGACCCGAAACGGTTCGCGCCGTTCGCCGACCTTTATCGCCGTTCGCTCCAGGAAATGGGTAAACCCGAGTTGCCGATCGGCGTGCACTCGCACGGATTTGTTGGCGAGACCGACGCGCGGGCGAGGGAGGACCTCTTCACCGATTACAAGCGCATGCGCGACAAGATCGGAGCCGAGCGCGGCTGGCCGCCGCTGACGCCCAGCGATTTCGAGCGCGAGATCGCGCACGGTTCGCTCTATGTCGGCTCACCGGAGACTGTGGCGCGCAAGATCGCCACGACCGCGAACACGCTCGGCGTATCCCGGTTCGATCTGAAGTATAGCGCCGGCCCGTTGTCGCACGAGAAGATGATGCGCAGCGTCGAGCTTTACGGCCGGAAGGTCGTCCCGCTGGTTCGGGACATGATGGCCTGAAAGGTCGTTCTCGTCGGTACAGGCCCCACAAGGCTTGCCTCTGGCCGCGGAATCGTCGCAATTCGGCAACATTGTTGTATAAAAGCATCACTGCCGGTCGCTAAAGAGTACCGGCTGCCGCGCCTGTTGCATTTCTGTGACCTGCCGCCGGGGGACAATGAGCGTCGATCAGGCTACCGCCGAAACTGCGCTGCCATCGCCGTCGCCACGGCGCGGTGACACGCGCGTGCTTGGACCGATCGCGGTTGGCCTGGCGCTGCTGTCGGCCTTCCTCACCTTCGTCGTCCTTGCCGACCTCACACCGATCGCGCCGACCCATTACGTCGTGGTCAGCCTGCTGCTCGCCAACGCCGCGACCGTGATCCTGCTGCTTACGATCATCGTGCGCGAGGTCTGGCAGGTGGTGCATGCCCGGCGCACGGGGCGCGCCGCCGCGCGACTGCATGTGCGCATCGTCGGGCTGTTCTCGATCATCGCCGCAGCGCCGGCGATCCTCGTCGCCATCGTCGCCAGCGTTACACTCGACCGCGGCCTCGACCGGCTGTTCTCGACGCGCACGCGCGCCGCAATCGAGAATTCGCTGATCGTCGCCGAGGCCTACCTGCACGACCACGCTCAGATCGTGCGCTCCGACATCATGGTGATGGGCTTCGATCTCACGCGCACCAAGCCTCTGTTCGATTCCGATCCGCCCAAGCTGCCGCAGTTTCTGACCTTTCAGGCTTCGGTGCGCGGGCTCGCCGCCGCCATCATCCTTGACAAGGATCTCAAGGTCGTCGCCCGCGCCGACACCAAAGTGAACGAGACATTTGCGCTGCCGCCGCGCGAGGCGCTCGGCCACATCACCACAACCGAGCCGCAGATCGTGCTGCTGCCCGACACCAACTACGTCGCGGCGGTCGTCAAGCTCGACCAGTATCCCGACGATTACCTCTACATTACACGGCTACTCGACCCGCGCGTGGTGCCGCAGCTACAGGCGACGCGCGCCAGTGTGACCGAATATTCCGCGCTTGAGTCGCGCCGGCTGGGCGTGCAAGTCGCGTTCGCGCTGATGTACACCGTGATCGCGCTGATCGTGCTTTTGTCGGCGGTGTGGATTGGCCTCGATTTCGCCAACCGCCTGGTCGCACCGATCCGCCGCCTGATAGGCGCGGCGACCGCAGTGTCGACCGGCAACCTGTTCGTCCGCGTGCCGGTGCATCAGTCGGAGGGCGACCTCGCGCATCTCGGCGAGACCTTCAACCGCATGACGCAGGAGCTCCGCACACAGCGGGACGATATCATGCGCGCGCGTGACGTGATCGACAGCCGACGCCGCTTTACCGAGGCGGTGCTGGCCGGCGCGAGCGCCGGTGTCATCGGCGTGGACGGCGAGGGATGCGTGAGCATTCTAAACCGGTCGGCCGAAAAACTGATCGGCCGCAGCGAAACCGAGGCGCTCGGCAAGCCACTTGCCGAGGTGCTGCCCGAGCTCGCCGACATCATGACGGCGGCGCAGGTCGGCGTGCGAACGCAAGACCAGGTGACCATCACGCGTAACGGCCGCGAGCGGAACCTGTCGGTGCGCGTCACCAGCGAGCAGTCGCCGGACTCGGAGCATGGCTACGTCGTCACGCTCGACGACATCACCGAACTCGTCGCGGCGCAGCGCACCTCGGCCTGGGCCGACGTCGCGCGCAGGATCGCGCACGAGATCAAAAACCCGCTGACGCCGATTCAGCTTTCGGCGGAGAGGCTGCGCCGCAAATACGGCAAGATGATCACTGAAGACCGCGGCGTGTTCGAGCAGTGCACCGACACTATCGTGCGCCAGGTCGACGATATCCGGCGCATGGTCGACGAGTTCTCGCGCTTCGCCCGCATGCCGAAGCCGGTCATCGCCGCGGACAATGTCGCCGACGTCGTGCGCGAGGCGGCTTTCCTCATGCGCGTTGGCCATGCCGACATCGACATCGTAGCCGAGATCGCCGAGGAGCCGATGACGGCGCAGTTCGATCGGCGGCTGATCTCGCAGGCGCTGACGAACCTGATCAAGAACGCAGCCGAGGCGATCGCCGCAGTGCCGCCGGACGAACTCGGCCGCGGCTCGATCAATGTCTCCGCCGGGCGGGAGGATGAGAACGTCGTCATCGATGTCGTCGACAACGGCATCGGGCTACCCAAGGAAAACCGTTCGCGCCTGCTCGAGCCCTATGTCACCACCCGCGAGAAAGGGACCGGACTCGGTCTCGCTATCGTCGGCCGCATATTCGAGGAGCACGGTGGCGGAATCGAGCTGCGCGACTCCGCCGAGAAATTTCCCGGCCAGCGCGGCGCCTGGATGCGGGTCTATTTCCTCGCCGCAGGCAAACCCGGGGCGAACGAAGCCGCCTCAACCGACAAGCAAAAGATCGTAAACGAGTGATCCATGCCCGCTGAAATTCTGGTCGTTGACGACGAGGCTGACATCCGCGACCTCGTCGCTGGAATCCTCGAGGATGAGGGCTATGCGACGCGAACCGCGCGCAACAGCGACGACGCGCTCGCGGCCATTGCGACGCGTCGACCAAACCTCATCTTCCTTGACATCTGGCTACAAGGTTCGAAGCTCGACGGCCTACAGGTGCTCGAAAACATCAAGCGCGAGCATTCCGAATTGCCGGTGGTGATGATTTCCGGCCATGGCAACATCGAGACTGCGGTCGCCGCCATCAAGCAGGGCGCCTACGACTTCATCGAGAAGCCGTTCAAGGCTGACCGGCTAGTGCTCGTTGCCGACCGGGCGCTGGAGACATCGCGTCTCAAGCGAGAGGTGAGGCAGCTCAAGCAGCTCGCGCCGCTGACACCTATGCTGGTGGGCCGCTCCGCTGCCATGTCGCAACTGCGTCAGGCGCTCGAGCGCGTGGCGCCGACCAATAGTCGCATTCTCATCGTCGGCCCTTCCGGCGCGGGCAAGGAATTGGCGGCCCGCACGATCCATCAAATGTCGGCACGCGCCAGCGGCCCGTTCGTCGTCATCAATGCGGCGGCCATCACGCCAGAGCGGATGGAAATCGAGCTGTTCGGCGTCGATCAGACCAACGGTAGCGATCAGCGCAAAGCCGGCGCGCTCGAGGAGGCGCATGGCGGCACTCTCTTCATCGACGACGTCGCCGACCTCCCGCGCGAGACGCAAAACAAGATTCTGCGCGTCCTGGTCGATCAGACCTTCCAGCGTGTCGGCGGCACGGCCAAGCTCTCGGTCGACGTGCGCATCGTGTCGTCGACCTCGCGCAACCTCGAGGCCCTAATCGCCGAGGGCCGCTTCCGCGAGGACCTCTACCACCGTCTCTCGGTCGTGCCGATCCGTGTGCCCCCGCTCGCCGAGCGGCGCGAGGACATTTCTGATTTGGTCGATTACTTCATGGACCAGATATCGCAGGCGACCGGCCTGCCGAAACGGCGCATCGGCGAGGACGCCATGGCCGTGTTGCAGTCGCACAACTGGCCCGGCAATGTCCGGCAGCTTCGCAACAACATCGAGCGTTTGTTGATCCTCGCGGGCGGCGAGCCCGACGCAGTGCTCGACGCCTCAATGCTGCCGCCCGACGTCGGCTCGATGGTCCCGTCGATGCCGAATGGAAATGGCGGCGAGCAGCTCATGGGCATGCCTTTGCGCGACGCCCGCGAGGTGTTCGAGCGAGAGTATTTGGTGGCGCAGATCAGCCGCTTTGGTGGCAACATCTCGCGCACCGCGGAATTTGTCGGCATGGAGCGTTCGGCGCTTCACCGCAAGCTCAAGGCGCTGGGAATCGGATAAGTCACCTTCATGTCACGCATCGCCTATGTGAACGGCCGCTATCTGCCGCATGCGGAAGCATCCGTGTCGATCGAGGATCGCGGTTATCAATTCGCTGACGGCGTCTACGAGGTTTGCG
>DATCFB010000155.1:0-2549 GCA_036509755.1 Pseudolabrys sp. | reverse complement strand
AGCCCGCGAGCGCGGCTTCGATGGCTTTCAGCGCCGCCTCGGCCTTGGAGCCGTCGGGCCCACCGGCCTGCGCCATGTCGGGCCGCCCGCCGCCGCCTTTGCCGCCGAGCGCCTCGGCGCCCTTCTTGACCAGATCGACCGCGTTGAACCGGTCGATCAGATCGGATGTGACGCCAACCGAAATCCCCGCCCTGCCCTCGTCGCTGACCGCAACGATGGCGATGACGCCGGAGCCGATCCGCTTCTTGGCCTCGTCGATCAGGCTCGGCAGTTCCTTCGGCGAGATGCCGGAGATGGCGCGGGCGATCAGCTTGATGCCATTGACCTCGCGCGCGCCATCGGCCGCGCCGGCGGCAGCGCCGCCGCCCATCGCGAGCTTCTTCTTCGCCTCGGACAGATCGCGCTCGAGCTTGCGGCGCTCGTCGAGCAGCGCCGCGACCCGCGCAGGCATGTCCTCGACCGGCACCTTCATCTCGGTTGCGGTCGCTTTAAGCAATTCGCCCTGATGGTTCGCCGCCTTGCGCGCGCCACGGCCGGTCAGCGCCTCGATGCGGCGCACGCCGGCGGCGACGCCGGATTCGCCGACCACGGAGACAAGGCCGATATCGCCGGTGCGCCGCACATGCGTACCGCCGCACAATTCGACCGACCAGCCCATTGCGTTGCCGGTCGCATCGCCCATCGACACGACGCGAACCTCGTCGCCGTATTTCTCGCCGAATAGCGCCCGGGCGCCCGACGCAACCGCGTCGTCGACCGCCATCAGGCGCGTCGTGACGGCCGCGTTCTGGAGAACGATGTCGTTGGCGATGTCCTCGACGCGGATCAGTTCCTCGGCAGTGACGGGCTTGGGATGCGAAATGTCGAAGCGCAGCCGTTCGGGCGAGACCAGCGAACCCTTCTGCGCGACGTGATCGCCGAGCACCTGGCGCAACGCCTCATGCAGGAGATGCGTCGCCGAATGGTTCTGGCGGATGGCCCCGCGCCGGCCGTGATCCACTTCCAGAAGCAGCGGGTCGCCGACCTTGACGCTGCCCTGCTCCACCTTGACGGCGTGCGCCCAGAGGTCGCCGGCCCTCTTCTGCGTATCGGTGACGGCAAGGCGCACGCCTTCGCGGCGCATCTCGCCGGTGTCGCCAACCTGGCCGCCGGATTCGCCGTAGAACGGCGTCTGGTTGACGACGACGAAGCCGGTCTCTCCCGTTTTCAGTTCGGTGACCTCGCGGCCGTCCTTGACCAAAGCGGCGACGACGCCCTCGGCGCTCTCGGTCTCGTAACCGAGGAATTCGGTGGCCCCCAGCTTCTCGCGGAGCGCGAACCACACTGTTTCCTGCGCCGCTTCGCCCGAGCCCGCCCACGAGGCGCGGGCCTTCTCGCGCTGGCGCTCCATCGCGTCGCTGAAGGAGGCGACGTCGACCGAGATGCCGCGCGAGCGCAGCGCGTCCTGCGTCAGATCGAGCGGGAAGCCATAGGTGTCGTAGAGCGTGAACGCCGTCTCGCCGTCGAACATGTCGCCCTTCTTGAGGGCGCCGCTCTTGTCCTCGAGGATGGCGAGGCCGCGCGTGAGCGTATCGCGGAAGCGCCGCTCCTCCAGCTTGAGCGTCTCGGTGATCAGCGCCTCGGCGCGCACCAGCTCGGGATAGGCCTGTCCCATTTCGCGGACCAGGACCGGCACCAGCCTCCACATCAGCGGGTCTTTGGCGCCCAGCAGTTCGGCATGGCGCATGGCGCGGCGCATGATGCGGCGGAGCACGTAGCCGCGGCCCTCGTTCGACGGCAGCACGCCGTCGGCGATCAGGAAGGACGACGCGCGCAGATGGTCGGCGATGACGCGATGCGACGCCTTTTGCGGCCCGTCCGGCGAAACCTTGGTCAGCTCGGCGATCGCCTGGATGATGGTGCGAAAGAGATCGATCGCGTAATTGTCATTCGTGCCCTGAAGCACCGCGGCGATACGCTCCAGCCCCATGCCGGTGTCGATCGACGGCCGCGGCAGGACGAGCCGCTCGCCGGGGCTAAGCTGCTCGTACTGCATGAAGACGAGATTCCAGATCTCGATGAAGCGGTCGCCCTCGGCGTCCGGCGAGCCCGGCGGGCCACCGGGGATGTGCGAGCCGTGGTCGAAGAAGATTTCCGAGCACGGGCCGCAGGGGCCGGTGTCGCCCATCGCCCAGAAATTGTCGCTGCCGGCGATGCGCAGGATCTTGCTCTCGGGCAGCCCCGCGACCTTCTTCCACAGACCGAAGGCATCGTCGTCGTCGATATAGACCGTCACCAGGAGCCGCTCGACCGGCAGGCCGAATTCCTTCGTGATCAGGTTCCAGGCAAGCTCGATCGCGCGCTCCTTGAAGTAGTCGCCGAACGAGAAGTTGCCGAGCATCTCGAAGAAGGTGTGGTGGCGTGCCGTGTAGCCGACATTGTCGAGGTCGTTGTGCTTGCCGCCGGCGCGGACGCATTTCTGCGAGGACGCCGCGCGCACATAAGGGCGCTTCTCGAGGCCGGTGAAGACGTTCTTGAACTGCACCATGCCGGCATTGGTGAACATCAAG
>DATCFB010000154.1:0-2058 GCA_036509755.1 Pseudolabrys sp. | reverse complement strand
CTCGGCCGGCGGCTACCATCACCATATCGGCCTGAACACCTGGGAGAGCCGCGGCGGCCATCCGCCGGCCCCCGGCACCACCGGCCTCTACCATACCGCCATCCTCTACCCGACCCGGCGACTCCTGGCCGACGCGCTACGACGGCTGATCGCCGCGAAAATCCCGCTTGAAGGCGCCAGCGACCACGGCGTCTCCGAGGCGCTCTATCTGCGCGATCCGGACGACAACGGCGTCGAACTCTATTGGGACCGTCCGAAGGACAAGTGGCCGCAGAAGTCGGACGGCTCATTGCAGATGTACACGCATCCGCTTGATCTGCACGACCTGCTGGCCGAGCTCGACAAGATGCAGGCTTAAGGCGCCCGCCGCGCGATGAGCTCGTTCAGCGCGTCGCCCACACGACGGACGACGGGGCCCCAGACTCGAGTCCGGTCCTGGCGAAAGAGACGCGCGGTCGGATACCACGGGCTGTCGTCGCGATCGATCAGCCAGCGCCAGTCGGGCACTTCCGGCAGCAGCAACCACAGCGGCTTGCCGAGTGCGCCGCAAAGATGCGCGACGCTGGTGTCGACCGAAATTACCAGATCGAGCGCGGATACGAGCGCGGCTGTGTCGGAGAATGTCGTCAACGCATCGGCGATATCGATCATCTTTCCCGCTTGCATGAGCACAGCGGCATCAACCGCGCGCACGTCCTTTTGCAAGCTGACGAACGTGGCATCCATTTCGAGGAGTTGCAGGAGCGCATAGAAGGGAATCGAGCGGGCGCTGTCGCGCTTGTGGCCGGGATTGCCCGACCAGACGAGGCCGATGCGCGGACGCTTCGTCCCGATCCGCGCATTCCAATCCGTCACGCTTACAGGCGCCCCCAGATACGGCGTCTCAGCCGGAATCGTTGCCTGTCCGGTGTTGAAGGCGAGCGGCAGGCTCAATAGCGGACAATGCAGCTCGAAATCAGGCAGCGCGTCGCCGCGCGCGACGACCTCGATCGGCCCGGCGAGTGTGCGCATCAGCTCGACCAGCGGGCGCTGCACTTCGAGCACGACGCGCGCGCCGTGCGCCGCGACCATCGGCGCGTAGCGGCAGAACTGGATCGTATCCCCGAGCCCCTGCTCGGCGTGGAGCAGTACAGTCTTGCCCGCAATAGACGTGTCGCCAAGCCAAAGCCGCTTGTCGAAGCGGCGCTGGAGGCCTGGATTCGAGGCCAGCCGCCATTCGTGCTCCGGCCATCCGCGGCTGAAGTCGCCGGCGAGGAGCAGCACCTGCGCCCGATTCCAGTGCGCATGCGCGTGGACCGGCTTGCAGGCAAGCGCGCGATCGAAACATGCGAGCGCCTCGTCAAGCCGCTTCCCGTCGAACAGGGCGATGCCGCGATTGTTGAGCGCGTCGAGATGCGACGGGTTGAATCGCAGCGCCGTCTCGTAGCTTTCCAGGGCCGCGTCGGTGCGCTTGAGCGCCTGCAGCGCCAGGCCGCGATTGTTGTGAGCGTCGGCATAGTCCGGCCTAAGCCGCAAGGCGTGTTCACAGCTTGCCAAGGCCTCGTGCGCGCGGCCGAGTTCCTTGAGCGCCAGCGCACGGTTATTGAGCGCCTCGGTGTGGTCGGGCTTCGCCGCGAGCGCGCGATCGCAGTGCGCGAGCGCCTCGTCGAAGCGGCTGAGGGCGTTGAGCGCGGCGCTGCGGTTGGTCAGCGCGACGACGACGTCCGGGCGCTCGCGCAACGCGGCGCCGATCAACTCGGCCGCCTCGGCGCTCCTGCCCTGCTGGTGGTGCAGGACGCCGAGTAGATGCAGCGCATCGAACTGTCTCGGCGTCGCCTCAAGCACGGCGCGGTACAGCGGCTCCGCATCGGCGAGACAGCCGGCCTGATGCAGCGCGATCGCATCGCGCAGTACGCCATGAAGATCGATCGCCGCGAGGTGACGACTCATCGCTCAAGGATAGCATCGCTCTAGGCCAACAGCGGGAACCGCCGGCGTCCTTGGCGCGGGCACCAAGTGTTAACGGACGCGGCTCTACCCTGCTCTCTGACCTAAAATCTGGACGATTGCCACAATGCC
>DATCFB010000153.1:0-2677 GCA_036509755.1 Pseudolabrys sp. | reverse complement strand
TTTCCACGTCTCCCTTTGCGCTTGCTTGCCCGTCGCGGCATGTCCTGGCGAAGAAGCGTTCGGTCGGCTGGACCGCCCTTCGCGGCTTGCCGCTTATCCGAGTGAGCGCGAAGACGGCCATCCGCTCGATGATCGATGACGTGCTCGGCGCGGCGCGTCTGAGCGTCACCTGGCAATACGAGGTCCAGCACGTCGAAACCGCGGTCAATCTGGTCGAGGTCGGGCTCGGCTTCGCCGTCGTGCCCATGATCGATGTCGAACTGCATCGCGGGCGAGGAGTGGTTGCCGTGCCATTGCGGGCCCCGAAACTGTCGTGTCCCTACGGATTGGTCCGGCGGCGCGGCATTCCGCTTTCGCCTCCGGCCGCGGCGCTGCGCGACCTGCTCTCGAAGGCGATGAAGGCGGAAAAGACCCTTCATGAGCCAAATGCATGAATAGAGATATTCTATTCATTTGCTTAGGATTCGGATCGGCTGCATCGTGATCGGATTACGATGGACGCCTGCTGTCCCGACAGGCGGGCCGGCTGCGAGGCACGCCGCGCGGGCGATCGTTCGTGCACATAGGTTTGCGGTGACGACCGGTCGCAGCGTCAAACGATCATTTGGGATAGGCGAGGCGCGGCCAACCATTGAAAATCACGGGCAGGTTGGGCAAGAAGGATCAAACGCGTGAGCGGAAACGGATGTGTCTTGCCGGGCTCCGATCACGGCCGGACGGGATAGTTGGATTCCGAACGAAGAGCACAAAGGGAGGATTGAGATGCGATTAGCAAAAAGTCTGGGCTTGGCCGCTTTGGCGCTCGCGCTCGGCGCGGGCACAGCGGCCAATGCCGGCACCGTGAAGATCGGCATCGTGCTGCCGTTCTCCGGCGCCAATGCCGATCTCGGCCATCAGATCGACAAGGCGTTCGATCTGTACATCAAGCTGCACGCCAACGACATCGCGCCGAACAAGATCGAGATCGTGAAGCGCGACGAGGGTCCGCCGACCGGCGCGCAGGCGAAAACGGTGGCGACCGAACTGATCACCAACGACAAGGTGCAGGTGCTGACCGGCTTCGTGTTCTCGCCGTCCGCCATCGCGCTCGCGCCGGTCGTGACGCAGGCCAAGATGCCGATGGTCATCGCCAATGCCGGCACGGCCTGGATCACCAACCTGTCGCCCTACATCGTGCGTTTGTCCTTCAGCATGTGGCATCCCGCCTATCCGATGGGCGCCTATGCCTACGACAAGGTCGGCTGCAAGACCGCGGCTGTCGCCTACACCGATTTCCCGCCCGGCAAGGATTCGGTCGAGGCCTTCACCAAGGGCTTCGAAAAGGCCGGCGGCAAAGTCACGCTGTCGGTCCCGATGGGCTCGCCGGTGCAGGTGCCGGACTTCACGCCGTTTCTCCAGCGCGTCAAGGACGCGCATCCCGACTGCCTCTACGCCTTCGTTCCGTCCGGCGCGCACGCGACCGGCATCATGAAGGCCTACGGTGAACTCGGCCTGCGCAAGGCGGGCATCAAGCTCATCGGCCCGATGGACCTCATTCCCGACAACAAGCTTCAGGACATGGGTGACGCCGCGATCGGCACGATCGTCATGGGGCACTACGCGGTCGATCTCGACAGCCCTGCCAACAAGGCGTTCAAAGAGGCATGGCACAAGGCCTACGGCGCCGACTCCTATCCCGACTTCATGTCGGCGGCCGGTTGGGACACGATGCACGCCATCTTCGATACCGTGAAGAAGCTCAACGGCGACTTCAGCAACGGCGCCAAGGTGGTCGACGCGCTCAAGGGTTGGAAGACGGTCGGGCCCCGCGGTCCCGTCGAGATCGACCCGACGACGCGGGACATCATCGAGAACGAGCACGCGATGGAGGTCTATCGCAAGCCCGACGGCAAGCTCGGCGAGCGTATCCTCGACACCACCAAGGCGGTCAAGGACGAGTGCAAGGTGCTCAAGGTCGGTCGTTGCGGCTCCTGATCCCGGCGGTTTGACAGCTATTGACGCCGCCGCGCATAAAGGCGCGGCGGCGTTTTTCTTCAACGGGGTGGGGCCTGTGCCGCACTGGGTGACAATCGCCGTCAGCATACTGTTCGACGGCTTGGCCTATGCCATGTTCCTGTTCATCACCTCCGTCGGCCTTTCGGTCACGATGGGTCTGATGGGCTTCGTCAATCTGGCGCATGGCGCCTTCGCCATGGCCGGAGGCTACATCGTCGTATCGCTGACACGCAGCCTCGGCATCGATTTCGTTCCCTCCCTACTCATTTCGGCCGTCATCGTCGCGGTGGCCAGCGTTCCGTTCGAGCGCGGGCTCTATCGCCGCCTCTACAAGTCGACCGATCTCGAGCAGGTGCTGCTGACGATCGGACTCGCCTTCATGGCGATTGCCGCCTTCACCTATTTCTATGGGCCGATCCCGAAGTCAGTGCCGCTACCGCACTGGCTCGAGGGCGACGTCAATCTCGGCTTCCGCTCGTTCCCCACATATCGCGCCTTCCTCATCCTGATCGGCGCGATCCTGATCACTATCCTTTGGTATGCGTTCGAGCGCACCAATATCGGCGCGAAAATTCGGGCCGCCGTCGATAACCGGCGCATGGCGGAGTCGGTCGGCATCAATGTCGACCGCCTGTTCACGCTGACCTTCGCGCTCGGCTCGGGGCTTGCCGCGCTCGGCGGC
>DATCFB010000152.1:0-16087 GCA_036509755.1 Pseudolabrys sp. | reverse complement strand
GCGGTGAAGTCGTCCGGCCTGCCTTTCGCCGGCCGGCGCAAGTTCTGGCAGCTCTTCACCGCGCATGCCGTGACGCATGCCGACATCGAGCCGAGCGACGCCGACTTCGAGCGCTTCATTGCCGAAGTGCAAGGGCAGGGGGCGGCAGTCGAAGCCGGCACCGTCACTTTGGTCGGCGCCGGCCCCGGCGACCCGGAATTGCTGACGCTGCGCGCGGTGCGCGCGCTGCAATCGGCCGACGTCATCCTGTTCGACGATCTCGTCTCGCGCGATGTACTCGACTTCGCCCGCCGCGAGGCGCGCAAGATGTTGGTCGGCAAGACCGGCTTCGGCCCGTCTTGCAAGCAGGAGGACATCAACGCGTTGATGGTCGGCCTTGCCAAGCAGGGCAAGCGCGTGGTGCGGCTCAAGGGCGGCGATCCCTTGATCTTCGGGCGCGCATCGGAAGAGCTCGAGGCCTGCGACACGGCCCAGATCGCGGTTGAGATCGTCCCCGGCATCACCGCGGCGCAGGGCGCGGCGGCAAGCCTGGGCTTAACGCTCACCGGCCGCGGCCATGCGCGACGGCTGCAATACGTCACCGGTCATTCGCGCGACGGCCAGTTGCCGCAGGATATCGACTGGAAGAGCCTCGCCGATGCGGCCACCACGACGGCGATCTACATGCCGACGCGGACGCTTGCGGAGCTGGTGAGGAAGGCGGTGGCCGAGGGCCTCGATCCGCAGACGCCGGCGATCGCGGTCGCGCGCGCCACGCGTCGCGACCAGCAGGCGGTTCACGCGCCCGTGGGCGAGCTCGCGCGCAAACTGATGGCGGCCAAGCTGCCGGGTCCGGTGCTGGTCATGCTCGGCACGACTATCGGCCGAGCGGATGCCCCAGAAAATCGCGCCGCCCGACAGCAGCACGGCTGAGCGCCGCGCGGCGGGGAATCACGATCGGTTTTTGCCGCGACACGCGCGGGTGATGCTGTTGCGTCATCCGTTCCGGACGGCGCAGCGTTCTGTGCGGCGGCATCGGCACCGGACCGTGCTTGACCGGACGGGTGGCCGCGGTCTCGTGCACCGGAGCTTTCCGCTTGGCCGCCTCCGGCGCTGCTGCGCGCAAGTTCGCCTGCGCCTCAACATGATCGGGCTTCGCCAGCGGCACGCGCGCGGCAACCGGCGCGGCCGGTCGCTGCGGCTCAGCCTGCGCCGAAGCCACCAGCGAGGGAGAAGCAGGCGGGAAGGTGTCCGGCGAATAGGCCAGCGCATTGTACTGCGTGTTGCGCACCGGGGCGCTCGCCTCCTGGATGATGCGGTCGCCCTCGCGGCGGTTCTCGTAGCTCGCGCCGCGGCCGCCGAAGCTCACCGCATAGCCGGCCTTGGCGACGATCGATGGATCGGCGGCGAGCACCGTGCGATCGTAATCGTGCTTGTCGTAGAAGACGATGCCGCGGTCCATGAAGGCGGCGGAGAAATTCGGATTGAGCTTGATCGCCTGGTTCATGTCACGCGTTGCGTGCTCGAAGTCGCGCTTGTCGTAAAAGGCAATGCCGCGATTGTAGAGCGCCAGCGCGTAGCTTGAATTGAGCGTCAGCGCCTGATTGTAGTCGGCGATGGCGTGGTCGAGATCGCCGCGGTTGCGGTAGGAGAAGCCGCGATTGTTATAGGCGCGCGCGTTCTTCGGATCGAGCTTGATCGCCTGGCCGAAGTCGGCGATCGCCTCGTCGAACTTGCCCTTGTTGTCGAAGGCGACGCCGCGCGCGTTGTAGGCCTCGGCGAAATTCGGCTTGAGCTTGATCGCCGCCTCGAAGTCGGCGATAGCGTGGTCGTAATCGCGCTTGTCGTAATAGGCATTGGCGCGGTTGAAATAGGCGGTGGTGTATTTCGGATCGAGCTTGATCGCCTCGCCGAAGTCGGCGATGGCCTTGTCGAGCTCGTTCTTGTTGCGGAACGCGAAGCCGCGATTATTGAGCGCGACCGCGTCCTTCGGGTCGAGCTTGAGCGCGGCGGACAAATCGGCGATCGCGCGGTCGGCATCGCCGCGCATGCCGTAGGCGGTGCCGCGGTCGTGATAGGCGGCCGCGAGCTTCGGATCGAGCTTGAGCGCCTGATCGAAATCGGCGATGGCGCGCTCGAGATCGCCCTTCATGCGCCAGGCAATGCCGCGGTTGTCGTAGAGCACGGCGTCCTTCGACGACAGCTTGATCGCCTGGCTGAAATCGTTGACCGCGCGGTCGTATTGCTGCTTCTCGCGCCAAGCGAGCGCGCGCCGCGTATAGGCGCCGTCGTCGTTCGGGTTGTAGCGGACCGCTTCGGTCAGGTCGGCGATGGCACGGTCGAAATCGCGCTTCTCGAAGAAGGCGTTGCCGCGCTGCGCATAGGCGAGCGCGAACTTCGGATCGAGCTTCACCGCCTCGCCGAAGTCGGCCACGGCTTTGTCGATGTCGCCCTTGATGCGCCAGGCAATGCCGCGGTTGTAGAAGGCGAAGGGATCCTTGCCGTCGCGCTTGATGCTCTCGGAGAGGTCGGCGATGGCGCGGTCGGCGTCGCCTTTGGCGCCGTAAGACAGGCCGCGGTCATACCAGGCGAGCGCCAGCTCGGGCTTGAGCTTGATCGCCTGGTTGAAGTCGGCGATGGCGCCGTCGTAGTCGCGCTTGAATTCGAGCGCGTTGCCGCGACTGTAGAAGGCGCCGGCGTAATTCGGGTTGAGCTTGACCGCCTCGCCGAAGCTCTGGATGGCGCGGTCGGTATCGTGGCGGTCGCGATAGGCGAGGCCGCGATTGTACCAGGCGATGGCGTTCTTCGGGTCGGTCTTCACCGCCTGCTCGAAATCGGCGATGGCGCGGTCCAGCTCGCCTTTGGCGGCGAAGACGACGCCGCGGTCATTGTGACCCTGCGCGTAATCGGGCCGGACCTTGAGCGCCTGCGTCAGGTCGGCAACGGCGCGGTCGAAGTCGCGGCGGCCGGCATAGGCGTCGGCGCGGTTGTTTAGCGCCTGCGCGTCGCCGGCGTCGAGCTTGATGGCGCCGTCGTAATCGGCGATGGCGCCGGCATAGTCGCCCTTGTCGTATTTGACGTTGCCACGATTGTACCAGGCGGCGGCGTAGTGTCCGTTGAGCGCGATCGCCTGGCCGTAATCCTGGATGGCGCGATCCGCCTCGCCCTTGGCGGCGAAGACGATGCCGCGATTGTTGAAGGTCGGCGCATATTTGGCGTCGATCGAGGCGGCCTGATTATAGTCGGCGATGGCGCGGTCGGTCTCGCCCTTGAGGCCGTAGGCGATGCCGCGATCATTGAAGGCGGCTGCCATCGTGCCGTCGATCTTCGTCGCCTGCGTCAAATCTGCGATGGCGCGGTCGAACTGGCCGAGGCTCGCCAGCGCCTTGCCGCGCGCGGCGTAGGCGGCGGCGAATTTCGGATCGAGCTTGATCGCCTGATCGAGGTCTGCGACGGCGCGTTCGTCGTCGCGCTTCTCGTGCCAGGCGATGCCGCGATTGTACCAGGCGCTGGCGTTCTTGCCGTCGAGCTTGATCGCCTGGTCGAGATCCTGGACCGCGTGGTCGTAGTCCTCCTGCTGATAGCGACCGACGCCGCGGTCGTAATAGGCGAGCGCGTCCTTCGGATTGAGCCTGATCGCCTGATCGTAGCTGGCGATGGCGCGGCCGGCGTCATGCTTCTGCATATAGGCGTTGCCGCGGTTGAAATAGGCCGCCGACAGGTTCGGGTTGATCTTCAGCGCCCGGTCGAAGTCGGCGATGGCCTCATCCAGTTCGTGCTTGCCGGCGTGCGCGACGCCACGGTCGTCATAGGCCAGCGCAAAGAGCGGGCTGAACTTCACCGGCTGGGCGAGTTCGCCCGTGTCACGGTCATAGCCGCGCTGATTGCGCAAGCCGCGCGGCGTCGCGGCGATCGCATGGCTCGGGCTGAGCTTGGCCGCCGCCTCGAAGTCGGCAATGGCGTGCGCGGTGTCGTGCTTCTCGTAATAAGCAAGCCCGCGGTCGTGATAGGCAAGCGCGTCTTTGTCGTCGAGCTTGATCGCCTGGTCGAAGTCGGCGATCGCGCGGTCGGGGTCGTTGCGGTCGAGATAGGCATCGGCGCGGTTATAATAGGCAAGCGAATAGTTCGGGTTGACCTTGATGGCGCCGCTGAAGTCGGAAATCGCGCGCTCGCCGTCGCCCTTGCCGCGCCAGGCGATGCCGCGATTGTTGAGCGCGATCGCGTTCTTCGGATCGAGCTTGAGCGCCTGGTCGAAATCGGTGATCGCCTTGTCGGCGTCGCCCTTGGCGCCGTAGGCCACGCCGCGGTCATAGTAGCCGCGCACGTAATTCGGGTTGAGCTTGACCGCCTGGTTCAGGTCGGCGATGGCGCGGTCATATTCGCGCCTGTCGACGTAGGCGTTGCCGCGGTTGCTGTAGGCCATCGCATAGTTGGGGTCGATCCGAGCCGCCATGCTGAAATCGGCGATAGCGCGGTCATTGTCGTTCTTGGCGCGGAAGGCGAGGCCGCGGTTGTTGTAGGCGGCGGCGAGGTTGGCGTCGAGGCGGATCGCCTGACTGAAGTCGGCGACCGCGCGGTCATAGTCGCGCTTGTTGGCGAGCGCCTCGCCGCGGGCGTTGTAGGCGGCGGCGTTTGACGGGTTGAGCTTGACGACCTGGTCGAGATCCTTGAGCGCGCGATCGTGATAGCCCATGGCCTCGAGCGTGACGCCGCGATTGAACAGCGCGACGGCGAAGCCGGAATTGATGGCGATGGCCTGGTCGAAGTCCTTCACCGCGCGATCGAGTTGGCCCTTGGCCTTGTAGGCCATGCCGCGGCTGTTGAGCGCCAGGTCGGAATGCGGATTGGCCTTGATCGCCTGGTCGTAATCGGCGATCGCGCGATCGAGGTCGCCCTTTTGCTGATAGATGGCGCCGCGATTGTTGAGGGCAACGGCGAAAGTCGGGTCGAGCTTGACGGCGGAATCGAGGTCGGCGAGGGCCTTGGTCAGGTCGCCCTTTCGCTTCCACAACATGGCGCGCGAATTGAACACGCCGGCGAAATTCGGATTGAACCTGATCGCCTGCTCGTAGTCTTGCAAGGCGTGGTCGATCTTGCCGCGCAGCGCGTAAGTGTTGCCGCGCTCGGTGAAAGCCGAAGCGTTTTTCGGGTCGAGCTTGATCGCCTGATCGTAATCGTGCACGGCGCGATCGTAGTCGCCCTTGTGCTGGTAGGCGTTGCCGCGGTCGACGTAGCCGAGCGTGAACTTCGGGTCGAGCTTAAGCGCGGCGTCGAAATCCGCAACGGCACGGTCGTAGTCGTGCCGCTCGCGGTAGGCGAGGCCGCGGGCATGGACCGCGTCCATATCGCGGGGGTCGAGCCGCATCGCCTGCGTCAGGTCGGCGACGGCGCGGTCATAGTCGTGGCGCTGGTAATTGGCCGTGCCCCGGTTGAAATAGGCCTCGGCGAAGTTGGGCTTGAGCTTGAGCGCCGCGTCGAAATCGGGGAAGGCGCGGTCGTCGTCATTGCGTTGCGCGTAGCAGGTGCCGCGCCCGTTATAGGCGTCGGCATTCTTCACATCGAGCTTGATCGCCTGGCTGAAGTCGGCGATCGCCTTCTCACAGTCGCGCTTATCCTTCTCGGCGAGGCCGCGGCTCAGCCAGGCTTCGGCGAGATTCGGATTGACCTTGATCGCCTGGTCGAAGTCGGTGATCGCGTGGGCGTAGTCGCGCTTCTTCTGGAACGCCGTACCGCGGTTGCTCAGGGCCGCGGCATATTTCGGATCGATGCGCAGCGCCTGGTCGAAATCGGCGATGGCGCGGTCGCCGTCGCCCTTGGCGTTATAAGCCATGCCCCGCACGTTGAAGGCGGCGGTGTAGTCGGGCTTGATGTTGATCGCCGTATTGAAGTCGGCGATGGCTTTGTCGACGTCGCGCTTCTCGAACCGCGCGCGGCCACGCTCGTAGAAGGCGGCCGCGTTCTTGCCGTCGATGGCAATCGCCTGGTCGAAATCGCCAAGCGCGCGGTCGAGCTCGCCGCGAGCGTGGTAGGCGAGGCCCCGGTTGAAGTAAGCCGACGCATTCTTGGCGTCGAACTGCACCGCCTGGGTGAAGTCGGCAATGGCGCGCACATCCTGGCCCTTGGCGCGCAGCGCCAGGCCGCGATTGAAGTAGGCGAGCCCGTTCTTGGCGTCGATCTTGATCGACTGATCGAAGTCGGCGATCGCGCGGTCGGGCTGGTTCTTCGCCGCGTAGACGACGCCGCGATTGTACCAGGACAGCGCGTCCTTCGGATCGAGCTTGATCGCCTGGCCGAGGTCGCGCACTGCCTGGTCGTAATCGTGCTTCTCGAAATAGGAAATGCCGCGATCGTAGTAGGCGAGCGCGTATTCACTATCGAGGTGGATCGCCTGGTCATAATTTGTGATGGCGCGGTTGTAATCGTGCTTGTCGTAATAGGCGTTGCCGCGATTGTAGTAGGCGAGCACATAGTTCGAGTTCAGCAGGATCGCCTGATCGTAGTCCTTGATGGCGCGGTCGGTTTCACCGTGGTTGCGGTAGGCGAGGCCGCGATTGTTGTAGGCAAAGCCGTCGCGCGGATCGAGCAGGATGGCCTGGTCGAAGTCCTGGATAGCGCGAGCGACGTCTCCGCGCGAGGCGTAGGCGATGCCGCGATCGTTGAGCGCCAGGATGAACTCCGGATTGATCTTGATCGCCTGGTCGAAATCCTGGATCGCGCGTTCGTAATCACGGATATCGCGATAGGCAAGGCCGCGTGCATGATACGCGATCGAGTCGTTGGGATTGAGCTTGATGGCGCGGTCGTAGTCCGGAATGGCACGGTCTGGCTCGCCCTTGGCGCGATAGGCCATGCCGCGGTTGAACAGCGCCAGTGCGTAATTGGGGTTGAGCTTGATCGCCTGGCTGAGCACGTCGATGACACGCGCGTAGTCCTTGCGATCATAGTAGATGTGGCTGAGCACGTTGAGCGCGGCGGCGTTATGCTTGTCGAATTTCACCGCCTGCTCGAGGTCCTGCGTCGACCGCTCGGTCTCGCCGCGGTCGCGGAAGGCCATGCCGCGGTTGTAGAAGGCGTCGGCGTTGCGGTCGTCGAGCGCGATTGCCTGGTCGAAGTCGTGGATCGCCTGCTCGGCATTCCCCTTGGCGCGGTAAGCTTTTCCGCGATTGGCAAAGGCGGTCGATTTCTGTTTCTTGATCTTGCTGGTATCGATCACGGCGCCGCAGGCGGCGATGCGCTGGTCGCTGGCGACGTCATCGCGGGATTCGCACACGCGAATCTGCTCGCGCGAGGCCGCAAAGGACCGCGGCGCGGCGAGCGATGCGATCGCTGCCGCTGCGAGCAGAATTGAAAACCAGCGCATTCCCACAGCCATGGCGCCTTGTCTTGTCGAGCCTGCCGAGCAACATTTCGGCACACTCCCAAAACAAGTGTGCATTTTGAGTTTTGCGCGTCGAGGACTTGCCCCGGTTAAGACTAATTCGAATCGCGCGCATTAGTGGTGAATCCTAACCTTTTCGGCCGGCGCGAACGGGATAGCGATCGTCCAATGAAAAACGCGCCGCACCTTGCGATGCGACGCGTCGGATCGAGCCGAAAAGCCTCAGCGCAGCGGCGCTTCTTCCTTCGCCAGCGCGGCGGCGCGCGCCGCCTTGACCATGTCGTCGATCACATATTGCGGCGGCATCACGTAGGCGAGCACTTTTCCTTTCGGATAGGTCGACTGGCGCACCGTGTTGCCATGATTGCCGGAGACGACGATGGGGTTGCCGGCGCCATCGGTGCCGCGCACGACGCCGACATGGCCGTTGTTGGCGCCCTTGCGGTACATCACGGCGATGGCTCCGACGCGCGGGCCGTCTACCCTCTTGCCGAAATCGAGGAACGAGCGAGCGGCGCGCGATCGCGTGCCATTGGCGCCGGCCTTGCGCAGCACCATGTTCATGAAGTCGGCGCACCAGAGCTGGGCCGGCAGGCCGAGTTGGCGCGCCGATTTGCCGCGATAGCGGAGCGCTTCGAGCAGCACGGCGGCCGCGCCCGGCACCTGGGCGGCGGCCTCGGCGGCGTCGCTGCGGCTGCGCGCCATCGGCTCGACCGGCTCGGTATTGGCGAAGCGCTCGCCAGGCTTTGCGCCGGTCGCCTGCGCCGGAAGCGCGGTTCCGACCGCGCAGGCACAAGCAATCAGAATTGCAATAGAGCGTTTCATGGTTCCCGTCCCCGCTGTAGCGGCGAGCCTCCCCCGTGTATTCCGTCGTCTCGACCGGCCATCCCTCCTTTGACGGCTTCGGTATCCGAAGACGCGATCACACTCGCTAAGTCTGTTGCCGGTCGCAAGAACGCAGGTGTCGCAGTCGCCACTATGCTACGTTTATGGTTAACGGCCGTTAAGAGGTGTCCCGATGCGAGACGGCTGCGCGGGCGATGGTGGTGGCGGCTGCCCGGCGCTTCGTCGCGATGCGATTGGACGCGGCGCGGCGTTGCGGGCAGGGTGCGCGCGCCGGCGATCGGCCGGCTTCATGGCTTTCCGCTTCCGAGGAGTCTCATGCCCTATTTGATGTCACAGGCCTCGCTGCCGGTCTTCGAGATCGGTCTCAACGCGCTGAGCGCGGTTCTCGACAAGGCGGCCGCACACGCGGCGGCGAAGAAGGTCGATCCGTCCGTCCTGCTCGGGTGGAGGCTGGCGCCGGACATGTTCGCGCTGGCCAGGCAGGTGCAAGTCGCCTGCGACCAGGCAAAGAACGGTTCGGCCCGGCTCGCCGGCGTCGAGCCGCCGAAGTTCGAGGACAACGAGACGACCCTCGATCAGCTCAAGGAGCGCATCGCCAAAACCGTCGCCTTCGTGAAGGGCCTCGACGCGAAAGCGATCGACGCCTCGGTCGAGCGCGAGATCACCTTTCCGCTCGGAGGCCAGAACAAGGGCCAGATGAAGGGCGCGGCCTATCTCGACCATTTCGTGCTGCCGAACTTCTATTTCCATCTGACGGCGGCCTACGCGGTCGTGCGTCATTTCGGCGTCGACGTCGGCAAGCGCGACTTTCTCGGCGCCATCCCGGTCACGCGGATCTAGCGGGCAGGGCGCTCCCCGAATCGAAACCGCCTCGCCGTTGCCGGCGAGGCGGTTTGCGAACGGCTTGGTTGCTAGCTCGTCAGTCGCGGTAGGAGACGGCGCCTTCGTCGCCCCGGTCGCTGGTGCGATAGTTGTGGCGGTCGGGTCCGCAGTTGCAGTTCACGCCGCGGACTTCGCGCCGCTCGAGCACGTGCTGGACGCTGCCGGGCGCCTCGCGATTGACGACCTCCCGGCGGAATTCCTCACGCACCTTGTTGGTCGTATTGACCCGGTGCAGAAGAACGTCGCGCACGATGGTGTTCGTGCGGTGGACGACCACTTCGCGGTTGATCACCGGCCGCACGTGCACGATCAGCCGATTTTCCTGGATCAGCCGGGTATTGCCGCGCACGACGCGGGTGTGGTTGACCACCCGCTCATGCGTGACGACGCGCGCCGGCGCCCGCTCGACGCGGCGCGTGTTGTATTCGGACTCCGGGCGCATGCAATTACATACGGTGTCGTAGTAGTTGCCTGCGTGAGCCGGTTCCGGAATCATGCCCGCCAGCCCGAGGACAAGCAGGGCACCGTAGAATGCCTTTGAGAGATGCTTCATTGTCAACGCCCCGTTAACCATTTAAGTGTTGCCGTGCCTTCAGTTTTTAGATGTTAACCAAGTTTGTAAAGGGGTCCGCGAGCTTTGTTTCCGGTTCGTTTCCCTCCGACGACACACCGTGAAAATTGCAATAGCTTGCGCGATCACGCGGCCACGGCTCGGCAAAACCGCAAGATGTAGTCCTATCCTCCTGAATTGATTCAACTTTTAAGGATTATTTTTTTGAGGATAAGGCATTTTTTCGTGTCACTAGCGCCTCAAGACGACCTCGACGAGGGGCCCCGCCGCGGGGCGAATCGCGCCCAATGCGCGGGACGCAAGTCCCGCTCCACCGCATCGGCGTTGTGCCGGGTCGCGCCGCTTTGTATTGCAGACCGTCCATCCCATAAGCCTTGAAGGAAACGTCCCTTGGCCAACACGCTGCTCGAAGCCCGCCGGGAGCTCGCCATCGCCAACCGCATTGTCGCCAATGAAGGCGTGCTCGACGCCTTCGGCCACGTCAGCATGCGCCATCCCGACAATCCCAACCGCTATTTCCTGTCGCGCTCGCGCGCGCCGGAACTGGTCGAGCCCGACGACCTCATCGAATACGACCTCGACTCCCGTCCGGTGCGCGAGCCGGGCGCCACCCAGTATTCCGAGCGGGTGATCCACGGCGAAATCTACAAGGCGCGGCCGGACGTGATGTCGGTGTGTCATCACCACGCGGCGTCGTTCATGCCACTGCTCGCGACCGGCACCGAATACGTCCCGGTGTTTCACCTTGGCGCCGTCGGCGGCATTCGCCCGCCTTACTGGGACCAGCACGAAGAGTTCGGCGACACCAATATGCTGGTGGTCAAGCCGGAGGAGGGTGCTTCGCTCGCCCGCGCGCTGGGGGAGCACCCGATGGTTCTGATGCGTCGACACGGCGTCACCGCGATCGGCGTCAGCGTCAAGGATTGCGTGTTTCGCTGCATCTATTCGACTCGCAATGCCGAGTATCAGTCGCGGGCGCTGGCAATCGGCGCGGTCTCATCGCTGTCGCGCGGCGAGGCGGACCTCTCGGCCAAGATCAACACCAGCACCACCGGGCTGACGCGGGCGTGGGAATACTGGTGGGTGCGGCTTGCACGGGCCGGGCTGATGGTTCCCGAGACCAAGGCCGTCCCAAATACTGGCAAGCGACCGGCCAAGATGCCGTCGCGATCTGCGCGCAAGACGCCGGCGAGCAAGAAATCGCGCCGCCGCTGAAATTGCGGCTTTCCCCAAAGGCCGCTGCGGGTGTTCAATGCCCGCCGCGGCGGAAATGAAAATAGAAATGTCACGAGGGAGGACTCAGCTGATGAAACATATCGGACGGATGGCGGCGCTCGTCGGCCTTGCGCTGCCGATCGCGGCCGCGCTGACACAGCCGGCGGCGGCGGAAGACCAGCTCAAGGTGGCCATCGGGCAGATCAATAATTGGGAAAACCAGGCGCCGACTCTCGGCCAGGACGCCGGCATTTTCAAGAAGCACGGCCTGGTGCTCGAGAACGTCGGCACCAATGGCGCCGGCGAGACCATCCAGGCCGTCATCTCCGGCTCGGCTGACATCGGCGCCGGCGTGGGCGCGGCTGGCGTGATGCGCGCCTTCTCCAAAGGCGCGCCGGTGCGCATTCTGGCGCCGATGTTCACCGGCACCGGCGATCTCTATTGGTACGTGAAGTCGGATTCACCGCTCAAAAGCCTGAAGGACGCGACCGACTCCACCACGATCGCCTATTCGACCAACGGCTCGTCGTCGAACAACATCGTCGTCGCGTTCAAGGATGAACTCGGCGCCAAGGGCAAGCCGACCGCCACCGGTGGACCGGCCGCGACGCTGACGGCGGTGATGTCCGGCCAGGTCGACATCGGCTGGGCGGCGCCGCCGTTCGGATTGCAGGAGATCAAGGACGGCAAGATCCGCATTCTCGCGCGCGGCAGCGAAGTCCCCTCGCTGCGCGGGCAGACGGTGCGCACGCTGATCGTCAACGCCAATTCCTGGAAAACCAAGCACGACGCCATCGTCCGCTTTGTCGACGCCTATCGCGAGGCGGTCGACTGGATGTATGCCGACCCGAAGGCGGTCGAGATGTACTCGAAGAAGATGCACAAGCCGGTCGAGTTGCTGAAGGAGTCGATGGCGAAATTCCATCCGAAGTCGGCATTGCAGTCCGACCACTTCGCCGATCTCGACGGCGCCGTGCGCGATGCGGTGAAGCTGAAGTTTCTCGACAAGCCGCTGACCAAGGCGCAGCTCTCGGAGCTGATCGTGACGCCGCCGGTCAAGAAGTAGTCGCGCCGTCGACCGAAAAAAAGGGCCGCTGCATCGCAGCGGCCCTTTCTGATTGCCTCTTGCGAAGGAGAGCGGCTTACTTCTTTTTCTTCTTGCCGCCCTTCTTCATCGACATCTTCTTGGCGCCGCAGGCGCCTTCGGAGACGACCTTCGCGCCGTCTTTCTCGGCGAAGCAGGAGTTCGCATAGGTCATCTTCATGCCTCCGCGCGTAGCGCAGACCGGATTCTGCACCTGGAAACAGAACGGCGAGGGCTCCTCGGCCGCGGCCTTGACCTTCTTCTTGGCGGCGAAGCTTGGGCTGGTGGTGCCGACGGCGGCGATGCCGACGATCAGAAGAGCATATGCGACTGTCTTGAACTGCATGGGTTTCCTCCCCTTATTGCAAAGACGGGTCAGTGTGTATGCAGGCCCTGTCATTTACAACAAGTTGATGGTGAGCATTCACTGCGACATTTTGCTTTCTGAATGATCGTTCACAAAATCACGCGTTGCTTTTGGCCGCGCTAATCGCCTTGAGCATGGCGTCGTGACCGGCATCGAGCGTGGCGCGAACAGCCTCGACCTTGCCGATCCGGCCCATCTCGCGCTGACGCTTGACCGTGCCCTCGGTCATGGCCGGGTCGAGGCCGAGCTCACGCAGGGTGACGCAGGACTCCTCCATTTCCGCCGCGCGGCGTTCGCCGTGGTTCGCCATGCGCTCGATGTTGTAATCGGCGATCTCGCCGAAATCGAGCGTCGGATAGTTGTTCTTCATCGACGCGGCGACCTCCTCGACAAGATCGGCGCGCTCGGCGGCGAGGAAGCATTCGAGGGTGAGCGCCTCGATGCCCTTGATCATGACCGAGCGGATCATCTTGATTGCCGCCGCCTTGCCGGTCTCGCCCGAGACGACCTTCAGCGTCATCTCCATTTCCTGGAGCAGCGGCGCGATGCCTTCGGCATAAGGACCGGCGATCAGAAGCGGCGTGCGGTGACGCTTGGGGTGAATGGCGGCGACCACCGCGACATCGACATAGCGCGCTCTGCCGTCGAGCAGCTTGGCGGTCGCCTGCTTGCGGCCCGGCGAGACCGAGTTGATGTCGAGGTAGTAGGGATTGCCCTTGAGATGCGGGGCGACCGATTGTGCCGCCGCGAGACTGGAGGCGGCGGTGACCGCCGAGATCACGATGTCGGTGTCGGTGACGGCCTCGGCGGCCGAAGAGGCGAGGCGCACGCCCATCTGTTCGCCCGCGGCTATGAGCTTCGCGCCCTCGGGTTGCGCGAACAGGATGTCCCAGGCGGCGACCTGCTCGATGCCGCCCTCGCGCAGGCCGGAGGCGATGGCCTGGCCGGCCTCGCCGAAGCCGATGAAGGAGATGCGGGGCGTGTTGCGACGGGCCATTTCAATGTTCCTTGCGTCGGCTGCGGTCTGCCTTGAGCGCACTATTAAAGCAGCGCGCGGGCACGACAAGCCTCAGAGCATGTCGAGCGGTTGGGGCGAATTCGGCGGCGGGAAGGCGCGGTCGAGTGCGGCGACATCGGCGGCGGTGAGCTTGAGATCGAGTGCGCCGAGATCCTCGTCGACATGCGCGAGCACGGTCGCCTTCGGGATGACGATCACGCCCTGATGCAGCAGCCAGGCAAGCGCGACCTGCGCCGGCGCCGCGCCGTGGTGCGCGGCCACTTCGGCGAGCGCCTTGTGGGACAGCATGCGGCCCTGCTCGATCGGGGAATAGGCCATCACCGGCATCTTGTTCTTGCGGCAGAAAGGCAGGAGATCGAACTCGATGCCGCGCCGCGTGAGGTTGTAGAGCACCTGGTCGGTCTGGCAGTTGCGGCCGTGCGGTACGTCCCAAAGCTCCCGCATGTCGTCGCGGTCTAGATTGCTGACGCCCCAGCCGAGGATATTGCCGGCCGCGCGCAGCTCCTCGAACGCGGCAACGGTGTCGGCCAGCGGCGAGGAGCCGCGCCAGTGTAGAAGATAGAGATCGATGCGGTCGGTCTTGAGCCGCTTCAGGCTGCGCTCGCAGGCGGCGACGGTGCCGCGGCGCGAGGCGTTGTTCGGCAGCACCTTGCTGACGATGAATATTTCGTCGCGCCGGTTGCCGACCGCGTCGGCGACGATCGCCTCGGCCTCGCCGTCTCCATACATTTCGGCGGTATCGATCAGCCGCACGCCGCGCTCGAGGCCGTGACGGAGCGCCGCGACCTCATCGGCGCGCCGCCGAGCGCTTTCGCCCATGCGCCAGGTGCCGAGCCCGAACACAGGCATTTCGACACCGGAGGGCAGGTGCGTGGCGGGGATGGAAGGCTCGGGCATGCTAGCGCTCGTCCAAATACTTTTTGCGATCGGTAGTCTTAATCAGCAGATTGCCCGGTACTTCAATAGGAGCTGCCAGATATTTGGCACGCGCTAATCGCTCGATGATCGGGCGGTTTCTATGGAAGGCATCTATGCGACCCTTTTGGCCCGTGCTATCAGCACCAAAATCGTCGTCCATCGCCTCGCGGCTGATCGCGCAATTGACAATGTCGCCCATGCTGCTTCCTGAGAAGGCGACGGTGTCTCGATCGAATTGGTAGCGCGGTAATGCGTCGTCAAAGGTCAGGTCAAGGTCGGGTATGAAATTCCGGGTTTTGCCAATAGTCATTAGTAGACCGTCTCTTGCACGTGGCGTCAGCTCGCCGATGCCTTCTATGAGAAGGCGCCGCCACTCCTTGCCTTGTTTGTAGGCTTCGTCCCACGCTGCCCTCAGCTCGTATGTTCGTTGTTGCCATAAAAACTCGAGCAGAGCCTCGACTTGCTGAATATCCTTTTCACGCTTTGGGTTTCCCGCCGAGCGGCGGCGCGAAATAATCAGCTTGTGAAGGGCATATCGCTGTGGGGCGGGGGCCAAAACGTAGATTCCGGCGCCGTGCAATATGACGGCAGGTTCTGGCTCATAGATAAGGAAATTTAGGAACCTGAGCGGCTGTGCATCCGTTTGCAGCGCGTCAAGATGTTGAGGTTTGTCGGTGTCTTTCCCTGTATTTGGAGTCAAGAAGTCAACGCGTAAACCGCCTTTCGCGACGTAGCTGGTGACGTGACCTTTGTGAATTGTCGGGACCGGCGCAAAGGTCGTGTCTGCTCTTTGGAGTACGTCAAGAATTGGCGGTGTTCTATCATCGACTGCAGCGGAAACATTTGCGAACTGGGCGATATCGACGTCGCCAGTCCGCTGAACGGAAGACGGAAGCTTAATCCCCAGCATCGCCGGGTAAGTCTGGTACGCGACCGTCCCCACGAGCACTGCGCGAAGACGGAATACGCCAGCTTCGGCGAGGGCAGCAATAATGTTTGCCATTGCTGGATCAGGCCGCGGCAGGCCAAGCGATCGTACAAGTGTGGAAACCAGTGCCCGTCTTTCGCGCTCGTCGCCGCGCGCATTCTTGTGGCTTTCGATTTGCTCCAATAACTCTGGCGTTTCCGGACCAACGTATTTTTGTTTACGGCCTTCGCTGGAAGGCGATTGAAAATACCAGTAGCGACGGCCTTTGATTGATTTCGGAATGAATACGCCGTCTTTCGGAAACGAAGCGCCAAATGCCGCCGTCGAGCATCGTTCGACCAACTCTGCATAGGTTGTCTGACTGACGAGTTTTGGCGGGGGCATTCGGGTCTATGTTCGGTTATACGCAGATTGCTGAGTGCGTATAACAGAGAGGGGGGACACTTGTCGAGTGTATTATACGCAATCTGCGTTGTGCGTATAATTACAAATAGATCCGTTACTTAGGCAACACCACCGGCGTGCCATGCGTATGGAACGATTCGATCGTCTTCAGCCCCCAGGCCTGGCCCTTCTTGCGCTCCTCCTCGGTCCAGGTGATCGGTTTCCAATCTGGCGCCAGGATCAGCTTGGCGCCTGCATTTGCCACCTCGACCCGATTGCCACCCGGCTCGTAGACGTAAAGGAAGAACGTCTGCTGCACCGCGTGCTTGTGCGGGCCGGTCTCGATGAACACGCCGTTCTCGAGAAAGATATCGGCGGCGAGCAGAACTTCCTCGCGCGAATTGAGCGCGTAGGTGACGTGATGGAATCGGCCGTGCGCGCCGGTGTGGTCGCGCGTATAGGCGAAGTCGTACGACTTGTTGGTGGCGGTCAACCAGATGCCGGCCTCCGATCCGTC
>DATCFB010000151.1:0-6841 GCA_036509755.1 Pseudolabrys sp. | reverse complement strand
CCGGCGTGCCGGTCGCAAAGGCGAGGACCTCGAGGGTGTTCCAGCCGTAGACTTTCTCGGTCGGCGACAGGCCCGGCTCGCCCCAATCCGGATCGATCACCGGATCGTTCTTGTCCTGCGTCAGCTTGATGTCGGCGAGGGCGGCGCGCACCGCTTCCGGCAATTCGGGCTTGAGCGCATCGACCAGGATCTGGCCCTTCGCATCGACCAGGCAGGCGATCGCATGGGCGAGCAGCGTGCCCGCGTTGGCGAGCACGCCACCCCAATTGCCGGAATGGTGGCCGCCGGCGCGCAAGTCGACGCTGAGCTCGAAATTCATCGCGCCGCGCGAGCCGAGGAAGACGGTGGGCCGGTCGGCCGAGAGACGCGGCCCGTCCGAGCCGATCAGTACGTCGGCGGCCAGCGCCTTGCGTTGCGCGGCGGCGAAGGCGCGCAAACCGGGCGAGCCGGCTTCCTCGCCCATCTCGATGAGAAGCTTGCAGTTGAAGCCGAGGCTGCCGCCGCGCGCGGCGATCACTTGCTCAATCGCGGCCAGATTGATCGTGTGCTGGCCTTTGTTGTCGGCGGTACCGCGGCCGTACCAGCGGTCGCCTTCGACGATGACCTGCCAGGGATCGAGGCCCTTGCGCCACGAATCCGCGTGTCCAAAGACGACGTCGCCGTGCCCGTAAGTGAGCACGGTCGGCAGTGCATCATGCTCATGCCGCTCCGCAATGAGGAAAGGTCCGTGGCCACCGCTCGGATTGTCGAAGATATGCGCGACGAAGCCGAGCCTTTCGACGCTGGGACCGATCTCGTCCGTGAGATAGGTGCGCAGCACGTCGATCTTGTTGCCGCCCTGGCTCTCGGTCGGAATGGCGACGCGGCGCGCAAGCTCGGTGCGGAAGGCGCCGCTGTCGAAATAGCGGGCAGCGTTGGCGATGGCGTCCTGGCGGCTCATGGTATGGCCTCGTGGCCGATGAGTTGGCATGTCGTCCAGCGGTGACGCAAGGTGGGGTCGGAGGTGGTGCGGCGATCCGTTGAATGGCCGCGCGACTTTCCATTACGATCCCAACCGATGAGGCGCCCGGCCGCACGTGTATCCGCGTCGGCAATGCGGGCCGGAGGATAGGAGTACGCCTTGGCCGAGGAAACGGAGGCATTCGATTACATCGTCGTCGGCGCCGGCAGCGCCGGCTGCGTCCTGGCGGATCGCCTGACGGCGTCGGGGCGGCATCGCGTCCTGCTGCTCGAAGCCGGGCCCGCCGACCGCAACATCTGGATCCACGTGCCGCTCGGCTATGGCAAGCTGTTCACCGACGCGCGCTTCAACTGGCTGTACCAATCCGAGCCGGAGCCGCAGTTGAACAACCGGCAGGTGATCCAGCCGCGCGGCAAGGTGCTCGGCGGGTCGAGCTCGATCAATGGGCTGCTCTATATCCGCGGCCAGCACGAGGACTTCGACCACTGGCGCCAGCTCGGCAACACCGGCTGGAGCTTCGAGGACGTGCTGCCGTATTTCCGCAAGTCAGAAGACCAGCAGCGCGGCGGCGACGAGTTGCACGGAAAGGGCGGGCCGCTCGGCGTCTCCGACGTGGCGCCGCATCCTTTGTGCGAAGCCTTCATCGCAGCGGCCGAGCAGGCCGGCTTTCCGCACAACAACGATTTCAACGGCGCCGACCAGGAGGGCGCCGGCTATTTCCAGCTCACCGCGCGTGGCGGTCGCCGCTGCTCGACGGCGCGCGCTTTCCTGAAACCCGCGCGCAGGCGCTCCAACCTCGTCGTCGCGTCGCGCGCGCTCGCGTCGCGCATTCTGTTCGAGGGCACGCGCGCGGTCGGCGTCGAGTACCGGCAGGACGGCAATCTGCGCCGCGCACGCGCGGGCGGCGAGGTAATTCTGTCGAGCGGGGCGTTCAATTCGCCGCAGCTGTTGCAACTCTCCGGCATCGGGCCGGCCGAGCTTCTCAAGTCGTTCGGCATCCCGGTGGTGCGCGACATGCCCGGCGTCGGCGCCGACCTCCAGGACCATTTGCAGGCGCGCTTCAACTATCGGTGCAGCCAACCGATCACGCTCAATGACGCGATGGCCAGCCTCAAGGGGCGCATTGGGATGGCGATGGAATACATATTGTCACGCAAAGGCCATCTCAGCATCGGCGCCGGCTATGCTGGCGGTTTCTTCAGGACCGATGCGTCGCTGGCGTCACCCGACGTGCAGATCCACTTCATACTTTTCAGCGCGGATTCGACTGGGCAGAAGCTGCACTCGTTCCCCGGCTTCATCGCTTCGGTCTGTCAGCTCCGGCCGCAGAGCCGCGGCCACGTGCGCATCAAGTCGGCCGATCCGGCGGCAGCGCCGGCGATCCAGCCGAATTACCTGTCGGCGCCCGCCGACCGCGACGTGATGATCGCCGGCATGAAGCTGACGCGACGGATCATGAGCCAGCCGGCCATCCAGCCCTTCATCGTCGAGGAGCTCAATCCCGGGCCGCAGTGTACGCGTGACGAGGACATGCTGGATTTCGTACGGGCGAAGGGCACGACGGTCTTCCATCCGACCAGCACGTGCCGAATGGGTCCCGACGAGAAGGCAGTGGTCGACGAGCGGCTGCGCGTGCGCGGCATCGATGGCCTGCGCGTCATCGACGGCTCGATCATGCCGACGGTTGTCTCCGGCAACACCAACGCCGCCGTCATCATGATCGCCGAGAAGGGCGCGGCGATGATCCTCAAAGATGCCGTTTGAGACGGACGGGCATTGATGGCGGTATTTTGGTAAGGCGGCGCATTAACGATCGATAGTAGAAATTTCTTCTCCAGAACGCCGCGCCGATACGTTTCGTCCGTGGAGAAACGGCGGACAGCGATGATTGTTTTATCTTTTCGTTAGCGCCGCGAGTGGATTGAAGCTGTGGGTGCGATGCGCCAAATCATGAGTCCGAAGTGGCATTTTCTCCTGGTGCATCCATGCCTTCCGTATCCGCGATCGTGCTGTCGAGCGGCTTCCTGATCGGCCTCGTCTTCGGGTCCGTCGGGCTCATCAGTGGCTTTTGCGTCACCTCGGGCCTGCGCAATCTGTGGACCAAAAATGACGGGCGGATGATCCGTTCGGTCGCGCTGGCGGTCGCCGTTGCGATCCTCGGGGCGCAAACGCTGAGCGTCTGTGGCTATGTCGACCTCGGCAAATCGATCTATCTCGCGCCGACCTTCTCGGCGCCCGTCGTCCTGCTCGGCGGACTGCTGTTCGGCTACGGCATGGTCGCGGCTAATGCCTGTGCCTCGCGCGCGCTGGTCCTGCTCGGCCGCGGCAATCTGCGCTCGCTCGTGGTGATCGCCACCATCGCCATCACCGCCGAGATGACGCTGAAAGGCCTCATCGCACCGCTGCGCATCGCACTGGTCAACTGGTCGCAGACGACGCTTGGCACGAATTCATTGCCGGCCTTCGTTGCGCAAGCCGGACTTGCGCCGTCGCTGGCGGCGGCCGCCGCCGCGCTCGCGGCCAGCGCGGCGCTCATCGTGTACGCCTTCTCCTATGCGCCTTTTCGTGCGTCGAAGCTGCTGATCGGTGCCGGCATCGCCATGGGCCTGCTGGTCACCGGCGGCTGGTTCGTTACCGGCTTCGCCGGCGCCGATCCGTTCGAGCCGGTCCCGATCGCTTCGCTGACCTTCATCGCGCCGACCGCGGACTCGCTGCAATACGTCATGCTGTCGACCGGCTCGACGTTGAACTTCGGTATCGTCGTGATGGCCGGCGTGCTTGCCGGCAGCTTCCTGACCGCGCTCGTCACGCGCGGTTTCCACGTCGAGGGCTATTCCTCAGTCAACCACATGCTGCGCTCGGTCGGCGGCGCGGCGCTGATGGGTATCGGCGGTGTCATGGCCTTCGGCTGTTCGATCGGGCAGGGGCTGACCGGTCTGTCCACGCTGGCTTTCCCGTCGGCTATTGCCGTGGTCGGCATCTTGATCGGCGCAGCGGTGGGATTGCGCAGCCCGGCTCGCGTCATTGCCCTCGCGTCGGCCTAGAGTCTAGCGCGCCGGCGCGTTCGTCTTGTCGAACTGGCCGGCCTCCAGCTCCAGAAAGATACGGTAGGCGTTGCCGCGGTTGTTCGCGTCGAACGCCGGCAGCCCTTTGTATTTCGACCAGTCGGTCTCTGCGTAGGCCTGGTCGAAATCGGTCCAGTTGTCGACGGCTTTCTGCATAGCGGCCCGCACATAGCCAATGTAATCGCGCGTAAAGACGATCGCCTCCTTGGCCGCGGTCGACGGCGTGCCATGGCCGGGAATGATGAATTTCGGCTTGAGCCTGCCGACCTCCTGCAATGCCGTCAGCCATTGCCGCGTGTCGACGTCGTCGCTGTTCATGAACGGCACGCGGCTGTTCTGCACGATGTCGCCGGCGAACAGGACGCCGTCGGGCTCCACCAGCATCATCATGTCGCTCGCCGAATGGGCGGGACCGGCATAGATCATCCGGAACGTCTTGCCGCCCAGTGTGAGCGTGAGCCGATCGTTGAAGGTGATGTCGGGCGGCACGACGCGCGTCTTCTCGTTGACCCACGGCGCCAGCGCCGCGCGCCGCTGCGTGAGCCGCGCGCCGGCGCGCTCGTCGGCGATCTCCTCGTCCTGCTCCTTGTATTCGCGGGCGCGATCCTGCGCGACGATGATCGCCTGCGTGTGATCCCTGAACGCCTGCAGACCGTAAATATGGTCGGCGTGATAATGGCTGAGCGCGACGTAGCGCACCGGTTTGTCGGTGACCTTTCCGATCGCCTCGAGCAGTGCCCAGCCGAGGCTCGGCGTGCCGAGCGCGTCGAACACGACGGCGCCGTCGCGCGTGACGACGAAGCCCGCGTTCGACGTGTTGCCCTGGTTCTGCTTGCCTGGAACGCCGGGGCTGCCGATGCTGTAATAGATCGGCGCGTCCGGTACCTGTCGGATCGTGAGCGGCCGATCGAGCGGCGCATAGTCCTGTGCGGCGCAAAGCGGCGCGCTCAGCGTGACGAGGAGGGCGGCACCCGCCCGCAGGACTGCCGTGAAACGCAGCATTGGCTAAACCTCCGACCGGGCTAAGTTTTTTGCACAGTCTGCACAAGAAACAGAATAAAAATTTTGCATTATTACGAAACTGTGGAAATTTCTTCTGGACGACCCGTGACGCATTCAATAAACGACATGTAAAGCGGAGTGCGGGAGCCCGAAGATGACGCTGCCGAGTGGATGGCGAGAGGACCCGCGCGAATCCGTTTCCGGCTCGGGACGCCGCCGTTTCCTGCTGGGCGCGGCGACCGCGGCCAGCACGCTCATCGGCGGACGCCTCGCGGCCGCGGACGGGGCCTCCCCGCCGGCCGATCCGGAATGGTCGACGATGCTCGGCCCCGGCGTCGTCGACCGGCCTTACGGCAAACCGTCGCATTTCGTCAAAGACGTCATCCGCCGCAACGTGCCGTGGCTCACCGCCGGCACTGAATCCTCCGTGAGCTTCACGCCGCTCCAGGACCAGCCCGGCATCATCACGGCGAACGGCCTGTTCTTCGAGCGTTATCACGGCGGCCGCGCCACCGTTGATCCGGCGCAGCATCGCCTGATGGTCCACGGCCTTGTCGATCGCCCGCTCATCCTGACGATGGACGACATCAAGCGTTTCCCGTCGGTCTCGCGCATTCACTTTATCGAGTGCCCAGCGAATGGCGGCATGGAATGGCGCGCCGCGCAGCTCAATTCACTGATGTTCACGCACGGCATGGTCAGCTGCGCCGAATGGACCGGCGTCAAGCTCTCGACCTTGCTCGAGGAGGTCGGCCTCAAGAAGGATGCGACATGGGCGTTGCTCGAAGGCGCCGACGCCCCGCACATGACGCGCAGCCTGCCGATCGACAAGTGCCTCGACGATTGCATCCTCGTCTACGGTCAGAACGGCGAAGCGCTACGCCCGGAGCAGGGCTTCCCGCTGCGCCTGATCGTGCCCGGCTGGCAAGGCAACGTGAACATCAAATGGCTCCGCCGTATCCAGATCGGCGACCAGCCGTGGTACTCGCGCGAGGAGACATCGAAATATACCGAACTCATGGCCGACGGTCATGTTCGCGGCTTCACCTGGCTGATCTACGCCAAGTCTGTGATCACCTTCCCGTGCCCGGAAAAGCCGGTGAAAGGCCCCGGGCTCTACGAAATTCGCGGCTTCGCCTGGTCGGGCAAGGGACGCATCACGCAGGTCGACGTCTCGATCGACGGCGGCGTCACCTGGGAGCGCGCGCGCCTCCAGGAACCGGTGCTGCCGAAGGCGCTGACGCGCTTCACGCATGAATGGCGCTGGAACGGCAAGCCCGCGCTGCTGCAATCGCGCGCGGTCGACGAGACCGGCTTCGTACAGCCGACCATCGCCGAGCTGCGTGCGGTGCGCGGCGTCAACGGCATCTACAACAACAATTCGATCCAAACCTGGCAGGTGAAGCCCGACGGGAGCGTGTTCGATGTCCAGCTTGCTTAAGGCATCGGCGCTCATTTTAGCGGCGAGCCTGTACGCAATGACAGGGCCTGCACGCGCGGACGAAGCGCATCGGCCCGGCTACTACGGCTACGGCCGTACGCCGACGCCGGCCGAAGTCCAAGGTTGGGCGATCGCCGTTCGTCCCGATGGACAGGGACTGCCGCCGGGCAAAGGCTCGGTGAGCGAGGGCGCGGACATGTTCGCCGATCAGTGCGCGGCGTGCCACGGTACCTTCGGCGAAGGCGAGGGACGCTACCCCAAGCTCTCCGGCGGCTCACTCAAGGGCGAGCGGCCGGAGCCGACCGTCGGCTCTTACTGGCCTTATGCCACCACTTTGTGGGATTACATCAACCGGGCGATGCCTTTCCCGGC
>DATCFB010000150.1:0-7001 GCA_036509755.1 Pseudolabrys sp. | reverse complement strand
CGATGGCCGCGTCGTCTCGACCGGGCTCGGTGTCGCCGACGGCGCATTTGCCGCGGTCGAATGCATGGCAACGCATGCCGAAGCGCGGCGGCAAGGCGGCGCACGCGCGGTGCTCGCCGCGATCGAGGCCTGGGCGACGAGCCTTGGCGTTCGTACGCTGGCGCTTCAGTGTGTCGCCGCCAATGCCGCGGCCGTCGCGCTCTATCGCGGCTTCGGCTTCGAGCCGGTGGCGACGAACCGCTTTTGGGTCAAGGACTGATCGAAGATGACCATCGACCTCACTCCCACCCCATCTTTCCGCCTCGACGGCAAGCGCGCGCTGGTGACCGGCGCGGGACGCGGCATTGGGCTCACGGCCGCGTCGGCGCTGGCCGAGGCCGGCGCGCATGTGACGCTGGCCGCGCGGACCGCCACGGAGGTCGAGGACGCGGCATTGGCCATCCGCGCCCGCGGCCAGCAGGCGGATGCCTTGACCCTCGACGTCACCGACATCGGGGCCGTGCGCAAGGCGATCGCCGACCGTGCTCCGTTCCAGGTGCTGGTCAACAATGCCGGCATGAACCGGCCGAAGATGCTGGCGGACGTCACGGTCGAAGATTTCGACGCCATCATGGGGCTCAACGTGCGCGCCGCTTTTTTCGTCGCGCAAGCAGTGGCGCAGCGGCTGCTCGCAGCGAAGCTTGCAGGCTCGATCATCAACATCTCCTCGCAGATGGGGCACGTCGGCGCCGCGCGGCGCACCGTCTACTGCGCCTCCAAGCACGCGATGGAGGGCTTTACCAAAGCGATGGCGATCGAGCTCGCGCCGCACAACATCCGTGTCAACTCGCTGGGGCCGACCTTCCTCGAGACGCCGATGACCAAGCCGTTCTTCGAGAACAAGGCGTTCCGCGACGAGGTGCTCGGCAAGATCAAGCTCGGCCGCCTCGGCCAGCTCGGCGATCTGACCGGCGCCATCGTTTTCCTGGCGTCGGACGCGTCGTCGCTGATGACCGGCTCGGCGCTCGTTCTCGATGGCGGCTGGACGGCGGAGTGACTTTCTTATCTCTCCCCTGAAAGGGGAGGGGCAGGCGCGTAGCGCCAGGGTTGGGTTCACCTCGCGATTGAGAACGCCTCCACCCGGCGCGCAAGCGCGCGCCACCCTCTCCCGCAAGCGGGCGGAAGGATAGAGCGGCTCAAAAGAGTTTCTTCAAAACCTGCGGATTGAGGCAGCTCACCGGCGGCCTGCCCTCGATCAACGCGATCGTGTTGTCGACGACGACATGCGCCATGCCTTCACGCAATTCGAGAACGCCGCTGCCGAGATGCGGCGTCAGCACCACGTTCGGCATCGCAAGAAGCTCGGGCGAGACCTGCGGCTCGAACTCGTAGACGTCGAGGCCGGCGCCGGCGATTCTCTTTTCCTTGAGCGCGCGCACCAAAGCCGCCTCGTCGATGACCGGTCCGCGCGCGGTATTGATGACGAACGCCGTTGTCTTCATCAGCGCGAACTGCGCGTCGCTCATCAGATGCCGCGTCTGCGGCGACAATTGCGGATGCAGCGAGACGAAATCGGCTTCGCGCAGCAGATCCTCGAAGCTGCGATAACCGGCGTCAAACGTCGCCTCCTCCGCCGCCGGTAGCCGGCGCGGATCGCTATAGATAATCGACATGCCGAAGCCGCGGCCTCGCCGTGCGACCGCCTGGCCGATGCGTCCGAAGCCGACAAGCCCGAGCGTTTTGCCGCTCACCGCGTAGCCGGCGAGATGGTTCGACTGCGACCCGGGATAGACCCCTTGGCGGAACAGCCTGTCGCCGAGAACGATGTTGCGCGCAACCGACAGCAGGAGCGCGAAAGCAATGTCCGCCGTCGCATCGGTAACGATGGCCGGGATATTGGTCACCGGAATGCCAAGCTCAGTCGCTGCGGCAAGGTCGATCCGGTCCTGGGTGATGTTCATCGAAGACACCGCCTTGAGCGCCGGATTGGCACTCAGCACGTCGCGGTCGACCGTGTCGTGCAGCAGCGACAGCAAAATGTCGGCGCGCTTGACACCTTCGATCAGTCTGTCCTTCGGCAAGACGCGACTCGAATCGGGATTGACCTCGACATCGGCCACCGCGCGCAGCCGCGCGAGCGCGGTCTCGGCGATCGGCTGCGTGACGAAGACGCGCGGACGGCTCATGGCTTGATGGCGGCGTTGACCTTGGGCAGCACTTTCTCGGCCAGCAGGACCATCGAGCGGCGTCCGAGCTCACGGTCGGCCCAGTCCTTGCCGGCGTAAAGCAGCGTGCCGAAATCGCCGACGGTCTCGCGGTATTTGAGAATTTCGTCGGCGACCTTCTCCGGCGTGCCGTAAGTGATCAGCCGGTCGCAGATGGAATCGAGCGTCACCTCGTCGTCCGGCTGGTCGCGGCGCGTCTTGAACAGCTCGATGCGGCCATTCATCTTCAGCTTGGTGAAGAGCTGGCTGTAGTAATAGCGATACGGGCTATCCGGATCGGTGGCGTAGGCCTTCGCGGTCTTCTCGTCGTCGGCGACGAAGATCGAGCGCGCGACACGCCAGTTGGCGGGGTCGGCCTTACGCCCGACGCGCTCGCAGCCCTCGACGTATTTCGGCCAGTGGCTCTTGACCCATTGCGGCATCAGGAAGTTGGCCGAGATCGGATCCCAGCCGCGCGCGGCGGCTTCGGTGACGCCCTTCGAGAACGGCGCCACCGCGGTGACGACGATCGGCGGATGCGGGCGCTGGAGTGGCTTGGCGACGAAGCCCTGGCCGAGATCTTCAATGAGCTGACGCTCGACGTTGATGTTCCAGTATTTGCCTTTGAGATTGTAAGGCGGCTCGCCCGCCCAGATCGCCAGCACCTGGTTGATCGCCTCGAGGAACATGGCGTTGCGGTCGGCGTCGAGGTTGCCGAAGATCTCCGCGTCGGAAAGAAGCCCGCCCGGGCTGATGCCGAAGATGAAGCGTCCGTCGAGAAGATGGTCGAGCATCGCGATCTGCGCGGCGGTCGCCGCCGGATGCGCGTTCGGCATGTTGATGGTGCCGGTGCCGAGCTTTATCGACTTAGTGGCGTCGACGAGCGTCGACAGGAACATCGCGCAGGAGGTGATGTTCTCGGCGCGGTCGGTGACGTGCTCGCCGCAATAGCCCTCCACAAAGCCAAGTTCGTCGGCGAGCACGAAGGCCTCGCGGTCTTCGCGCAGCGACTGCCGCCAATCCTTGCCGAGCGGATGGATGGGCATGGTGAAGAAGCCGAGCTTCATCGGACGCGTCTCTCCTGGAAGTAACCTATGCGTTCGTATCGAACATTGCGAATGCTAGGCGGATTAGCCTTCCTGACAAAACAATACAATGATCGTCTCCACATTAGTTTTCGGATCTGGTCCGTTCGCGAAAATCGATGCGCGGTAAGTTTCGCCATAAGCAATTTTCAATAAGCAAAATCATTGCAGCATGCGTCGCGCGGCAAGGTCCGGCCATGGCTGTGGCTTGCGTCGGAGATGCGCGACCACGCACACCGGAATAGGCCGCCCGCTCTCGCCACCCCACCGTCGCCGGTACGACGGGCGCTTGCCGACATCCGCCTCCGGAGGTGGTGCATGGGGCGCGCTACCGCACCGCGGCGCATGACTGGCATCCCGGCCTACCGCCTCTTGCGTTGGAGGTTTGCTGGTGTTCCGGCGCCGGAACCTCGGGCGGCGGGGTGCCGTTGAGTGGAAAGTAAGGATCCACGCCATGAGCGCCCCCGCCCCGTCCGCCGGCATTCCCGACACGCGGCAGATCTATCGCGTCGCGCTGGCCAGCATCATCGGATCGGTCATCGAGCAATACGATTACCTCGTCACCGGCGTCATCGCCGCCACGGTCTGGGGCAGTATCTTCTTCAAGCTTCCCGGGCTGGCGGCGGTGGCGGCAGCGATCGGCGTCTACGGCTTCGGCATCATCATCCGGCCGATCGGTGCCTTCATTTTCGGCCATATCGCTGACCGGATGGGCCGCAAGACCGCGCTCGTCTACGCGCTGGTGCTCATGGGCCTGAGCACGCTCGCCATCGGGCTGACCCCGACCTACGACATGATCGGCGTCGCCGCGCCGGTGCTGCTCCTCGTCTTCCGGTTCATTCAGGGCATCAGCTTCGGCGCCGAATTCGGTACCGCCTCGACCTGGGTGGTCGAGCAGGCGGCGCATTCTAAACATCGCGCCTTCTGGGGCGCCTGGGTCGGCTTTGCCATTCCGATCGGCCTCCTGCTCGGCTTTGGCTCAGTGATTTTGGTGCGCTCGCTGATGTCGCCTGAAGCCTTCACCCAATGGGGCTGGCGCATCTTCTTTGTGTTCGGCTTCCTCGTTGCGATCGTCGGCTTGATCATCCGCACGCGCACCGAGGACAGCTTCGTGTTCGAGCGGCACAGGACGACCGGCGCGGTCCTCGACAGCCCGGCGCAGCAGGTCTGGCGCGAGATGGGCGGCACCATCCTGCGCACCTCGCTGGTCAACGCCATGTTCGGCGGCGCCTTCTTTCTCTATTTCGTTTTCGGCACCAGCTACATGAAGGCGGCGGGATTCAAAGGCACCACGCCGGAAGTGATCGGGCTCATCGCCGCTGCCTTCATGCTGGTATTCATGATCATCGGATCGTTGCTGGCCGACTGGATCAACCGCCGCACCATCCTGCTGATCGCGGCGATCGTGTTCTTCCTGTTCGCGATCCCGTACTTCTACCTCGTCAACACCGGGAGCTTCCTGCTCGCGACCATCGCCGAGGTGATCGGCTTCGGTTTCGTGTTCGGCTTTGGCTACGGTGCGATCCCGACCTTCTATACCGAGAACTTCCCGACCCGCTATCGGGCGTCCGGCGCAAGCGCCAGCTATCAGTTGTCGCAGGTCTATGGCGGCGGCCTGATTCCGATTGTGGCGGGCCTGATCCTCGAAGCCTATGGGATTCAACGCGCCTACATCTATATCGGCGCGCTGGTGATGGTCTACGCGGTGGCGGCGATCTGGGCGATCCTGGCGACGCCGGAGACCAAGGGCGTCGATCTCGAAGGCGCGACGCCCGCGGCCTAGACCGACGCCGGCGCGCCCGGCTGTTTCATCGGGTGCGCGCGGGCGAAAGCGTCGATCTTGTTCACCTCATCGACGATGCGCTTGACCGTCGGGAACGGCGCCAGGTCGGCCTTGAAATAGGCCGCGCCCACCGCCTGCCCGGCAAGGCAGATGTCCGCGATCGTGACCTGGTCGCCCTGGCAGTAGCGTCCGGTCTCGCGCGAGCCGGCGAGAACCGTCTCCAGCGCCTTGAGCGACACGACGTGCCAGTGATGGCCCCATTTGGCGACGCCGGGCTCGTCCACGTGATATTCGTGCGCAAGGAATTCGCGCACGCGCGGCACGATCAGCGGATGCGTGTCGGCGGCGATGATCTGCGCGATCGCACGCACGCGCGCACGCGTCTTCGGCTCCTTCGGCAATAGCGGCGGGTTCGGATGCGTCTCGTCGAGATATTCGAGGATGGCGAGCGACTCAAACAGCACCGTGCCGTCGTCCTCGATCAGTGCCGGGATCGCCATCATCGGGTTGATCTTGGCGAAGTCGGCTTCGCGCTGTTTGCCCTGCGGCAGATTGACGTCGACCACGTCCGCGGTGACGCCCTTGAGGTTCAGCGCGATACGCACGCGATAGGTCGCGAGCGAGCGCCAGAAAGAAAAGAGTTTCATCGTGTGCTCCTCATGGGTGTCATGCCGCCATGACACATTCCTATTTCTTCCGTGACGACCAATAGGCCGCCATCTGCGCGCCGTCGCTGCCGCCTTCGCCGTTGCGGACCGCGTCCTCGAAACCTGCGAGCGCCGCCTTGGTTGCCAGCATATCGGCGCCGAGCGCCTCGCCCGCCGCCACCATCGTGCGCAAATCCTTCATTCCATTGGCGATGCTGAACGTCGTCGCGCCGGGATCCGTGCCCTCGAGCATTTTCACGAGCATGTCGGCGCGCGCGGTCAGCGCCTTGTTGCCGCCGTTGCTTTCGACGAAGAGAGCGACCAGTCGCTTGGCGTCCCAGCCGACGCTGCGGGCGATGGCGAAGGCTTCGCCATAAGCCTGCCATGCGACCATTAGCGGCAGGTTGATGGCGAGCTTCATCGCCGAGCCGGCGCCGACCGGGCCGCAGTGCTCGATCTTGCGGCAGAGCTGCTCAAGCAGCGGCTGCGCGCGTTGCGCATCCGCCGGCTCCGCGCCCATCAGGCCAAGCAACTGGCCCTTGCGCGCCGGCGACGTCGATCCGCCCACCGGGCATTCGACGAAGCTTGCGCCTTTGGCCCTCACCTTCGGCGCGAGATCGGTCTGCACCGTCGGCGCGACCGTGCTCATTTCGATGAGCAACTTGCCTTTCACATCGCCGGACAGAAGGCCGTTCGGCCCGTTGTAGACTTGCTCGATCGCCGCACCATCAGTGAGGATCGTGATCACCGCCTCGCAAACGTCTGCGAGCGCCGCCGGCGTCTCGGCGACCTTGGCGCCGGCCTCCTGCAATGGCTTCGCTTTTTCCGGCGACCGATTCCAGACGAAGACCTCGTGGCCCACTTCCATCAGACGCGCGGCCAGCGCGCCACCCATTGCACCGAGACCCGCAACTCCGACCTTCATCGCCTGCAACCTCCTTGAAACGTCCATGATGACGATAGGCGATCGGCGGCGCGCTTGAAAGCGGGGTCGCCGGCGCCACTCGACAAGCGGTGCCATGAAACATAAGAGGAAGCCGAACGCGGCGAACGACTCGCGCGAACGGGAGAAGCGAATGGCAAAGGCGAACAAGGGCGCCGTCGGCGTGATCGGCCTCGGCATCATGGGCGGGGCTTTTGCAAGGAATCTTGCCGCCGCCGGCTGGCGCGTCGTCGGCTATGACCTCAGCTCTGCGCGCCGTCGCGAGGCGCAGGCCGCGGGCGTCGAGATCGCAAGCAGCGCCGCCGATGTGGCGGCGAAGGTGCCCACCATCATCACCAGCCTGCCCAAGCCACAGGCGCT
>DATCFB010000149.1:0-2621 GCA_036509755.1 Pseudolabrys sp. | reverse complement strand
TCGCGGCAGATGTCGTAGACGACGTCGTGCGCGTAGTTGCGGCCCATGCGGTCGCCGAGTCCCATCATCACCGCCTCCGACATGATCAGCCCTTTCGTCATGTCGAGGTTGTCGCGCATCTTCTTCTCGTTGACCTGGAGGCCCTCAAGGACGAAACGCGTCTGTGCCAGCGCGCCGGCGGAGAGCATGAATATCTCCGGCAGCACGATCCACTCGATCTCCCATGGGCCGGTGGCGCGTTCGTGGTCCTCGACCATCGCCTCCATCAGCGCGGCGGCGTGCTGTTTCACGATCGCCGTCTGCGCAGTGATGTAGACCGACGAGATCGGGTTGCGCTTTTGCGGCATGGTCGAGGACGAGCCGCGGCCCTGGTGGAACGGCTCGTAAACCTCCTCCACCTCGGTTTGCATCAGAAGCTTCACGTCCAAGGCGACCTTGCCGCAGGAGCCGGTGACGAGGCCGAGGAAGCAGCCGACCTCGGCGATGCAGTCGCGCACCGTGTGCCACGAAATCGCCGGCTGGCCGAGCTTCAATTCCTTCATCAGCTCGACCTGGCATTTGAGACCCTTGTCGCCGAGCGACGACAACGTCCCGGCCGCGCCGCCGAACTCGCCGACCAGCGCGCGTTCCTCCAATTGCTTGAGGCGTGTGCGATGACGCTCGAAGCCGGCGAGGATCGTCGCCATCTTGTAACCGAAGGTGATCGGCACGGCCTGCTGCAAATTCGAACGGCCGGCCATCGGCGTGTCGCGATACTTTTTCGCAAGCGCGGCGAGCGCGGCGCAGATGCCGTCGATCTCGGCGCTGACGAGGTCGAGCGCCTCGCGGATCTGCATCACCGTCGCGGTGTCGGTGATGTCCTGCGTGGTGGCGCCCCAATGCGACCACTCGCCGAGCTTGTCCTTGCAGAGCTTCACGAGCTGCTGCACGACCGGCAGTACCGGATAGCCGATGCGCTCGGTGGCCTCCTTCAGCTTGGCCATGTCGTAGTCTTTGACGTCGCAGTGCTTGACGATCTCGTCGCAGGCCTCCTGCGGGATGATCTTGAGTCGCGCCTGCGCAACAGCCAGCGCCATCTCGAAGTCGAGGTATTTCTGGACCCGGTTCTCGTCCGACCACACCTGGCGCATGGCCGGCGTGGTGAAGATGTCGCGGAAGATCGCGGAATCGAGATAGGTCGACGGCATTGCGGGGCTCCTGTCCGGATTTGCGCGGACATTAGCCGTTTTTTCCGCGCTGTCATCACCGGACGGCCCCGTTCAGCGCAGGCGGGACAAGCCCTGTAATGGCGGCTATTAGAAAGCCATGACAGCGCTGCCGGCCAAGCTTCAGAAAATCGTCGACGCTTCGATCCCCCGGTTTTCCGACGCCGAAATCGCGCGGCGCGGCAAGGTCATCGAAACACTGCTGGCGCAGGCCGAGTGCGATCATCTCGTATTCTGTGGCGCCAACCGTTTCGGCTCGGCGGTGCAATGGCTGACACAATGGCCGGTGACCGCGGAGGCCGTCGGCGTGCGCACGCCGGGCCTGCGCGACGCGCTGTTCGTGCAATACGTCAATCACGCGCCGCAGGCGGCTCTCGTCGCCGACAAGGCGGACGTCGCGTGGGGCGGGGAATCGTCGATCCGCGCCGCGATTGCCGTCTTGCAAGAGCGCGGCGCGCGGGCAAATCGCGTTGCGACGCTCGGGCCAATCGGCGCCGAGCAACACGCCGCGCTGTCGGAAGCGTTCGGCAAGCTCCAGAGCCTCAATCGCGACTACGTCCGCCTGCGCCAGGTGAAATCGGCGGAAGAACTCGACTGGCTGCGCATCGGCGTGCATTTCTCCGATCGCGGCATGGCGGCTCTACGCGATGCCATCACGCCGGGCGTGAGCGAGCGCGAGCTCGGCAATGCCGTCGAGCGCGCCTATGTCGGCGCAGGCGGCACGACCGGCATCCATTACATCGGCACGACGCCGATGGCCGCCTCCGACTTGGCGGTGCCGCGGCAGTTTGCGACGCCCCGCAGGCTTCAGGCGGGCGACGTCGTGGTCGCCGAGATCACGGCCGCATTCTGGGACCATCCGGGCCAGGTGCTGCGTTCGTTCGCATTGGGCGAGCCGACACCGCTGTATCGCGATTTGCACGCAGCGGCAGACGCCGCGTTCGATGCGATCGCAGGGGTGTTGAAAGCGGGCGCTACACCGGCGCAGGTGATCGAAGCCTCAAGCGTGATCGAGGCCAGCGGCTTCACCATCATCGATGATCTGCTGCACGGCTATGGCGGCGGTTACTTGCCGCCAATCCTCGGCTGCAAGAGCCGTCCAGCCGGGCCCATCCCGCAGGAACCCTTCCGTGCCGGGCAGACGGTGGTCATTCAGCCCAACGTGGTGACGCCCGACCGCAAGGCCGGCGTGCAGGTCGGCGAAATGGTGCTGATCACCGAGACCGGCGTGGAGCGCATGCATGCATTTTCGCGCGGCTTTGCGACAGTTTGAATTTTCTAACCTAGCTGCTCTTTCATCCAGTCGGCCGATTGCGACCGCCAGCGGTAGGCGCGATTGTTGGCGATGTGGTTGCCGTCCTCGATCATCATCAAGGTGACCGGGCCCTTGACCTCGCGCGCCAGACGCTCGGCGTC
>DATCFB010000148.1:0-8184 GCA_036509755.1 Pseudolabrys sp. | reverse complement strand
CTTCGTGCGGCGTCTCGGCGGCAGTCTCAATGCGTCGCCTCGTTTCGTGCTCGCGCTCGTCTGCTACGCCTTCGTCGCCTCGGTGATCATCCTGTTCTGGCCCGGCGGCTCGACGTCACGTTATTTCTTTCCGGCCGTGCTTCCGTTTTGCGTTCTCGGCGGCATTCTCTACGACGCGCTGGCGGCAAGGCGGCCGGACGCCGCCGCGGCGCTCCTCATCGCGCCGATCGTGCTGATCGTCTACGGATTGATCTACGCGGACATCGCCGCACCCCTGATGCCCGAACGCTTCCGTCAGGCCGCGCTCGACGCACGTGCGATCGCTAAGGTCGTTTCGGTGGCGCCCGCGCCGATCTATCGCACCGGCGCCGTCGGCCTGAACGTCATGCCCTATATTCCGGGACGTATCTTCAACGGTGATGTCGAGCATCTCGCGACTCTCAAAGGGCCAGCATGGTTCGCCGTGGACCCGGCGGAGGCGACGATTCTGGAGGCTGCGCGACCGAAATATGTTCACGGCGTATTGTCATTCGGCGAAGACAAGGAGTGGCGCCTGCTGCGCCTCGACCCCTAACGCCGCTGCGGCAACGCGCCCGACCGCGCATGCCGTCGCATGGCGAACAGCAGCTTGAGCGTCCTGACCGTATTGCCGCCGACTGCCATCTTGCTCTCGCCCGGCTTGAGGTCGTAGCGCAGGCTGAGCGGGATTTCCGCAAACCGGGCGCCGAGCGCCCCAAGCTTGAGCAGCAGTTCGACCATGCATGCGAAGCCAGCCTCGGTAACGAGACAGTCACCATAGGCGGCCGCGGCGCGTTTGAGGGCGCCGATGCGATAGGCACGATAGCCGCACGTGTAGTCGCGCACATGTGCCACCGGCACGAGGACCTTGCACAACACCAACGCACCCAGCGCGGTGACACGCCGCAGCGGCGGCACGCCTTTCACGGTGGCGCCGCGAGCATAGCGCGAGGCGATGACCACGTCGGCGCCGGCGTCGAGCTTGTCGAGCATCATCGGAATTTGGTCGGGATCGTGCGTGTCGTCGCAATCCATGACGACGAGCACGTCGTCCGCCGTGCCGTGCTCGACCGCGTAGCCGACGAGATTGCGTAAGCCCGTGCCGAGGCCCTTGTTCTCCGGACAATCGATCAGCACCAGCGGCAGCCGCGACTGCCACTCGCGGGCGATCGCGGGCGTCGCGTCGAGGCTGCCGTCGTTGTAGACGACGACCGTCAAAGGCAGCGCCGTCGCCGCGATCAATGCCTCGGCCCGCGCCAGCAGACGCGGCAGCGCGATTTCCTCATTGAAGGCCGGCAGACCGAGGAAAATCCGGCCGAAGCGGCTCATGCCGTTCCGACCTTGTCTTCCCGCGCAGACGGCGCGCGCTGTGATCGGCTGTCGATGCTACCCAAGCCGAATGCCGCCGCGATGCGCTGCGCCGCATAACCGTCGCCATAAGGCGAGCCGCCGCCGGCCATGCGCGCATAGGCGTCCGCATCGGTCAGCAGTCGACGCGTTGCGCCGACGAGCGTGTCCGCATCCGTTCCGACGAGCTTCGCCACGCCGAGGTCGACCGCTTCCGGTCGCTCCGTGACGTCACGCATGACAAGCACCGGCTTGCCCAGAAACGGCGCCTCTTCCTGGATTCCACCGGAATCCGTCAGGATCAGAGTTGCTCTCGCCATCGCCTCGACGAGTTGTCGGTAGCCGAGCGGCGGCACCAAGGCGACGCGCGGAGTGGACCCCAATTGGTCAAATAGACTTTGCCGCACGGCTGGATTCGGATGCACGGGGATCACGAAGGAGACGTCGGGAAATTCGACCACGATATCGCGCACGGCGCGTGCGATCGCAACGAGCGGCGCTCCGTGGTTTTCGCGGCGGTGCGCGGTCAGCAGGATGACGCGCTCGCCGCCTTGCGGTTCGTCGCCGACGTTCAGCCGTTCGAGCGTGAGCCGGAGCGCATCAATCCCGGTATTGCCAGTGACAAACATGCGATCGACGGCGAGGCCTTCGCGGATGAGGTTCTCTCGTGCGCGCTCCGTCGGACAGAAATGCCAAGCCGCAAGCCGGCCGGCAGCGACACGATTGAACTCCTCGGGGAACGGCGCTTGCAAGTTGCCCGTGCGGAGGCCGGCTTCGAGATGGGCGAACGGAACGCCGAGATAGAACGACGCCAGTGCCGCGACGAAGACGGTGGTGGTGTCGCCTTGGGCAACGACGATATCGGGCCGGTGGCGCGCGATAGCCGCCTCCAGCGCCGGCAGCATTGCCGCGGTCAGGCCGGACAACGACTTGTGCGTGGAGCCGATGTCGAGTTGCTCGTCGACCGGAATGCCGAACCAATCGAGCGGCTCGCGCGCAAGATCGATGTGCTGACCGGAGCAGACGCACGCCACCGACGCATGCCGTTTCAATTCGAGCGTCAGCGGGGCCATTTTGATGGCCTCCGGCCGCGTGCCGACGATGCAAAGAAAGCGCATTGATACCCCAAGGGAACCCGGGGTTATGTAACACCCCGCCACTGCCCTGTGAACAAGGGCGCGAGGTTCACACGCGCAGGAGATAGCCTCCCGCCAGCAGCACGATCTCGGCGACCGCCACGCCGGCAAGCAGCGAGCGGCGGACGGCAAGAAATGCCGCGAAGCCGCACATCGCGGCGAAGACGCGAACGGCGAGCGGAATGGATGTGAGCTCGCCGGAGGGAAACAGGATCAGCTTGGCGATAACGCCGGCGAGGATCGCGGTCGCCACGGCACGCGCCCACATGACGATCTCGGACTTCTCGTTGAGTCCGCTCGCCATGACAAGGCCGAGCGCGCGCCAGATCTCGTTCGGCAGGAAGCCGACCAGCACCAGCAGCAGATAGGGCGAGATTTCGTTGGCGGCAGTCATGCGGCAGCTCCGCGCAGGCGGTGCACCGCATAGGCGATCGTGCCCGCCGAGAGACCGGTCCACATGATGTCGAGGCCGACCTGGAAATAGACGAGCACCGGCCCGATGATGAGGCCGAGCAGCAGCGCGAGACGATCGATCATCGCGTGCGCGTTGCGCGCGGTCGAGATCAGGAACGAGACCGGAGTCAGAAACAGCAGTGCACCGGCCAGCAAGGTCGGCAACCCGGCGGCGAGATAATAGCCGACGACGCCGGACACGCTCGCCACGGCCATGAAGCCGGTCGACATGCCGTTGCAGAAGGCGACGCGACGCTCGCGCGGCATGGACGGCAGCAGCCGCAGCGACTCGATCCACATGCTGACTGAGGTGAAATGCGTTGGCAGCAGAAGATCGGCGATGCCCTTCCCCGGCCGCCGCAACAAGGGCAGCAGCGCGACGACCATCGGCAAGAGCCGCATGGCGCTGAGCGTCACCGCGAGCGCCACCTCGAACGCCGAGGCGCCGGTGCCGATCGCCGAAACGAGGATCACCTGCGCCGGTCCCGCCCACACCAGCACGGTCGACAGCGCGAGCCACCAGACAGACAGGCCGAAATCGTGCGCCAGCGCGCCAATGCCGACGTAAGTGCCGGACATCACCATGGCGAAGACCGAGGTCCATGCGGCGCGCAGGCCGGCGGCGAAGGCGGCACTTTGAGTATCGAAGGTGCGGGATGGCAGCATGGCGAGAGCCCACCTGTCCCATAGGCCTGCCCCGCCTGCAATGCGATGGGCGGCATCGCGGCCATGCGGCGCAACGAAAAAAAGGCCGGGCTGGAGGCCCGGCCTTGATGTCCCGTCTGCGGCGATCAGACCTTCGCCAGCGGCACCTTCGGCACCGAGCCGCGCTTGCTGCGCGGCCGCGGCGGACGACGCTTGGCCTTCGGCCGCACCGCCGGGATCTTTTCGGGCCGCGGCGTCACCGGACCGTCGAGGAACTCGAGGCCGAGCTTGTCGCGCCCGTTCTCGTCATGCGTGACGACGACGCGAACGTGACCGCCGCTCTTGAGGTGGCCGAACAGCACCTCGTCGGCCAGCGGCTTCTTGATGTACTCCTGGATCACGCGCGCCATCGGCCGCGCGCCCATCAGTTCGTCATAGCCGTTGGCGATGAGCCAGCGCGTCGCCTCGTCGGTCAGCTCGATCGTGACGTTGCGGTCACCCAGTTGTGCCTCGAGTTGAAGGACGAACTTCTCGACGACCTTGGCGATCACCTCCTGCGACAAATGCGCGAAGGTGATGACCGAGTCGAGCCGGTTGCGGAACTCCGGCGCGAAGATGCGGCTGATCGCTTCCTGGTCGTCACCCTCACGCTTGGTGCGGGTGAAACCGTAGGCCGCCCTGGCCATGTCGGCGGCGCCGGCATTCGTGGTCATGATCAGGATGATGTTACGGAAGTCGACCTGCTTGCCGTTGTGATCGGTCAACTTGCCGTGGTCCATGACCTGCAAGAGCACGTTGAATAGGTCCGGATGCGCCTTCTCGATCTCGTCGAGCAGCAGCACGGAATGCGGATGCTGGTCCACGGCGTCGGTCAGCAGGCCGCCCTGATCGAACCCGACATAACCCGGAGGCGCGCCGATCAGGCGCGACACGGTGTGCCGCTCCATGTATTCTGACATGTCGAAGCGTGTGAGTTCGACGCCGAGCGAGACTGCGAGTTGTTTGGCGACCTCGGTCTTGCCGACGCCGGTCGGACCGGAGAACAGGTAGCAGCCGATCGGCTTCTCCGGTTCGCGCAGGCCCGCGCGGGCAAGCTTGATCGAGGCGGAGAGCGACTCGATCGCCTTGTCCTGGCCGTAGACGACGGACTTGAGCGTCTGCTCGAGATGCAGCAGCACCTCGGCGTCGTCCTTCGACACGGTCTTGGGCGGGATGCGCGCCATCGTCGAGATCGTGGTTTCGATCTCCTTGAGGCCGATCGTCTTCTTGCGCCGGCTTTCCGGCAGCAGCATCTGCGCCGCGCCGGACTCGTCGATCACGTCGATCGCCTTGTCCGGCAGCTTGCGGTCGTGAATGTAGCGGGACGAGAGTTCGACCGCGGCCTTGATCGCCTCGTTGGTGTATTTGAGCTTGTGATATTCCTCGAAATAGGGCTTGAGCCCTTTCAGGATCTCGATCGCATCCGGCACCGACGGCTCGTTGACGTCGATCTTCTGGAAGCGCCGCACGAGCGCGCGGTCCTTCTCGAAGTACTGACGATACTCTTTATACGTGGTCGAGCCGATGCAGCGGATCGCGCCGCCGGCGAGCGCCGGCTTGAGCAGGTTCGACGCGTCCATGGCCCCGCCCGACGTGGCACCGGCGCCGATCACGGTGTGGATCTCGTCGATGAACATGATCGCGCCCGGATAGGCCTCGATCTCCTTGATCACCTGCTTCAACCGCTCCTCGAAGTCGCCGCGATAACGCGTGCCGGCGAGCAGCGTGCCCATGTCGAGCGCGAACACGGTCGCGCCCTTGAGCACGTCCGGCACTTCGCCATTGACGATCCGGCGGGCGAGCCCTTCGGCGATCGCAGTCTTGCCGACGCCGGCTTCGCCGACGAACAGCGGATTGTTCTTCTGCCGGCGGCAGAGCACCTGGATGGTGCGGCTGATCTCGGAATCGCGGCCGATCAGCGGGTCGATCTTGCCGTCGCGCGCCTTCTTGTTGAGATTGACGCAATAGGCCTCGAGGGCATCGCCCTTCTTCTTGGGCTCGTCGCCGCTCTTGGTATCGGCCTCTTCCTCGGCGGCGCCGCGCGCCGGACGCGACTCGGCCACGCCGGGCCGCTTGGCAATGCCGTGGCTGATGTAATTGACCGCGTCGTAACGCGTCATGTCTTGCTCTTGCAGGAAATAGGCGGCGTGGCTCTCGCGCTCGGCGAAGATCGCCACCAGGACATTGGCGCCGGTCACCTCCTCGCGGCCGGAGGACTGCACGTGGATCACCGCGCGTTGGATGACGCGCTGGAAGCCGGCCGTCGGCTTGGAGTCCTCGGCGCCGTCGGTGATCAGGTTTTCGAGCTCGGATTCGAGATAAGCGGTAAGGCTGCGGCGCAGCTTGTCGAGGTCGACGTTGCAGGCGCGCATCACCGCTGAGGCGTCCTGGTCGTCGATCAGCGCGAGAAGCAGGTGCTCCAGCGTGGCGTATTCGTGGTGCCGCTCATTGGCGAGTGCGAGCGCACGATGGAGTGACTGTTCGAGGCCGCGCGAAAATGTAGGCATTCAGGTTTCCGTCTTCTTCTGTATTGGACGCCCCCCAGCGCTCATTTCTTCTCCATCACGCACTGTAGAGGGTGCTGATGTTTGCGGGCGAAATCCATGACCTGCGTCACCTTGGTCTCGGCGACCTCGTAAGTATAGATGCCGCATTCGCCGATGCCGTGGTGATGCACATGCAACATAATGCGCGTAGCCGCCTCGTGATCCCTGCCGAAGAAGCGCTCGAGGATGTGCACGACGAATTCCATCGGCGTGTAGTCGTCGTTGAGAATCAGCACGCGGTACATGTTCGGCCGCTTGGTCTGCGGCTTGGTCTTGGTGATGACGGCGGTGCCGGGCCCACCGGCATTGCCAGCGCCGCCGGTGTCGCGGCGCTTGCGGTCGTCGTCGGCCATCCGCGGCCGGCCGGTATTGGTCATGTGAATAGTCGAAGCGAGCAGCATTCCAAAAACCCCAGTGCCGCGCGACGCACGGCCCCGCCCCGCCATCCTAGCGACCCGGGGACAGCCATTCCAAGCCGGGATTTACTCTCAGCGGCGCCCCGGCGGGGGACAAGTGAAGCCAAAGGGCCACGGTTCCCGCCCAACGGTTCAGATAGCCATCGATAGAGGCTTCGCAACGCCTTCCCCTTCAATTCGATGCGATTTTTGCCCAATTTCGCGGCAGCTTGCCAACGCCGTTGCAAGAAATCGTCGTCATGGTCGGAACCGGCCGGGCCTTCGGCCTCGGAGCCACAATCCCCATGTTCGCGCGTTTTTTCCGTGACCACCGCGGCAGTATCGCACCGCTGCTCGCCTTCGCCGCGATTCCCTTGATGGGCGGCGTCGGCGTCGCAGTAGATTTCAGCCGCGCCAACGCCGCCAAGACTCAGTTCCAAGCGGCGCTCGATTCGACCGCGCTCATGCTGTCAAAGAATGCCGCCAACCTCTCGGCGGCTGACTTGCAGACGCAGGCCACGAAATACTTCGGCGCACTGTTCACCAACACGCAGGCGCAGAACGCCACTGTCTCGACCTCCTACGCGTCGTCAGGCGGCTCGAAGGTTGTGCTGAGCGGCACCGCCACCCTGCCAACCAATTTCCTCGGCCTGCTCGGCTACAGCCAGCTCACCATCACCGCCAACGCGACCGCCACCTGGGGCAATACGCGTCTGCGCGTGGCGCTCGTGCTGGACAACACGGGCTCGATGGCCGACGACGGCAAGATGACCGCGCTCCAGACGGCGGCGCACGGTCTGTTGTCGCAGTTGCAGGCGGCCGTGACCAATCCCGACGACGTCTACGTGTCGATCGTTCCGTTCAACAAGGACGTTAACATCGGGTCGAGCAATTATGACGCGTCGTGGCTGCGCTGGGATTTGTGGGAAGCGGACAACGGCACTTGCAGCAAGTCGAAATACTCAAGCCAAAGCAAGTGCACGAACAACGGCTACACCTGGACGCCTGCCGACCACTCGACCTGGAACGGCTGCCTGACCGATCGCGACCAGAACTACGACACCACCAACGACGCGCCGGTGGCAGGCGCGACACTCTATCCGGCCGAGCAGTATTCCTCCTGCCCGGCCTCGCTGGTCGGGCTGTCGAATGACTGGACCGCGCTGTCGACCAAGATCGACGCCATGACGCCGGTCGGCAATACCAATCAGGCGATCGGCCTCCAGATGGGCTGGCAGTCGCTCACGCAATCGCCGTTCACCGTGCCCTCCTTTGACCCGGACTACCAATATTCGCAGGTGATCATCCTGCTGACCGACGGCCTTAATACGGAAGATCGCTGGTATTCGTCTCAATCCTCAATCGATACCCGCGAAGAGAAGACCTGCGCCAACATCAAGGCCGCGGACATCACCCTCTACACGGTGCAGGTCAACACCGGCGGCGATCCGACCTCGACGATGCTGAAGAACTGCGCCAGCGACTCCAACAAATTCTACCTGCTGACCTCCGCGACGCAGATCCCGACGACTTTCAGTCAGATCGGCACCGCGCTGACGCAGCTTCGCCTCAGCATGTAATTGGATTACCGCGCACCCCCGATCG
>DATCFB010000147.1:0-13206 GCA_036509755.1 Pseudolabrys sp. | reverse complement strand
TCGACGCCCTCGACCTCGGCCGCTCCGGCCAGTCCCGCGATCACGCTGCCCTTGGCGTAGTCGCCGGGATAGCCGTTCGCCGCCATCACCACGGTGAGCGCGGCATCGTCGGCAAGCCGCAGCGAGAAGTTTTTCAATTGTCCGTCGCGCGCGGCGATCAGCGCCGGCAGCAGGTCCGACGTCAGCCGCAGCATCAGCACCTGCGTCTCCGGATCGCCGAAGCGGACATTATATTCGATGAGCTGCGGCCCGTCTTTCGTAATCATCAGCCCGGCGAACAGCACACCCTTGAACGGCGCGCCCATGACGTTCATCGCGCGCACCGTCGGCTCGACGATCTCGCGCATCACGCGCGCGTTCATCTCCGTGGCCATGATCGGCGCCGGCGAATAGGCGCCCATGCCTCCGGTGTTCGGGCCTTTGTCGCCGTCGCCGACGCGTTTGTGGTCCTGCGCCGAGCCGAGCGGGATCGCGGTCTCGCCGTCGCACAGCGCGAAGAACGACGCCTCCTCGCCGACGAGGCAATCCTCGATGACGATCTCCCAGGCGCGCTTGCCGCTGCCGAACATCATGTCGATCGCGGCTTCCGCTTCTTCCAAAGTCGCCGCAACGACGACACCCTTGCCGGCCGCGAGCCCGTCATCCTTGACCACGATCGGCGCGCCGCGCTCGCGCACATAGGCCTTCGCATCCGTCGCGCTCTTGAAGCGCTTGTAGGCGGCGGTCGGAATGTCGTTGGCCTTGCACAGGTCCTTGGTGAAGCCCTTGGAGCCTTCGAGCCGCGCTGCCCACTTGCTCGGGCCGAAGCTCTTCAGGCCCGCGGCTTCGAGGTCGTCGGTGATGCCGGCGCACAGCGGCGCTTCCGGCCCGACCACGACGAAGTCGATCTTCTTGTCGTTGGCGTAGGCGATCACCGCTCTGTGGTCGGCGATATCGACGGCGGCGCACGTCGCGATCTGGGCGATCCCGGCATTGCCGGGGACGCAATAGAGCTTGGTGCAGAGGGGACTGGCGGCGATCTTCCAGGCCAGCGCATGCTCGCGGCCGCCGGAACCCAGGATCAGAATGTTCATGCCCGCATCGTCTCCCGGGTCTTGCCCGGGCTTGACCGGGGTACCTTATCCATCTGAAACAGGGTTTCCCTTCGCCCCGCAAGAGATTCGGCCGTGATGGCAGAGCCTGCGCTGAAAAACGCTGTGGAATGGACCGTTTCCGAACTCTCGGCGGCGCTCAAGCGCACCGTCGAGGACGCCTACGGTTATGTCCGCGTGCGCGGCGAAGTGTCCGGTTTCCGCGGCGCCTCGCCCTCAGGCCACTGCTACTTCCGCCTGAAGGACGACAAGGCGGTGCTGGAGGCGGTGGTCTGGAAGGGCACGGCCGGCCGCATGCGGGTGAAGCCGGAGGAGGGGCTCGACGTCATCGCCACCGGACGGCTGACCACGTTCCCCGGCTCGTCCAAATATCAGATCGTCATCGACAGCCTCGAGCCCGCCGGCATCGGCGCGCTGATGAAGTTGCTCGAGGAGCGCAAGAAGAAGCTCGCCGCCGAGGGCCTGTTCGACGAGGCGCGCAAGCAATTGCTGCCGTTCATCCCGGAGGTGATCGGCGTCGTCACCTCGCCGACCGGCGCGGTCATCCGCGACATCCTGCATCGGCTCGCCGATCGCTTTCCCCGCAGGGTTCTGGTCTGGCCGGTGCGCGTGCAGGGCGAGACCAGCGCGGCGGAAGTCGCCGCCGGCATTAACGGCTTCAACGCGCTGCCTGAGCGCGGGGCGTTGCCGCGGCCCGATCTTATCATCGTCGCGCGCGGCGGCGGCTCGCTGGAGGATCTGTGGTCGTTCAACGAGGAGATCGTGGTGCGCGCCGCCGCCGCCAGCATGATCCCGCTCATCTCCGCCGTCGGCCATGAGACCGATTTCACGCTCATCGACTTTGCCGCCGACTGGCGCGCGCCGACACCGACCGCGGCGGCCGAGAAGGCCGTGCCGGTGCGCTCCGAGCTAATGCTGCGGTTGTCGCAACTCGGCGCGCGCAAGCTGGCCTGCTGGCAGCGCGGTATCGAGCAGCGGCGCAAGGAATTGGCCCTGCTGACGCGCGCGCTGCCGAAGGACATTCTCGGCAGCCCGCGCCAGCAGCTCGACAATCTCGCGGAGCGTCTGCCGCGCGCGCTGCGCGCCAATGCGCAGATCCATCATACGCAATATTCGCGGGTCGCCTCGCGGCTTTCGCCGCAGCTTTTGCGCCGCGAAGTCGAGCGCCGCCGCGAGCGCTATGAAAATCTCGACCGGCATCTGCGCGCCAGCCTGTTCGCCAATGCGCAGGCGCATCGCGCGCGCCTGGCGCGTCACCGCGATCGCGTCACCTCCTGCGGCAATGCCGCGCGGCGCGCCATGCGCACGTATCTCGACCAGCGTGCCGCCCGCGTCGAGCGCGCCGAGCGGTTGCTCGTCGCATTCTCTTATCGCGAGGTGCTCAAGCGCGGCTTCGCTTTGGTGCGCGACGGCGACGGCTCTCCGCTGCGCAGCGCCGCCACGGTGGCGAGCGGCGCGCGGCTCGATATCGAGTTCGCCGACGGCCGTCTTGGCGCCATCGCCGACGGCGAGGCCCGCCCGAGGCCGGTTCCAAAGCCGGCCAAGCCGCGGAGCCGCGGCGGCGGGAGTGGCCCGGGCGGGCAGGGAAGCCTGTTCGGCTGAGGGTTTCGCCGGCCTCCGCAAACGATTATCCTGGCGTGACGCGAACCCGGAGGCTGCTTTGCTCAATCGCTATGATCGCTCGTCGATGAACGGCGAAGCCGAGGTGAAATATCTCGACGGCGATTTCCGTGTCGTGCGCCCCGGCGCCTATGTGCGCTGCGCCATCACCGCTGTGCCGATCCCGCTGGAAGAGCTCAAATACTGGAGCGTCGACCTCCAGGAGGCCTATGTGTCGCCGGAGGCGGTATTGCAGCGGCTGAAATCCGGTGCCGGCTAGCGGCCGCGCACCTTCGCCAGCGCCGCGTCAAGTTCGCCGCTCTCCGCGATCTGCATCGTCACCGGCAGCACGTGCGCGCGTTGCATCAATCCGGCGAGCGCCGGATCGCCGGTCATGCGGGCGCGGTCCTTTTCGGTGGTCAGCAGAGCGAGTGCCTCGCTGTCGGCCGCCATGAGCAGTTCGGCCGCCTCTTCGGTGGTGAAGCGATGATGATCCGGAAAAACGCGCCGCGCCGCGACCGTGATGCCGACGGCTTCGGCGGTAGCGAAGAATTTGTCCGGATCGCCGATGCCGGCAAAGGCGAGCACAGCACGCGTGATGGCGCCGGCACTTTCCGGATGCGGCACCAGCCGGCCGCGCCACACCGGCCGCCCGCGTGCACCAATATCTGCCGCCACGCCCGCGCCGCCGTCACCGTCGCCGACGACAAGCAAAGCATCGACGCGCGCGAGCTGCACCGCGAGTGGCGCCCGCAACGGACCGGCGGGAAACCCGCAGCCATTGCCGATGCCGCGCTGGGCGTCGATTACGGCCAGCGAGAAATCCTTTTCGATTGCGCCGTTCTGCAAGCCGTCGTCCATGACGATGATGCTCGCGCCCTCCGCCCTCGCGAGCACCGCGCCAGCGACGCGGTCGCGCGCGAGAATCGTCGGCGCGACGCGCGCGAGCAGCAGCGCTTCGTCTCCGACGTCGGCGGCCGTATCCGCGCTCGCATCGACGCGCTTCGGACCTGCCTCGCGGCCGCCATAGCCACGCGTCAGAAAGAAGACTCGCTCACCCGCCGCGCTCAGCATCTGAGCGATGGCAATGGCGGTCGGCGTCTTGCCGGCGCCGCCGAGCGTGACATTGCCGATGCAGATGACGGGTACGCCAGCGCGCGCGCCGGTGCGTGTCATCCGGCGCGCGGCGATTGTCCCATAGAGCGCCGCCAGCGGCGACAAGAGGGCCGAGAGCAGCCCCGCCTTGCGCCACCAGAAGCGGGGCTCACGCATGGGCGTTGTCCCGTCGCCGTTGCACTTTCGTCAGATAGGGTTCGAGCGCCTGCATCGTCCGCTCGAGCGCGCCGCCGAGAGAGTTGACGGCGTTGCGCCCGGCCTGAGCGACGCGGTTGCGCACCTCTGGCTGCGCGAGCATGGTGGAGAACGCGGCCGTCAGCTTCTCGCCGCTGTCGACCGCCTCGGCACCGTGCGCGGCATCGAGCGCCCCGTAGACTTCCTCGAAATTCGACACATGCGGCCCGTGCAGGATGGCGGCGCCGAGCTTGGCCGGCTCGATCGGGTTCTGCCCGCCATGGGGCACCAGCGAGCCGCCGATGAACACGACCGGCGCAATGCGGTAGATGAGGCCGAGCTCGCCCATCGTGTCCGCGACATAGATGTCGGTCGCGGCGTCGGGCAGCGCGCCTTGCGACCGCAATGCGGCCGCGAGCCCGGCCTCGCGCGCCAGGGCAGCGATTTCCGGCCCGCGTTCGGGATGGCGCGGCGCGATCAGGGTCAGGAGATCCGGCGTTGTTGCGCGCAGGCGCTTGTGCGCGGCGATGATCAATTCGTTTTCGCCGGGATGCGTCGAGGCGGCGGCGATCAGCGGCCGGCCGGCGATCGCGGCCTTCAGCGCCGCGAGCGCGGCCTCGTCGGCCGGCGGCGCCGGCACGTCGATTTTGAGATTGCCGCTGACGAAGACGTTGCGCGCGCCGAGTTGGCTCAGGCGGTCGGCATCGGGCGGCGTGCGCGCGAGGCAGAGATCGAAGCGGGCGAGCAGGTGCCCGATCGAGCCGGGCACTTTCTGCCAGCGGCGGAAGGAGCGCTCCGACAGGCGCGCATTGACGAGCACGATCGGCACCTTGCGGCGGGCGGTCTCGATGAGCGCGTTCGGCCAGAGGTCGGATTCGACGAACAGAGCGAGCTGCGGCTGCCAGCGGTCGAGAAATCGGGCGACGAATTTCGGCACGTCGAGCGGAATGAATTGATGGATGACGCCGGCCGGCATGCGCTGCGCCGCGAGCCCGCTCGACGTCACGGTGCCGGAGGTGACGAGGACGTTGAGGCCGCGCGCGCTCAGCCGCTCGATCAACGGCAGCACCGACAGGAGTTCGCCGACGCTGGCGCCGTGCAGCCAGACCAAAGGTCCCGGCGGACGCTCCGCGCTGCTCTCGCCCCGGCGCTCGCCGATGCGTTCTCTCAATTCCTTGCCGCGCGCCAGCCGCCGCGCCAGCAATACGGAGGTCAGCGGCGCGCCCGCCGCCGCCAGGAAGCGGTAAAGCCGCAGGCCGAGTGGCATGGCCTCGTTCACGCAGGCTCGCTCCCGGTGCCATCGGCCAGCGCATAAGCGCGCTTGGTGAGACGATTGAGCTCGCCTTCGACTTCGCGTCGCTTCGCTTCGAGCGTTGCCGCGTCGGAATCGGCTGCAACCCAGATCGGCTCGTTGGCGACCATGGCGATGCGGCTGAATGGCAGGTTAATCGCCGTGCGATCCCAGTTGTTCAATTCCTTGCGCCGGCTCGACGCGATGGCGACCGGGTAGATCGGCCGTCCGGAATGCTGCGCCAGCTTGACGACGCCGAGACCTGCGGCGCGCGCGATTTTCGGCACATCGGCGGTCATGGCGACATTGTAGCCCTGCGCCAACGCCGTCAGCATCTCCGTGAAGGCGACGGCGCCGCCTTTGCGGTGGAATTCGCCGTTATGCGCGCCGGAGCCGCGAATGGTGCCGATGCCGAGTTTCTCGGCCGCGATGGCGTTCACCTCGCCGTCGCGATGGCGCGAGATCAAGACCTTGGCGCGAAACCTGGCGCCGTCCTTCTTCACGAACGGCATGAGGAAGTGCTGGCCGTGCCACATCGCGACGATCGCCGGCGTGAGGACCCGCTCATAGATGCCGGGCGGCTCGATCACCTTGCTGCTCGTGCGCCAGACCAAGCGAAGATACCACGCCCCGAGCGTTCCGACCGTGGTCTGGAACGCCGGCGAAGAGACGATTTGTTTGGAGGACGGCAGAGGCACGCCGGTCAGTGCCCCGGCTTGCCGGTGTCGGGGTCGAGCAGGCGATGCAGGTGCACGATGAAGTAGCGCATGTGCGCGTTGTCGACCGTCTGCTGCGCCTTCGCCTTCCAGGCAGTGTAGGCGGTGGCGTAATTCGGATAGACGCCGACGATATCGACGTCGTCGAGATTCTTGAAGTCGGTGCCGCCGAGGTCGCTGAGTTCGCCGCCGAAGACGAGGTGCAGGAGCTGTCCCGTTTTATGACCCTCGGTCATGAATCGTCCCTTGATGCAATCCCGGCAAGCACGACGCCAGTCTACGCGAACTCCGGCATGCGGTCGCGGACGAGCGCCAGAAACGCGCCATGGCGGGCGGGACCGGCTGCGACCAGCGCGCCGTGCACGGTGTGCGGGCGATTGAAGCTGAGCGGGCGGCCGGCAAAGTCGGTCAATAAGCCGCCGGCTTCGTGCACCAAAAGGTCCGCCGCCGCAAGGTCCCAATCGTGGCTGCCGCCGGAGGAAAACGCGACGTCGAGGTCGCCGCTGCCGACCCGCGTCAGGCGCAGTGCCAGCGAGTGGACCTTCGGCTGCGGCAGGATCGCGGGGGTCACGCGGGCGAGTGTGTCGAGCGTGCGTTTCGGGCCGGCGACCTTCGCGCCGGTGAGGTCACTGCCGGACGAGACCGCGATCCGTTCGCCGTTGCGCGTCGCGCCGGAGCCGAGGCCGGCGAGAAACATCTCCTCGGTCACCGGCGCGTAGAGCGCGGCGAGTGCCGGGCGGCCGTCCTCGACCAGCGCGACCGAAATCGTCCAGTCGGGGCGGCCGGCGATGAAAGCGCGGGTGCCGTCGATCGGATCGACGATCCAGAATGTTGAACCGGCGCGCGCGGCCGGATCGTCCTCGGTTTCCTCCGACAGCCAGCCGGCGTGCGGAGCGAGCTGCGTCAGCTTCGCATGGAGGAGATCGTTGACGGCAATGTCGGCCTCGCTGACCGGCGACTTGTCCGCGCCCTTGGTCCAGCGCTTGAACGGCCGGGCGGCGGTGACGCGGGCGAGTTCGCCCGCCTCGCGCATCACGGCTTCGAGCGCTGGGAGAAGATCACTGGCCGGCAACGGTCAGCCCCTCGATGCGGATCGTCGGCGCGTTGATGCCGTGGCGGAAGGTGAGGTCGTTGGCCGGCGTCAGCGAGCGGAAAATGTCGGTGAGATGCCCGGCGATGGTGACTTCGCTGACGGCATAGGTGGTCTTGCCGTTCTCGATCCAGAAACCCGAGGCGCCGCGACTGTAGTCGCCGGTCACCATATTGGCGCCGTGGCCGATGAGATCCGTGACGTAGAAGCCGTCCTTGATGTCGGCGATCAATTCGTCGGGCGAGAGCTTGCCCGGTTCCATGTGCAGATTGCTGGCCGAGGGCGAGGGTACCGAGGAGACGCCGCGCGCGGCGTGGCCGGTGGTTTTCAGGCCCAATTCGCGCGCGGTGGCGCAATCGAGAATCCACGAGGTCAGCACGCCGTCCTCGATCAGCGCCAGGCGTTTGCCGGCGACGCCTTCGCCGTCGAAGGGATGTGAGCGTAAGCCCCGCTTGCGCAGCGGATCGTCGATGATGCGGATGCCGTCGGCAAAGATCTTCTGCCCCATCCGCTCCTTGAGGAAGCTCGACTTGCGCGCGATCGACGCCCCGTTCACCGCGCTCGCCAGATGCGACACCAATGTGCCGGCGATGCGCGGATCGAACACGACCGGCACCTTGCGCGTCGTCACCTTGCGCGGAGAAAGCCGCGCGATGGCGCGCTCGCCGGCGGTGCGACCGATCTTGTCCGGGCTTTCGAGGTCGGACAAATGCCGCACGCTCGAATAGTCGTAGTCGCGCTCCATGCCGGTGCCGTCGCCGGCGATCGCCGTCATCGACACGCCGTGGCTCGAGCCGAGATAAGCGCCGGAAAAGCCGTGGCTCGTCACCAGCACCATGCCGCCGATGCCGGCCGAGGCCGAGGCGCCGCCCGACTTGCTGACGCCCTTGACCGCAAGTCCGGCCTGTTCCGCCGCGCGCGCCGTGGTCTCCAGTTCGCCGACTGTCGGCATGGCGCGGTCGATCAGGTCGAGATCGGGGAACGCGCGCGCCAATTCGCTCTCGTCGGCGAGGCCCGCATATTTGTCCTCCGGCGCGGCGCGCGCCATCGCCACCGCGCGCTCGGCCAAAGCCGCGGTGCCGTCGCTCGACATGTCGTTCGTTGAAACGACCGCCTGCTTCTTGCCGACGAGGACGCGCAGGCCGAGATCGTCGCCCTCGGCGCTCTCGCTTTCCTCGACCGCGCCGTCGCGCACCTCGACCGACACCGACACGCCGCGCACCGCGACCGCGTCGGCGGCATCGGCGCCGGCGGCGCGCGCCGCCTTGACCAGGCGCTCGGCGCGCTCGAGGAGGGCGGACTGGTCGAACAGCGAGGCGGCGGCCGGTGCGAGCATGTCGGATGAGGTCCCGTGTGGCGTCGAGTCGTAAGCTCAAATGGCGCTTTTGGCGCCCGCGCGCAACCGCGTCCGGAACGATTGGCGCCGTTCCCACAACACCTCGTCAATCATCCTCTTTCAGCCGCCGTCAATCATGCGCGCCGGAATGGCCCCTGGCAGATTCGATTAACCGCGAACTTTAAGCGGTTTCCGACGCCCCTCTGGCATTCTCTCTCGTGCGAGCAGGCACATAAGCCCGCCGCGGGAGAGTTTGAGGCGTCAGATGCGAGTTGGCGGATGCCCCGCCGGGTCGAGCCGCGCACTGCGGCTCGACCCGCATACCCTGCCCCTGCGCTATGCGGCGAGCGACGCCGCTGCCGACGGGCACACCCGAGATATCGAACTGCACCGCGAGCGCGTCGTGTTGCGCCGCTCGGTTGGCGGCATGCGCATGGCGATCAACATGCCGCTCTCGGCCTTCAACGGCGTGGCGCTGCGCATGATGCCGGGCGAGGGCGCCGTCGCCGTCGTGCTGGCGCATGACGATCCCGGCCTGGTGCTGCCGCTGCACATCACCGACGAGGCCGACGAGGCGTTTGCCGAATGGCACGGCTGGGCCGAGGCGCTCGGGCTGCCGCTGCTGGTCGAGGATCAGGTCGGATTCAGGAAGGCATTTCCCAAGCTCGGCGAGATCGCAGCGGGGCGGCCAAGGCCGCGGCGGCGGCGGCGTTCGTCGCTGAAGGCGAGAAGGCCGGCGATTTTTCTGCGGCGGATGGTGGGGCGGATTTCAGACGCGAGCCCGGTGCATCGGGAGCGGGAGATTATTGCGAGGGATTAGGGGGCGGCCTCACATGCCGCGACAGCGATATTGCGGAGTTTCAGGGCACTAGGTCGTTCGGACGCGATTAACCCGAACGATTCTGTGGTAAAATTACCACGCCTTGGTCCGATTTGACGGGCGACCCCTTGAAATTTAAAGAGCGGATCCCCCAATTAGGTTTGTTGTATTATGTCTTGTGTGATGTCGTTAGTTGGCTGTCGATTCGCTCTCGAACCCCTAGGCCGTCCCGGGAGGCACCCATGCCCCTGAAGTTCAGGCCCAAACTCGACAAAATAATTGAACTGTTGCTGTACCTGGCGGAGCGCTGTCCGGGTGCGGATAAGTATCAAGCTGTAAAATTCTTCTATTTGGCTGATCGTGAGCACTTGGCTCGATACGGTCGTCCGATCACGTACGATAATTATTTTGCTCTTTGGTACGGCCCAGTTGCTTCTAAGGCCCTCGATCTTTTGGAGGGAGACAAATGGGTCATGCGAGCGGCAAACGTCACAAAGCTTCCGTTCAAAGTGACTCCCGGAAAAGCGCCGAACGGGAGTGACACGATTTTTATTTCCGACCCGGAACGCGAAGTAAATCTCGACTTGTTCTCGAAAAGCGACATTCGCACTTTCGATGAGGTCATCGATAGATATAAAAATTATTCCTTCAAGCAACTCATGGATATGACTCATGACCATGCTGCTTACAAAGAAGCATGGAATAAGCGACGCGGGGGAGGCGACCGCGCAGAAATGTATTACGAAGAAATGATTGATGATCAGACGCGAAGGGCGGCTTTGGTCGAGGACCTCGGTCCGGTATCCGCAAATATGTGATGAAACTCGGCGAGGTCTATCTCTGGGAGACTGACAAAGCGCAGGGCTACGAGAAGCGCCGGAAATTTCACGTGTATATATGCGATCATGATAATGGCGGCGGCAGTGCTTTTTTGTACATCAACAGCATGGATTGGTATGGAGACTACAAAATTGCTCAGGCTCACTTCAACTTTTTGTCGCATGATTCATTTGTCGGATGCAGTGCTGTCGTTCAATATTCGACGGCAGAACTGAAGGCTGCTGGCCCGCAGCTTGTGGGGCAATTGAGTGAGGCTCACTTGAAGGGCCTACGAGATGCTATTATCGCAGCCGAGACTATGGAGCAGCGAGACGCTAATTGTGTTTGCAAGGCCTTGGCGGTAGCGCTCTAGCTGGCCATTGTGGCCTCAGACGCTAAGCAGAAGCTGACGCGCGAGCGCTTTGGTAACCTGCCAAAAGATTGAAGAATCATTCAAATCGAGCGTTACGCCGTAGCGTAGCTCTTTGGCCGGATGGATGAAGTTGCGATATTCCTTCAGTTTATCGGCTACGTCTTTGGCTGACTCGGTAATCCACTTCAATTCGAATCCTACTTTAATGTACGAATCGAGCATCCATTCTTGATAATTGATGGTTTTGCCGGACGACTTGTCCTTCGGTGCGCCGGCGGCGGAAGTAAGAGGGGTTTTGTCGAACATTCTGTTTGCTCGTGCAACGAATAAGGCTTCCAGCAGGCCGCCCATCATTACGATGGCTGCCAAGTGCGCATCGGCCTTAACGCATTTGGCGCATTCTTCCCAACGGCGCGTGAGAATGTCTCGCATTTGCTGGTTGCCAGCCAATGGCGAGAAGTCAGGTGTATTATCGTCTGTGTTTGCAGTGGGCCTCGAAGCGGGAGCTAGGAGTGCTGCAGTGCGGATCGCAATTAGCGCAGCCTTGGCATCCTTCAATACATCCAGGTAAGTTGTTTTGGCCGCGGATCGTGCACTCGCATCGAGCACGGTTGTGAAGCACTCATCCACCGCGGATAGATCGATCTCCGGTGCGCTAGTGGCCACGACCGGCCGGTGAGTATGAAACCAAGTTTGGGCGGTCGCCTTAAGCGAGGCGACGTCGTCTATCCCGCGAACCTGTCTCGATTGCACTTTGGATACGCGGGATCTGGCGGACGTGGCCTCATCAATTGCGGCTTCAATTGCCTCATGGGCGGTGGGCATGGTCGCGCTCTTTCAAGGACGAGGAGTGCGTCCTATTTCTTTTTGACGCTTGCTTTTCGGGCGGGCTTTTTCTTCCCCTTTGCTGTGTTGTTTCTGCCTTGCCCAGGACTGCCATCAGGAAGCGTGATCGCCACGAGGTTCTCGCCGACAGAGCTGAGCTTGAATTTGCCGTTGCCGGCGCCGTCTAAGTACCCAGCGTTTTTGGCGTTGGTAAGTGTCATATTCCAGCGCGCGACTTGGGCTCGCCCAGCAAGTCGGGCGGCCTCTTTCATGATGTCTGCGTCGATAACCTCTTTCCGATCCTCGGGCTTCGCCTCGATCTGATAGAAGTATGCAACCACGGCGGTGAACTGTTGGTCGCTTTTTGGAGCTTTTATCGCCGTGAACGACCTAATGTCAGTCGAGTGGTCGGCGCCGCTTACCGTGTGTGATTGTGTAGGTTGCGGCGACTGAGTTGACTGAGCCGGGGCCGCTGACGGTGTTGCCGTCGGCGGTTTGAGGCCAAGTGTTTCCATCGCAAATTTCAGCGCCAGCGATTGCTGCTCAGCCTTCATCCCGGTCAATTCCGCAACGATCTTTAGCGCCGCGTCCAGCGGGCTTTTTGTATTGCTGTCCGAGGCCGACGACATACTCTCCTCCCCATTCGTGTGCGTTGTGTTCTGTCTATTGGTGGCACAATTTTTAAGCGAAGAACGCGGGATGTCTAGCCAGAAGAGCAAAGCCCTGCGCGGACCCTGTGAAAGCTGTTGATGCCTTCCATGAAACACATCGGCTTCTTCTCCTTCGGCTACTGGACCCCGTCGCCGCAGTCGCAAGTTCGCTCCGCCGCCGACGCGCTGACGCAGACCATCGACCTCGCCGTTGCGGGCGAGGCGCTGGGGTATTCAAATTGTGCGGTGCTTCCGCAAGTAAGAGTTGAAGGCCGGGTCAAGCCCGGCCATGACGAATGGGAAAATTATGCTTCGCTAATCCGCCCAATGCTGGACGCGCCCCTGGCCCGCATCGAGCGAGCGCAGGCCCTTGTCGATCTCGCTGCGCAAGGCGCGCAGCTTCTCGACATGGGAGAGCAGCGTCCGGCCGATTTTTTCCTGATCCTCGGCCGGCAGGCACTCCACTTCGGCAATGGCTTGTTCGAGCGTTTTGACCATGCCAGCACTATATCAGGTCACCCGACGCAAGACAGCATCCCATGAAACACATCGGCTTCCTCTCCTTCGGCCACTGGACCCCGTCGCCGCAGTCGCAAGTTCGCACCGCCGCCGACGCGCTGACGCAGACCATCGAACTGGCCGTCGCGGCCGAGGCGCTCGGCGCCGACGGCGCCTATGTCCGCGTGCATCACTTCGCCCGCCAGCTCGCCTCGCCGTTCCCGCTGCTGGCGGCGATCGGCGCGCGCACCAGCCGCATCGAGATCGGCACCGCCGTGATCGACATGCGCTACGAGAACCCGCTCTACATGGCGGAGGACGCGAGCAGCGCCGACCTCATCGCCGGCGGCCGCCTCCAGCTCGGCATTTCGCGCGGCTCGCCCGAACAGGTGATCGACGGCTTCCGCTATTTCGGCCACGCGCCGGGCGAGGGCGAGAGCGACGCCGACATGGCGCGGCGCCACACCGAGGTGTTTCTTCAGGTGCTGAAAGGTCAGGGCTTCGCCAAGCCGAACCCGCGGCCGATGTTTCCGAACCCGACCGGCCTCCTGCGCCTGGAGCCGCATGCCGAGGGTCTGCGCGAGCGCATCTGGTGGGGCGCCGGCACCAATGCGACGGCAGAATGGGCGGCGAAGCTCGGCATGTATTTGCAGTCGTCGACGCTGAAGATCGACGAGAGCGGCAAGCCGTTCCACGTGCAGCAGGCGGAGCAGATCAGGCTCTACAAGGCGGCGTGGACGGCGGCCGGGCACGCGCGGACGCCGCGCGTTTCGGTGTCGCGCTCGATCTTCGCGCTGGTCGACGACCG
>DATCFB010000146.1:0-5727 GCA_036509755.1 Pseudolabrys sp. | reverse complement strand
GCCCAGGCCGACCTCGTGCGCCGGCTGGCGGCGCTCGAAAAGGCGCTGGCGCAGCACCGGCTGTCGCGCAAGTCGTCCTCGCTCGGCTGGCTGTTTTCACGGCACGAGACGGCCGGTCCGATCAAGGGCCTCTATATTTTCGGCGACGTCGGCCGCGGCAAGACCATGCTCATGGATTTCTTCTTTGCCGCGAGCGAGGTGCGGCGCAAGCGGCGGGCGCACTTCCACGAGTTCATGGCCGACGTGCACGAGCGCGTGCGCGAGGTGCGACATCAGTTGAAGCTCGGCCAGATCAGCGACGGCGATCCGATCCGCCACGTCGCCGACGAGATCGCCGACGAGACCTGGCTGCTGTGCTTCGACGAATTCCACGTCACCGACATCGCCGACGCCATGATTCTCGGCCGTCTGTTTACTCGGCTGTTCGAGCACGGCGTGGTGCTGGTCGCGACGTCCAACGTGGCGCCTGACGATCTCTACAAGGACGGGCTCAACCGCGCGCTGTTCCTGCCGTTCATCCACCTGCTCGAAATGAACGTCGACGTGGTGCGGCTTGCATCGCGCACCGACTACCGCTTGGAGAAGCTCTCGGGCGTGACCACCTGGTACGCCCCGGCCGACGAGGATGCCGAGGTCGCGCTCGATATCGCTTGGCAGAAGCTGACCGGCATGCTCGAGGGCTATCCGGTCGACATCCAACTGGCCGGCCGCGTGTTGCGCGTGCCCGAGGCCGCCATGGGGGTCGCGCGCTTCACCTTCGCCCAGCTCTGCGACCAACCGCTCGGTCCCAACGATTACCTGCGGCTCGCGCGCGAATTTCACACCCTCATCGTCGACAGCATCCCGGTGATGGACTACGCCGACCGCAATGCTGCCAAGCGGTTCATCATCCTGATCGACACGCTGTACGACCACGCCGTGAAGCTGATCGCCTCGGCCGAGGCCGAGCCGGCCGAGCTTTACACCGCGGACGAGGGCTACGAGGCACTCGAGTTCAAGCGCACGGTATCGCGCCTTATCGAGATGCGCTCTGAAGGCTATCTCGCCTTGCCGCACGGCGCGCGCGGCCATGTCGACCTGAGCGGCACCGGCGGCATCGTCGAGACCTGATGCCGTTTACGCTGACCGGCGTTTACGACCTTTTTCGATTGCCAGCCGTCCGGCCCGCGCGCAAAAGGGCCCGGGGCATCGAACAAAAAACGGCGAGGGCCATCGCATGGCCAATCAGGACATTCCCTCGGACGGCGCCGGCACGCCGATCGAGAACGGTGTTGCGACGATCGCCGAAAGCGATGCCTCGTCGGCGGCCCGACGGCGCGCGCGACCAGCGCGCTTTCGCTGCGTGATTTGCGGCAAGGAGAAGCCGGCGCGCGAGATCGTGCGCATCGACGTCGTGCGACCGAGCCTGCTCGACCGCATCAAGGAGACTCATCCCGATCTGCCGGCCGAGGGTTTCATCTGCATCGACGATCTCGATCGCTTTCGCTCGAGCTACGTCACCGAGCTCCTGCGCAGCGAACGCGGCGAGCTGACACGGCTCGAACAGGACGTGGTGCAGAGCCTCGCCGACCACGATACGCTCGCCGAGAACATCCAGGCCGAATTCGAGGGGCATCGCAGCTTCGGCGAGCGCCTGTCCGATCATCTGGCGAATTTCGGCGGTAGTTGGTCGTTCCTGATTTTCTTCGGCGTCGTGCTGCTCTGCTGGATGGCATTCAACATCGTCATCGTCGGCAGAGACCAGTTCGATCCCTATCCGTTCATTCTGCTCAACCTGCTGCTGTCCTGCGTCGCAGCGGTGCAGGCGCCGATCATCATGATGAGCCAGAAGCGGCAGGAGTCGAAGGACCGGCTGCGCTCCGAAAACGACTATCGCGTCAACCTGAAGGCGGAATTGGAAATCCGCCACCTGCACGAAAAGATCGATCACATCCTGACGCGGCAGTGGGAACGTCTCGCCGAGATTCAGCAGATCCAGCTCGAGATCATGCAGGAGCCGATCCCGCGCAAGCGGTGAGCGTCGCGCCCGCGGCGTCGCTAGATACCTGGCTCGGACACGCGACAGGCGGCCTCGGCGGCTTGGCGGTTTTGTGCGGCTGAGCGGCCCGTCTTCTCTTCGCAGATGCAGCAATTTTCGCGCCGCACCAACGAATTTGCGTTCCTCGGCCCGTCCAGACACAGCGAAACGCTGGACTCCGATCCCGCGCTGCTGTGGTATTATGTATACATGATACCAAGACGCCCCTGGAACGGGGTGCCTTGTCGCTTTGGGCCTAAGGGTTTAACCACCACGCGGTCGCGCTCCGCGGCAGCACCAGCTTTGAGAGTTCTCCCACCATGGCCCGTAACAAGATTGCCTTGATCGGCTCCGGTCAGATCGGCGGCACCCTGGCCCACCTCATCGGCTTGAAGCAGCTCGGCGACGTCGTCATGTTCGACGTCGCGGAAGGCGTGCCGCAGGGCAAGGCGCTCGACATTGCCCAGTCTTCGCCGGTCAACGATTTCGACGCCAAACTCACGGGCGCCAATTCATACGAGGCGATCGAAGGCGCCGACGTCTGCATCGTCACCGCCGGCGTGCCGCGCAAGCCGGGCATGAGCCGCGACGACCTGCTCGACATCAATTTGAAAGTCATGGATCAGGTCGGCGCCGGCATCAAAAAATACGCGCCGAACGCCTTCATCGTCTGCATCACCAACCCGCTCGACGCGATGGTGTGGGCGCTGCAGAAGTCCTGCGGCCTGCCGCATCAGAAGGTCGTCGGCATGGCTGGCGTGCTCGACAGCGCTCGGTTCCGATATTTCCTGGCCGACGAGTTCAACGTCTCGGTCGAAGACGTCACCGCTTTTGTCCTCGGCGGCCACGGTGATTCGATGGTGCCGCTGACGCGCTATTCGGCGGTCGCCGGCATCCCCGTGCCCGATCTCGTCAAGATGGGCTGGACCACGCAGGCGCGCGTCGACGAGATCGTCAAGCGCACCGCGAATGGCGGCGCCGAGATCGTCAATCTCCTTAAGACCGGTTCTGCCTTCTACGCGCCGGCGGCGTCGGCCATCGCCATGGCGGAGAGCTACCTGCTCGACAAGAAGCGCGTGCTGCCTTGCGCCGCTTATCTTTCGGGCGAATACGGAATGAAGGACCTCTATGTCGGCGTGCCGGTCGTGATCGGTGCCAAGGGTGTCGAGCGCATCGTCGAGGTCGATCTCAATGGCAGCGAGAAGGCGGCGTTCGAGAAATCGGCGGCGACCGTTCAGGGCCTGATCGAGGCCTGCAAGAAGATCGCGCCGAATTTGACGTAACGCGATGCGGAGCGGGCGCGGCATGCCCGCGTCCGCCCACGCAACAGAACATTGAATGCGCTTCGTCGCGTTCCAAAGAGTGAGGAAGGCCGCATGAACATCCACGAATACCAGGCCAAGGCGGTGCTGCGCGAATTCGGCGTGCCGGTGCCGCGCGGCATTCCTGCTTTCACGGTCGACGAGGCGGTGAAAGCCGCCAACGATCTCGGCGGCCCGGTCTGGGTGGTGAAGGCCCAGATTCACGCCGGTGGCCGTGGCAAGGCCGGCGGCGTCAAGGTCGTCAAATCGGTCGACGACGTGAAGAAGGAATCGACCCGCATCCTCGGCTCGACCCTCGTCACGCACCAGACCGGACCGCATGGCAAGAAGGTCAACCGCCTCTACGTCGAGGAAGGCTCAGCCATCGACCGCGAGTTCTATCTCTCGGCGCTGGTCGATCGCGAAACCTCGCGCGTCGCCTTCGTCGTCTCGACCGAAGGTGGCATGGACATCGAGGAAGTCGCGCAAAAGACACCGGAAAAGATCATCACCTTCTCCGTCGATCCCGCGACGGGCATCATGCCGCATCACGGACGCCGCGTGGCGCAGGCGCTGAAGCTGACCGGTGACGTCGCCAAGCAGATGGAAGCGCTGCTGCCGAAGCTGTACGCGGCCTTCATCGCCAAGGACATGACCATGCTGGAGATCAATCCGCTGGTCGTGACCAAGGACAACAAGATCATCTGCCTGGACGCCAAGGTCGATTTCGACGGCAACGCGCTCTATCGCCATGCCGATGTCGTGGCGCTGCGCGATTTGACCGAGGAAGACGACAAGGAAGTCGAAGCTTCGAAATACGATCTCAACTACATTTCGCTCGACGGTTCGATCGGCTGCATGGTCAACGGCGCCGGTCTCGCTATGGCGACGATGGACATCATCAGGCTCTACGGCATGGCGCCTGCGAACTTTCTCGACGTCGGCGGCAGCGCCACCAAGGAGAAGGTCGCTGCCGCGTTCAAGATCATCACCTCCGATCCCAACGTGAAGGGCATCCTGGTCAACATCTTCGGCGGCATCATGAAGTGCGACGTCATCGCCGAGGGCGTTGTCGCCGCCGTGAAGGAGATCGGTTTGAAGGTGCCGCTGGTCGTGCGCCTCGAGGGCACCAACGTCGAGCTCGGCAAGAAGATCATCGCCGAGTCGGGTCTTAACGTGACGTCGGGCGACGATCTCGACGACGCCGCGCAGAAGATCGTCAAAGCCGTGAAGGCGGCGGCGTGATGTCTATCATCGGAGTAATTATTGAGATTTCGGGTGGCAACAAGCGCAATCATCACTTCTACCTGCGAGATGCACAGTTTCTTTTTCCTCCGTCAGTTATCGGCGGTGGAAATGAATCTGAAAAGGCAGACGAAGATTTGACGGCTGAATTTGTTCCAGGCCCCACAATTAGAACTGATATTGCGGGGAATAAAATGATTCTGAGGAATAGGGCGGCAGTCAGAGAATTTTTCGACAGAGCCGCTATCGACGAAGGTGATCGGATTGCAATTGAGCGCGTCGACAGAGCGGCGCTTAGGGTTTCAAAGTTTTCTGCGGGGAGCCGCTAATGTCCGTCCTCATCGACAAGAACACCAAGGTCATCTGCCAGGGCTTCACCGGCAAGAACGGCACCTTCCATTCGGAGCAGGCCATCAAGTATGGCACCAAGATGGTCGGCGGCACCTCGCCCGGCAAAGGCGGCGCGACGCATCTCGGACTGCCGGTGTTCGACACCGTTGCCGAGGCGCGCGACAAGACCGGCTGTGACGCCAGCGTGATCTACGTGCCGCCGCCGGGCGCGGCCGACGCGATCTGCGAAGCCATCCAGGCCGAGATCCCGCTCATCGTCTGCATTACCGAGGGCATCCCGGTGATGGACATGGTCAAGGTCAAGCGCGCGCTCGCCGGCTCGAAGTCGCGCCTCATCGGCCCGAACTGTCCGGGCGTGATGACTGCGGGCGAATGCAAGATCGGCATCATGCCGGGCAACATTTTCAAGCCCGGCTCGGTCGGAATCGTGTCGCGCTCAGGCACGCTGACCTACGAAGCCGTATTCCAGACGAGCCGAGAAAAGCTCGGCCAGACGACCGCGGTCGGCATTGGCGGCGATCCGGTCAAGGGCACTGAATTCATCGACGTGCTCGAGATGTTCCTCGCCGATCCGAAGACCACATCGATCGTCATGATCGGCGAGATCGGCGGCTCGGCGGAGGAGGACGCGGCGCAGTTCCTCAAGGACGAGGCCAAGCGCGGCCGCAAGAAGCCGATGGCCGGCTTCATCGCCGGCCGCACGGCGCCTCCGGGCCGCCGCATGGGCCATGCCGGCGCGATCATCTCCGGCGGCAAGGGCGACGCGGAATCCAAGATCGCCGCCATGGAGTCGGCCGGCATCAAGGTGTCGCC
>DATCFB010000145.1:0-2999 GCA_036509755.1 Pseudolabrys sp. | reverse complement strand
AGGTCGCTCGGATAGCGTAATCGGCTCCGATCATAACGTCCGCGATTTTCATTCGTCCACATCGGCGGCCCCTCCGAATCAGGCCGCCACCTTTGAATCACAAATGATTCATATGATTCAACAACTCACCGGACAGACACTTAGGCCCCTAAGCTTTCACCACACCGATGAAGCCCTCGAGCTTGGCCGGATCGTTGCGCAGGGTTTCGCTCGGGCCGTCATAGACGATGCGGCCGCGGTCCATCACTACCGCGCGCGGCGCGATCGACAGCGCGAGGCGCGAGTTCTGCTCAACCAGGATCATCGCCAGTTCGCCGGTCGCGGCGAGCCGCTTCACGGCGCGCGCCAGTTCCTCGACGATCACCGGCGCCAAACCCTCGGACGGCTCGTCCATCAACAGCACTGACGGGTTGCCGATCAGCGCACGGCCGATCGCCAGCATCTGCTGCTCGCCGCCGGAGAGCTGGTTGCCCATGTTCCCTGCCCGCTCGCCGAGCCGCGGAAACAGATCGCACACCGTCTTGTACGTCCAATGACCGGGCCGCGTGGCGACATCGAGGTTCTCGCGCAAGGTCAGCGAGGGGAAGATTTCGCGTTCCTGCGGCACATAGCCGAGGCCGGCGAGCACGCGCCTGTAGGTCGCGGCGCCGGAAATGTCCTTGCCATGCAGCGCAATCCGGCCGCCGTGCAGATTCGTGTGACCCATGATGGTCGCGAGCAGCGTCGATTTGCCGACGCCGTTGCGGCCGATGATCGACACCGTCTCGCCCGCCGTCAGCTTGAAGCGGACGTCCTCAAGGACGACGGTCTCGCCGTAGCCGGCGCGCACGCCATCGAGTTGGAGCGCTGCCTCAGCCATGAGGATGCTCCTGGCCGAGATAGACCTCGCGCACCTTCTCGTTGTGCCGGATCTCCTCCGGCGTGCCCATCGTGAACACCGCGCCCTGCACCAGAACCGTGATTTCCCGCGCGAACCGGAAGACGACGTCCATGTCGTGCTCGATGATCAGCACGGCAATGTCCGGATCGAGCCCGGCAATAACATCGAGGATGAGATGCGTTTCCGACGACGGCACGCCGGCCGCGGGCTCGTCGAGCAGCAGCACGCGCGGGCGCTGCGCCAGTGCCATGGCGATTTCGACCAGCCGCTGGCGCCCGTAGGGCAATTCGCGCACGAGCTTGAGCGCGTCGTCGATGAGCCGCAGCGCCTGAAGATGATCGAGCGCCTCGTCGATAACCGCGCGCTTGGCGCCGGCCGAGCGCCACATATTGTTGCAGTTGCCGTCGCGCTCACCGATCGTCATGCAGAGGTTTTCGAGAACGGTCAGGCCGCGGAAGAGCTGGTTGATCTGGAACGTCCGCGCGAGGCCGCGCCGCGCGCGGTCGGCCTGCGACCAGCCGGTGATGTCGTCGCCATTGAGCATGACCTGCCCCGACGACGGCTTCAGCACGCCGGTGATCAGGTTGACGAGCGTCGTCTTGCCGGCGCCGTTCGGGCCGATCAGGGCGTGGCGCGCGCCCTTCTCCAAGGTGAGGCCGACGTCGCGCGCGACATGCAGCGCACCGAAGCTGCGGTTGAGACCCTTGACCTCGAGCGCGGCGATCATGGCGCGCTCCGCTTGACGATCTTACGCCACGCCGTCTCCGCGACTCCCAGCAGGCCGCGTCTCGCGAACAAGACCGCGAGCACCAGCAGCAGGCCGATGCCGAACTGCCAGAAGGTCGGACTCAACTTCGACAGCTTGTCCTCGAAGATCATGTAGACGGCGGCGCCGACGAAGGCGCCGTAGAGCCGTCCGGTGCCGCCGAGGATCAGCATGACCATGACCTTGGCGGAGGCGTCGAAATCGAACACGGTCAGCGTCACGTAGGCATTCGTCTGGGTGAAGAGAGCGCCGGCCATTCCGGCGATCGCCGCCGAAATCGCATAGACCGTGACCAGGCGCCGGTGCACCGGCGAGCCGATCGAATGCATGCGGCGCACGTTCTCGCGGATGCCGGTCAGCGCCTGACCGAACGGCGAATAAACGATGCGGCGAACGAAGAAGAATACGACGGCAAGCACGGCGAGCGCGTACCAGTAGCTGGTATGGCCGTAGAGGTCGTACTGGAAATGGCCGAGCAGCGGATCGAAAACAAGCCCCGGCATCCCGTCATAGCCGCCGGTGAAGTCCGAGCGGATGTTGCCCGCCTCCTGCAACATCGCGCCGAAGGCGATGGTCAGCATCAGCAGTGTCAGGCCGCGATAGCGCAGGATGAACCAGCCGGCCACGATGCCGATGAGGCCCGCCACGACGCCGGCCGCAAGAACGCCGCTGATCGGCTCGCTCCAGCCCAACTTCAACGAAGCGAGCGCGACCGTATAGGCGCCGAGCCCGAAAAACGCCGCGTGGCCGAGCGTGATGATTCCGGCATAGCCCAGGATCAGGTCGAGCGAGAGCGCGAACATGATCATGATCAGCACTTGGCTGCCGAACGTCATGCGGTCGGGGAAAACGAAAAAGCAGGCGACCGCGATCAGCCACGGCAGCACCTCCGGCCAGCGGAAATAGTGCCGGCGCAGGAGATACTCGGCCGCGCGGGTGCGCGCCGTCTCTTCTGCCGTCGCGGGTTCACTCACGGCCATAGAACCCTGCCGGCTTGATCAAAAGGACGATCACCGTGATGGCATAGATGAAAAAGTTGCCGGCCTGCGGGAACATGTATTTGCCGCCGGTGTCGATGATGCCGATGACGAGCGCGGCGAGCAGCGTCCCCTTGAGGCTGCCGAGGCCGCCCACGGCGACGACGATCAGGAAGAGGACGAGATAGAGCACGGCGAAATACGGCGTCAGCCCGAAAAGCTGAATGGCGAAGCCGCCGCCGAGCGCGGCAAGCCCCGAGCCGAGCGCGAAGGTCAGCGTGAACAGGCGGTCGACATTGATGCCGACCGACTCCGCCATGCGCCGGTTATCGACGGCGGCCCGAATTTTCGCGCCGATATTGGTGCGCTCGAACGC
>DATCFB010000144.1:0-13133 GCA_036509755.1 Pseudolabrys sp. | reverse complement strand
GAAGCTCTACCAGAAGGCGCTTGCCGCCGGCGTCGCCATCAACCCCGGTCCGGAATGGTCGACCGACAAGCCGGGCACCACGAGCCACATGCGGCTGTGCTTCGCCAGTCCGTCGCACGCGGACATTCGAGAAGGCATCGCTATGCTCGCGGACATCTGCCGCAAGGAATTCGGCGTGCCCGAACGTAGCGCCAACATCCAACGGGCTCGGGGCTGACCATGACTTCGGAGCCGGGCATTCTCGCCATCTGGAACGATGTTCGGCCCGGCCGCGAGGCGGATTTCGAAACCTGGTTTCAGGGCGAACACCTCGCCGAGCGGCTGGCAGTGCCGGGCTTCCGCTTTGGGCGACGGCACGAAGCGATCTCCGGGACGCCGCGGTTCTTCGTCTTCTATGTCACCGACGGGCCGGAGGTGCTGACCTCCAAGCCCTACCTCGAACGCCTCGACAATCCGACGCCGATGACGCGCACGATCATGTCCGAGGTCTTCATGAACATGAACCGCACTTTGTGCCGCCGCGTCGCGCGGCACGGCAATTTCCGCGGCGCCTATGTGGTGAGCATGCGCTTCGACGAAACGCCGGACGAGGCCGCGATGGCGCCGCTCATGGACGAACTGGCAAAGGATCCCGCTATTGCCACGGTAGAATTGTGGACCGCCGCCGATCTCGGCCAGCCTGTTTCGATGGAAGAGAAGCTGCGCGGCGGCGACAGGAAGATCAAAGCCTGCCTGATCGTCGATACGCTGCGGCAGCCGCCGGCTGAGGCGCTTGGCGTGCGGATGGCGAAGCAGTTTCCAGGCGGCGAGATCGGCGTCTTCCGCGTGCTGTGCCATCTCGGCAGCGACCTGGAAACATGACCATGGATCGGTTGCTGCCGCTCGCCGAAGACATCGCTGCGCGCTTGATCGCGCGCAAGGAGACGATCGCCGTCGCCGAATCGTCGACCGGCGGGCTTGTCGCCGCCGCGCTGCTGTCGCTTCCGGGCGCTTCGGCCTATTTCGTCGGCGGCGCCGTCGTCTACACCAAGGCGGCGCGCTCCGCGCTCATGGGCATCGGCGATACCGAGATGCAGGGCCTGCGTCCATCGACAGAGGTTTATGCGCTCATGCTGGCGAAGCGGGCGCGGGAGCGCATGGGCGCGACCTGGGGCCTGGCCGAAACCGGTGCGACCGGGCCCAGCGGCAATCGCTACGGCGATCCGGCCGGCCACACCTGCATTGCCATCTCAGGTCCGGTCGAACGCGCGGTCACCTTGCGCACCGGCAGCGCCGATCGCCGCGGCAACATGGATGCGTTTGCCAAAAGGGCGCTGGAGTTTGTTGCCGAAGTGATTGCAGGTTAACGGCGGGATAGCGGACGGCGTGAGCTGTTCTCTTATCCCTCCCCTGAAAGGGGAGGATGGCGAGCGTCAAAAGCGCGCTCACGCGCGTCTTTCGACGCGCTATGGAGCCGGGTGGGGTCAGGCAGCCGCATGCAAAACGCTCCCACCCGACCGGCTTCGCCGGTCACCCTCCCCCGCAAGCGGGGGAGGGATAAGAAAGCGTCCTGTGCCGAAATTGAAGAGCCGCGCTACTCCGCCGCCTCGCCCATCTCCGAGCGCACTTGCGCGCGGAAGGTGTCGATCGGCATGAGGCCCTTGTCGGTCTCGACGTGCCAGAAGGTCCAGCCGTTGCAGGCGTCGAGGCCTTGCGCCAATGCGCCGATGCGGTGGATCGAGCCGACGCGATCGCCGAATGACAGCGCGCCGTCGGCGCGCACCAGCGCCTTGTGCCGCTTCTTGGCGTCGGTCAGCCGCGCGCCGGGCGTGACCAGACCGCGTTCGATCAGCACCGAGAACGGCACCCGCGGTGCCTCGCGCGCGGTGACAAACGGCGCGATCGAGGGCGCTTCGAGCGGATGCGTCGCGTCGATGCGCTTCTGCGCTTCCTTGGCGTACTTCGTCTCGCGCTCGAAGCCGATGAAGCGGCGGCCGAGATGCTTGGCGACCGAGCCGGTCGTGCCGGTGCCGGAGAAGGGATCGAGCACCAGATCGTCGACACGCGAGGACGACAGGATGACGCGCGCGAGCAGCGCCTGCGGCTTCTGCGTCGGATGCAGCTTCTTGCCGTCGCCGCCTTTAAGCCGCTCTTCGCCGGTGCACAGCGGAATTGTCCAGTCGGAACGGACCTGGACGTCCTCGTTGCCGGCCTTGAGCACTTCGTAATTGAACGTGTAGCCCTTGCCGCCGGCCTCGCGCGACGCCCAGATCAGCGTCTCGTGCGCATTTGTGAAGCGGCGGCCGCGGAAGTTCGGCATCGGATTTGTCTTGCGCCAGATGACGTCGTTGAGGATCCAGAAGCCGAGATCCTGCATCATCGCGCCGACGCGGAAGATGTTGTGATACGAGCCGATCACCCAGATGGTGCCGGACGGCTTGAGCACGCGCCGCGCGGCCAAAAGCCACGCGCGGGTGAAATCGTCATAGGCCTGGAAGCTCGCGAACTTGTCCCAATCGTCCGTGACGGCGTCAACGTGCGAATCGTCGGGCCGCTTCAAGTCGCTGGCGAGTTGGAGATTGTAGGGCGGGTCGGCGAAGACCAGATCGACGCTGCCTGCCGGAAGCTTCGCCATTTCGGCAACGCAATCGCCGACGACGATGCGATGCGAGGCAGTGCTGGAAACTCCACGGGGCGCCCGTGAGGGCGCCCCGCGACGCGACACAACCATGACTCAGGACTCTGACTCACAGACGACGCGGTCGGCGACGCGGGACCTACAACCGACAGGCCTGCATCATGCGGCCGGACGATGAAAAAACAGTTTATGAAAACTGCCGCGAACTCGGCAAATTCTGCCGATTTAACGAGAGGTTATCAGTGGTAGCATTGGCCCCGTTCCGCACCGGATCGGGACGCGCTTCAGGTGCGCTTCTAACCGCCAACCGAACGACCATATATTGGCGTCGACAGGTGACGGAGGGATTGAATGCGTTGGGACGATTTCCGCCGCAGCGATAACGTCGAGGACGATCGCGGTGGCGGCGGGTACGGCGGCGGAGGCGGCTTCGGCCTGCCGTTCGGCGGCGGCGGTCTCGGTATCGGCACGATGCTCGTGCTCGGCATCATCGGCTACGCGCTCGGCATCGACCCGAGCGTGCTCATCGGCGGCGCCCAGATGATGAATCGCGGCGGCAGCTCTTATCAGCAACCACATTCGCAGCCTGCGGGCCGCACCGGCGCCCCGAATGACAAGACCGGCCAGTTCGTCGCCGCCGTGCTCGGAAACACCGAGGACGTGTGGACCGACGTGTTCAAGCAAAGCGGCCAGACCTATCGGCCGCCGCGGCTACGCCTCTACAGCGGCAGCGAACAAGGCGGTTGCGGATTCGCCCAGGCGGCGATGGGGCCGTTCTACTGCCCGAACGACAAACGCATCTATCTCGACACGTCATTCTTTCGTGACATGCAGATGCGTTTCCACGGTTGCTCGGGCAAGGCCTGCGAGTTCGCCGAAGCCTATGTGATCGCGCACGAGGTCGGCCATCACGTACAGAACCTGCTCGGCATCCTGCCGAAGGCGCAAGGCGCGCAGCGCGCCGCGTCCAGCAAGGCGCAGGCGAACCGCATCCAGGTCCGCATCGAATTGCAGGCCGACTGCTTCGGCGGCGTCTGGGCGAACCGCTCCAACCAGCGTTGGAAGTCGCTGGAGCCGGGCGATGTCGAGGCGGCGTTGCAGACGGCCTCCGCCATCGGCGACGACCGGTTGCAGAAGCAGGCGAGGGGCTATGTCGTGCCGGACTCGTTCACGCACGGCACCTCGGCGCAGCGACAGCGCTGGTTCTCGACCGGTTTCAAGGAAGGCAAGGTGTCCGCCTGCAACACCTTCGGCGCGGCGCAATTGTAACTGCCTTTATCCCTCTCCCTGAAAGGGGGAGGGTGGCGAGCGAAGTGAGCCGGGTGGGGGCCGCTCGATTATTGATAGATGACCCCACCCGGCCCGGCTGCGCCGGGCGACCCTCCCCTTGTAGGGGAGGGATAAGAAAGGGAAAGCCATGGCCGGCATCGACGAGACCAAGACCTTCGTACCCTTGCGTATTGCGGTGCTGACCGTGTCGGATACGCGCGACGTCGCCGACGACAAGTCCGGCGCGACGCTCGCCGAGCGGCTGCAAAAAGCCGGGCACGTCCTCGCCGACCGCAAGATCGTCCGCGACGAGGTCGACGCGATCCGCGCGCAGGTGAAGGCGTGGATCGATGACAAATCGATCGACGTCGTCATTTCGACCGGCGGCACCGGTTTCACAGGCCGCGACGTGACGCCGGAAGCGGTCGAGCCTTTGTTCGAAAAGAAGATGGACGGCTTCGCGACATTGTTCCTGATGGTGAGCTACCAGAAGATCGGCACGTCGGCGGTGCAGACGCGGGCCACCGCCGGCGTCGCCAACGCGACCTATGTGTTCTGCCTGCCGGGCTCGCCGGGCGCCTGCAAGGACGCCTGGGACGAGATCCTCGTGCACCAGCTCGACTACCGTTATCGGCCGTGCAATTTCGTCGAGATCCTGCCGCGTCTCGACGAGCATCTGCGCCGGACCAAGGCGCAGGGTGCGACGGCCTGACGGTTTAAAGCGTCAAATCCCAGTATTCTGCGACGACGTTCTTGCCGAAGCTTTTCTTCTTTTCGCTCGACGTCAGTGTGAAGCCAGCTTTGGCGTAGATTTTGCGCGCGGCGGTCAGCACGCTGTGCGTCCACAACGTGACCTGCTTGTAGCCGCACTGGCGGGCGAACTGGACGCATTCCTCGACCAGCCTCGCGCCGAGGCCCATCCCGCGCGCCTTGGGGTCGATCAGCAGCAGGCGCAGGCGGGCGATCTTGTCCGTCTCCTTCACCAGCATCACGCAGCCGACGTTCTCGCCGTTTAGGTCGGCGATCCAGCACCGCTCCCGCTTTGGATCGTTGTTCTTGGCAAAGTCGGCGACGATGCCGGCGCACAGGCCTTCGAACGGCTCGCCCCAGCCGTATTCCTGCGCATAGAGCTCGCCGTTGCGGCTGACGATCCAGCCGAAGTCGCCGAATGCCGGCGATCGCAAAGTGTAATTTCGGTCTGCGGCTTCCGCGTTGCCAAGCAGCGTCTCGATTTCGCTCATCGCTGCGGAGACGCGTCGGCGCTGATCGGGCTTGAGCCTCGACAGCAGATCGGCGACCTGGTCGCGCGAGCGCTGCTCGAACGGCGCGAAAACCTTGCGTCCGCGCGCGGTGATCGCCAGTTCGCTCGCGCGCGCATCGGTCTTCGAGGTCTTGCGCGAGACGAAGCCGCGCTTCTCGAAGTTGCGCAAGGTGCGGCTCAGATAGCCGGCGTCGAGATCGAGCGCGCGGCCGATATCGCGCGCGGTCGTCGCGCCATGCACGATCTCGTAGAGCACGCGCATCTCGCCGGCACTGTAGGGACTGTCGAGGTAGTTCTTCTTCAGGACGCCGATCTGGCGCGTGTAGAAACGATTGAAGCGGCGAACGGCGTCGACCTGGTCATGTCCGGGCATAAGCGAGCCTCGGACAGGTAGTTGACTAAGTCAAGTATCTGTCTGGGCCGGTCGCGCCGCAGCCGAGAGTAAAGCGATGCGCCGCCGCCCGAGACGCCTGAGCAATTCGGTTTCGGCGTCCTCGCTCGCATCGTGGCCGCCGACACGGTCGTAAAGACGGCGGGCGATCAGCAGGCCCTGTTCGGGTCCTGGCGTGGCGCCGAACAGCGCCGCGCGCAGCGTGGCTAAAGCGGCGGCAATGCCAGGCTCGCCGAACTCGTCGGCCCGCCGGCGGAAGATCGCCGCCTGTTGGGCTTCGCGGCCCGAGCCGATGAAGCGTTCGATCGCCTCGATCCAGCCCGGCTCGGGCACGGTGCCGGGACGCAGGAATAGGAGCCACGGTGCGCGCGCGGCTGTTGCCGCGGTCTTCAGGCGGACGCCGGCCGGCGCCTCGGTTCTGAGGTAGCGGCAGCCGGCCAGGTCGGCGATTTCGGCCGTCGCGTCGGTCGAGCCGGCATCGGCGACGATGACCTCGGAGACGAGCCCCGCGGTCGCACCGGACACCAGCGGCGCCAGCGTCTGCACCAGCGCCCGCTCCGATTCGCGTGTGGGGATGACGACCGTCAGCATGGAACCCGCGTGGTATCCGGGGAATTGGCTCCATATCAAGTAGCGGTGCGTATGGCAGGCACAAAATCGAGGCAAGGTGCACTGCCGCTCCGCATTCCCAAAATGTTCTTGTTTCGTTCACGACGCCTCGCTAGGGTGAAGCCATGGCTCGTTCAAACACAGCCCCGCGACGCCCGCCGGATGAGGAGCTGCCCTCCGCCCCGGCGGGCGGCAAAGGCGGTCCCTACCAGGAGGTCGGAGAACTGCTCGGCGTCGTCGTCGAGCATGAGCGTCGCCGCGGCCGCGGCGCGCAGTCGAACGCCGTGGGCCGTTACGAGCCGCTCGCACGGATCGCCTTCGACGACGGCTGGCGCACGCTCGACGATCTGCCGCCGTTCAAGACCACGGTGCAGGCCGACGCGACGCGCAAGATCATCACCCGCAACGATTCCCCCGACATCGGTTTCGACAGGTCGATCAATCCCTATCGCGGCTGCGAGCACGGCTGCGTCTACTGCTTCGCGCGCCCGACGCACGCCTATCTCGGCCTGTCGCCCGGCCTCGACTTCGAATCCAAGCTGTTCGTGAAGCCGGAGGCGGCGCAGCTTCTGGAAAAAGAGCTCGCGGCGCCGAGCTATCAGCCGAAGGTCATCGCCATCGGCACCAACACCGATCCGTACCAGCCGATCGAGCGCAAATACCAGGTGATGCGCCGGATTCTCGAAGTGCTCGAGCGCGCCGGCCACCCCGTCGGCATCGTCACCAAATCGGCGCTGGTGCTGCGCGACGTCGATATCCTCGCGCGCATGGCCGAGCGCAAGCTGGCGAAAGTGGCGCTGTCGGTGACGACGCTTGACGCCGATCTCGCGCGCAAGATGGAGCCACGCGCGGCGACGCCGATGCGGCGGCTCGAGACATTGCGGCGGCTGGCGCAAGCCGGCGTCCCGACCACGGTGATGGTCGCGCCGGTGATCCCGGCGCTCAACGACAGCGAGATCGAGCGCATTCTCGAGGCGGCGCAGGTCGCCGGCGTCAAGGAAGCCGGCTACGTGCTGCTGCGCCTGCCGCTCGAGGTGCGCGACCTGTTCCGCGAATGGCTGATGGCCAATTACCCCGAGCGCTATCGCCACGTGATGAAGCTCGTGCGCGATACGCGCGACGGCAAGGACTACGACTCCGAATGGGGCACGCGCATGAAGGGCACCGGCCCTTACGCCTGGATGCTCGGCCGCCGCTTCGAGGTCGCCTGCGAGCGGCTCGGCCTCAACGTCGCGCGCACCACGCTGACCACGCAGCACTTCCGCAAGCCGAAGCCGGACGACGCGCAGCTCAAGTTGTTCTAGCGCGGTGTCCGGCTGACCGAACGGCAACGTTAGCCACGCGAGCCATGTTCCGGCGGTATCGCGACGCCGGGCGCGCGCCTCCGATCCCCGAATTTCACAGCGGCGCGCATCGGACCGTTGACAGGAGAGGGTGTGCGAGGGCTGATCGGTCCATGCCGCGTCCCGCCAAACCCGCTTCGCGCCTGCCGCTGAAGGAGCCCGTGCTGCGTCCGAACTTCCGGCGCGAGCGGCGGCTGTTGGTCAAGGGCGTCTGGCCGGTCGCCGGCTGCGACGAGGCGGGGAGAGGGCCGCTCGCCGGCCCGGTGGTCGCGGCAGCGGTCATCCTCGATCCCGAGCGCATTCCGCGCGGCCTGAACGACTCCAAGAAGCTCGACCCCGAGGAGCGCGAGAAGCTCTACGGCAAGATCTGCGCCACCGCCCAGGTCTCGGTCGCCTTCGGCTCGATCGAGCGCATCGACCGCGACAACATCCTGCGTGCTTCGCTATGGGCATTGGCGCGCGCGGTGAAGGCGCTGCCGGTCAAGCCCCTGAAGGTGTTCGTCGACGGCAATATCAGAATCGACTGCGGCTGCGACTGCGAGGCGATCGTCTCCGGCGACGCGCTGATGCTGTCGATCGCCGCCGCCTCGATCATCGCCAAGGTGACGCGCGATCGGCTGATGAAGCGCATCGGCCTGGCGCATCCCGGATACGGCTTCGAGCGGCACATGGGCTACAGCGTGCCCGAGCATTTCGCGGCGCTCAAAACGCTCGGTCCCTGCGTCCACCATCGCAGGTCGTTCGCACCGGTCGCCGAGAGGCTGCTCGGCACCGTCTCCGACGAGACAATCGCCGAGTTGTTGCCTCTTTAGCCGCCGGCCTTTACTTCTCATGACGCGGCGAAGCCGCAGGCTCTTCATCCCTCCCTTGAAAAGGGGAGGGTGGTTCCGAGCGAAGCGAGGAGCCGGGCGGGGTGAAGAGCTTGATCGGATCGCCCCACCCCGGCTCGTTTCACTCGCCGACCCTCCCCCGCAAGCGGCGGAGGGATAAGAAAGCCATCGCGCGACGATGCATTACGTTTCCCTGCTCATCGAATGTCTGCGCGGGCGCCCGCGGTTCGTCTTCTGGACCGCGGCTTTGACCCAGGCCGCCTTATGGGCCGTGCTGCCGGCGATTTTCTACAGCGCGCCCCCGGGTGACGTCCCGCTTCTCCTCGCCATCGGTCATGAATATCTGCTCGGGAGCTATCAGGGGCCGCCGCTCGCCTTCTGGCTCGGAGAGACCGCGTTCCGCGCCGCCGGCCTGTTCGGCGTGTATCTGCTGGCGCAAGCCTGCATCGTCGTCACCTATTGGGCCGTGTTCATGCTCGGCCGCGCGATCGTCGGCATGCGGCACGCGGTGCTCGCCGTGCTGCTGATGGGCGGCATCGCCGCCTTCACCATTCCGAGCGTCAATTTCGGTCCGGAGATCCTGGCGGCGCCGTTCTGGGCATTGGCGCTCTTGCATTACTGGCGCGCGGCCGGCGAGGAGCGGCGCGGCTACTGGTTTCTGCTCGCCATCGATCTCGGGCTCCTGCTGCTGACGAGCTATGCCGGTCTTATCCTGCTCGCGCTGCTCGCGGCCTTCACGCTCGGCACGCGGGCGCGCCGCGCCTTCCTGCATAGCGAACCGTGGATCGCGCTGTTGCTTTTTGCGATCGTCGTATTTCCGCACGCGCTATGGCTGACGAAATCGTACGGGCTCGTCCTCGGCGGGCTGCTCGACACCGCTTCATTGGCGCATAAGCCGACGCCGTGGGTCTGGCTCGCGAGCACGATTGTTGCGGCGCATTTCGGCGTCGTATTGATGGTGTTGTTGGCGAGCGGTTATCCGCGTCGCCGCAAGCAGCGCGCCCCCGAAATCGATCGCACGACGCCGGCCACGCCGCTAGCGCGCGCCTATGTCTATTGCTTCGCTTTGCTGCCGGCAGTCGCGGCGATCGCCATTGCCTTTGGTACCGGCCGCCTTGGGCCGCTGGAGCACGTGACGCCGCTCGTCATCCTGACCGGGCTGGCGGTGGTCCTTGCCGCGGGCGACCGCATCTATCTCTATCGCGAGGGCCTCGTCTCGACCGCCTGGATCGGGCTCCTTGTCGCGCCGCCTGTGCTGGCGGTCATCAGCATCGCCGTGATGCCATGGGTTACGCGCTCGGAGCTTGCCATCGCACAGCCGGCGCGGGCCGAAGCCACCTTCTTCGCCGACTCGTTTCAGCGCCGCACCGGCAAGCCGTTGCAATACGTGGCCGGCGACCCGCAAATCGCTCTGCTGGTGGCGCTTGCCGCGCTGAGCCGGCCGCACGTCTATTTCGACTGGGCGCCGGAGCGCAGCCCGTGGGCGAAGCCCAGCGATCTTCGGCGCGCCGGCGCCGTCCTCGTATGGTCGGCGCCGGAGACCTCGCGCGACGCGCCGGCGCGGCTCAGAACACAATTTCCCGAGCTCGTTCCGGAGGTGCCGCGCTCCTTCGGGCGGCCGGTGCAGGGCTTCCTGCCGCTTCTGCGCCTCGGCTGGGCCGTCATCCGGCCGGCACCCGCACCGTAGCCGCACATAAATAACGGTGCATCGCTCCCAGAATCGCTTTGCCGAGGCCGGCCGCCTGCGAGGATAAATTAGCGGGGCAGCCCTCGCTCGCGTGCCTTAGGCCGCGCGAGGGCGGGCAGCGCATGGGGAGAGCGTCATGTCGACACAGACGAGCGGACAGGACCAGGGCTCCGGCTTCGCCGGCTGGGCCGAGCGCTATTTCGGGCTGAAGGCGCAGGGCACGAACGTCCGGACCGAATTTATCGCCGGGCTCACGACCTTCCTGACGATGGTCTACATCGTCTTCGTCAACCCGGCGATTCTCGGCAAGACCGGCATGGACCCCGGTGCGGTGTTCGTCGCGACCTGCATCGCCGCCGCCGTCTCGACCATGGTGATGGCGCTGTATGCCAATTACCCGATCGCGCTCGCGCCGGGGATGGGCATCAACGCCTTCTTCGCCTTCACCGTCGTGCTCACCTACAAATATACGTGGCAGCAGGCGCTCGCCGCCGTGTTCTGCTCGGGTGTCATCTTCTTTCTGATCTCGATCTTCCGTATCCGCCAATATGTAATCGAGTCGATCCCGCACAATTTAAAACTGGCGGTCGCCGCCGGCGTCGGCCTGTTCCTTGGCATCATCGCGCTCGAAGAAGCGAAGGTCGTCGTCGCCCATCCGGCGACGCTCGTCACGCTCGGCGACCTGCGCCATTGGGAGCCGGTATTGATGCTGCTCGGCTTCGTTCTGATCGCGGCGCTCAATTATCGGCGCGTCATGGGCGGCACTTTGATCGGCATTCTCGTCGTCGCCATCATCGGCATCCCGCTCGGGCTCACGCACTATTCCGGCATCGTGTCAGTGCCGCCGTCGATCGCGCCGACTTTGTTCAAGCTCGACTTCTCGCGCGTGTTCGAGGGCACGTTCCTGATCGTGGTCCTCTCGATCCTGTTCATTGACGTGTTCGACAACGCCGGCACGCTGATCGGCGTTACGCAACGCACCGGGCTGATGAAAGAGGGCAAGCTCGCGCGCATGAAGCAGGCGCTGATCGCGGACTCGTTCGCGGCGATGTTCGGCTCCATCATCGGCACCTCGACGACGACGAGTTACATCGAGAGCGCTGCGGGCGTCGCCGCCGGCGGCCGTACCGGACTGAGCGCCGCCTTCGTCGCAATCCTGTTCGTGCTGGCGCTGTTCTTTTCGCCGCTCGCCGGCATGATCCCGGCCTACGCCACCTCGGCGGCGCTGTTCTATGTCGCCTGCGTGATGGTGCGCTCGCTCGCCGACATCGACTGGGAGGACATCACGGAATACGGACCGGCGGTGGTCGCGGCCGTCACCATGCCGCTGACTTATTCGATCGCCACCGGCATCGGCCTCGGCTTCATCACTTACGCGGCGGTGAAGATCCTCGCCGGCAAGTTACGTGAGGCGTCGCCGGCGGTGCTGGTCCTGGCCGTGATCTTCGCGGCGAAGTTCGCCATCACCGGATGAACCTGACGGCGTCCTCCTGGCTGTTCTGGGCGCTGCTGTCGGCGCTGTTTGCGGCGCTGACGGCAATCTTCGCCAAGATCGGCGTCGCGAATGTCAACTCCGACCTCGCCACCTTCATCCGCACATTGGTGGTGGTGGCGGCGCTTGGCCTGTTGCTGGCTGCAACCGGCAAATTTCAGACGCCGGGTTCGATCTCGCCGCGCAGCTATCTGTTCCTGTTTCTATCTGGCCTTGGCACCGGCGCGTCGTGGCTGTGCTATTTCCGCGCGCTCAAGCTCGGCGAGGCCGCCAAGGTCGCGCCGATCGACAAATTGTCGGTGGTGCTGGTCGCCGTGTTCGGCGTCGTGTTCCTGGGCGAGAAGCTGAGTGCGCCGAACTGGTTCGGCATAGCGTTGATCGCCGCCGGCGCGATCCTCGTCGCTTATCGCTAGCTCAGTTGAGCGGCTTGCTCAGCGTCATCGGTTTCATCACTTACGCGGTGGTGAAGATCCTCGCCGGCAAGTTCCGTGAGGCGTCGCCGGCGGTGCTGGTCCTGGCCGTGATCTTCGCGGCGAAATTCGCCATCACCGGATGAACCTGACGGCGCGCACGCTCGCGATCTAGTAGTGGAAGATTGCCGTGCTGGTTGGTCCGTTGCGAGACGGCCCCAGACCCTCGAACACCTCGACGTGTTTTGCGACATTATCGGATAACACGTCAGGATAGGCCCACACGTCGTCGAGAATGATGATGCCGCCCGAACTCATCGTGGGTTCGACGCGTCTGAAACAGATCGATCGCCAGCCCGGCGAAAGACTGAAGTCGTCGGCGCCGTCGATGAAGACGAGATCGTAACGGCCGCTGAAGGCCGCGAAATAATCGGACTGTTTGAACGCATCGGGGTCGCACACTGCGACCCATTGTCCCGAGATCTCCTCGTAGCCGATCTTGGGCACAGCGGCGCGAACGAGCGTGGCATTCACCAAGCCGCGCCGTTTGATTTCGGCGGCGGTCGCGTCGGCCCATTTGCCGTCGTGCTCGACCGATGTCAGCGATGCGCATCGTTCGGCCAGAAACACCGTCGACCCGCCGCTTCCGAACTCGAATGCCGTCATATTTGGGTGAAGTGATCGTTCGAGCGCGTCGATCGCGCCGAAGCTGATCCACGGGATGCCGGTCTGAAGGCACGATGCCTTCCGCAGGCGCAGCCATCGTGGCGCCGTCTGCGGATGCGTCAGCAGGTGAACGCCGACGCGCGCAACTTTCCGTGCCTGATCCAGCAAGGGCGCCCCCCAAGTCGCGCAATCTGCAACCAGAGGTGGTTTGCGTCAAGGACCCGACTTTTAGTTTTTCGTTCGGTGCGCCAAACAGGCTCGGCGTCCGATTGATCGCGCCCGACGAGCGCTGGTCCATCACCGCTAGCTCAGTTAAGCGGCTTGCTCAGCGTCATGCCGAAGTAGTTCGGCAACGGTGTTGAATCGTCCTTGCTGATGCCGCCGAGCCGCTTCGGATCGAGCGCCTCGATGCCGACTTGCGTGCCGGGTTGCTGCCGCTTGGTATCGAACTGGAGCACCGACGAACCGAGGTCGAAGCGGCCGGGATCGAAGCCGCCGCTGCCGGGCTGCGGCGGCTTGTAATTGAACGTGCCTTTATCATAGGCGGACGGCGGCAGG
>DATCFB010000143.1:0-10761 GCA_036509755.1 Pseudolabrys sp. | reverse complement strand
AGGCCGGACAGCGCCGCTTCAGGCACGCGGCGATGCGCCGGGTCGGCAACAATTCGCAGGCAGGCGAAAGGCACCCCGCAGTCTCTCGCCATCAGCGCGGTAATATGAGACTCCGTGTCGACCGCGACAGCGCCGGTGCTTTCGAACAGGTCGCGCTTCTCCTCCGGCTCGATGATCACGTGGTCGGCGCCGAGAATGCGTGCATGACGCGACCGTTTGCTCGTCTCCATGAGGCGCTGCGACCAGCGCCCGTCGGTCGGCACAGGGCCGTGCGGGGTCACGATTTCGGAGGCGACGAGGTGGGTGCCGGTCGGCAGGCTATGGTCGAGCCCGCCTGCGATACCGAAGCTGATGGCGCCGCGGCAGCGCGGGTCACGGAGCGCCCGCTCCATAGCGGCCTCCGCCTCGCTGCCGCGGCGGCAGCAGACGGTGGCTCCTTTGCGGGTTCGGGCAATACGAGCCTCGAAGGCAAGCCCTACAACGACAAGTATAAAAGAGTGAGTCGAAACCATTCTTCAGACGCGTTCCGCTGCGGTTGCCCGACGACATATTGTAGCCCGTCGGCTGCCATTTTGAAACCTCACCGGCTGGCCCGGCCGGGGGATTTGCACCGGTTTGCCCGGCGATCCACCCTCGTCATCCATCCGGCTTATTGGGAACGCACCAGGCCTCATGCTCGTTCTTCTGCCGTCCCTCGAGGAGTCGATAATGTCGCCTCAGCTTGCCGATCGAATCCGGAATGAAATCGCCGTCGTGCACGGAGAGATCGAGGCCCAGAAGGCGTTAGCCAAGCGGCACGTCCAAAATGTCGCGGTTGAATCGGAGATAGCACAACGCATGCGGGCATTGCATACCCGCCTTGAGGAGCTGGAGCGCAATTTGCAGCACTGTGGGTCATCGTCGAATTCACAATAGACGTCGGCGAATATCGCATCGGAAATGTGAAATTCACGACGTAGCCGTTATACAATTAAAAATTGCATATCGAAATACGCAATCATTTTAAATACCCATCATTATACCGTTGATGCGGAGTGGACTTATCAATTGGGATGTGCACTATGGCGCCTCATCCTCATCATTGAATCTCTTGGAAATATAAAAAATGGCGAAGAAGCGAAAGAAGCGTGGGTACAAGCGCTGGACCGGCACCGATCTCAAGGCGCTCAAAAAGCACTCGCGCGATAAGACCCCGGTCGCAAAGGTCGCCCGAATCTTCAAGCGCACCGAGGCGACTATCCGCATGAAGGCCTATTCGCTCGGCCTGTCGATGGGTCATCGCCGTCGTCGCGCCTGACCGCTATTCACCTTCAATCAGTGACCTGGCTGCCCGTGATGGTGTGGCCAGGTCATTTTTATTCGATCCGCTTCGATCAGCCTAGGTCATGGCTTCGATCAGCGCCGATGATCAAGGACCCGCCGACGGCCGTCTCGCGGCGCGGATGACGATGCCCAGCATCAGCGCGTAAAGGAACGGCGTGCTGATCCATCCGGCAGCCTTGAGGGCGAGAGAGGGGCGGCGTTGCTCTTGCATCGGTAAATCCGGAAAACTTGTCCGCGCTGCGACGACAGCGCGCATTGTTGTTCTGCGGGATTAACGCCCCTTCAACATGCGCCGTTCCGGGCGCCGGGGTCGCGGCCCGATCACCTATTTGACAACGGCCGCGCCGGTGGTCTCGCCGGCCATCGCGTTGGACGCCAAGCTGTAGACGTGGTCGTCGAGGTTTTGTCGCACCACGAAAACCGCCGTCGCGGCGGCCACCAGCACCACGATACTGACGCACGCGCCAAAACGGTCGATGCTCGGGCTCGGCGACGTGGGATGGCCTGGGGCGCGGGGCCCGGAGCCGGTCAGATGCACAAACATCGGGACCTCCTGCATGTCTGTGGAAGGGAGAACGCATGGGCCGCGTGGGCTGTTCCCAAACGTGAGGGCTTGCTATGCGAAGGCTGGTGTTACGAGATCTCGCGTAATGAGCCCGTCCGGCATTTCCAGCGAACCTTTCGACGTTGTGGTCCTCGGCGGCGGTAATGCGGCGCTGTGCGCCGCGATTTCCGCCGCCCGCGCCGGCCGCCGGGTCATCGTGCTGGAGGGCGCGTCGTCGTTCTATCGCGGCGGCAATACCCGCCACACCCGCAACCTGCGCTGCTCGCATGACGGCACGGCGCCGACCATGACCGGCCCCTACGAGCAGCAGGAATTCCTCGACGACCTCTACCGTGTGACCGGCGGCCAGACCGACAAGGTGCTGGCTGAGATGACCGTCGCCCGCTCGCGCGAACTCCTGCCGTTCATGGACGAGCAGGGCGTGCGCTTCCAGCCGCCGCTCGGGGGCACGTTGAGCCTCGGCAAGACCAACGCCTTCTTTCTCGGCGGCGGCCGCGGCATGCTCAATGCGCTCTATCGGCGCGCCGAGGCGCTCGGTGTCCGATGCCTCTTCGACGCGCCGGTCATCGCGATTCGGATCGAAGACGGCTTCTTCGTCTCCGCCACCGTCCGGTATGAGGGCCGCGAGCAGGAGGTCCGCGGCAAGGCGCTGGTCGCCGCCGCCGGAGGCTTCGAGGCCAATATCGAATGGCTGAAGCAGTACTGGGGTGAGGCAGCCGACAACTTCCTGATCCGCGGCACCCCGTTCAACCGCGGCGACGTGCTGCGCATGCTGCTCGACAAAGGCGTCGCCGCGGTCGGCAATCCGACGCAGTGCCACGCGGTGGCCATCGACGCGCGCGCGCCGAAATTCGACGGCGGCATCGCCACGCGCCTCGACAGCGTCATCTTCGGCATCATGGTCAATCGCGACGCTCAGCGCTTCTATGACGAAGGCGAGGACACCTGGCCGAAGCGCTACGCGATCTGGGGCCGTCTCGTTGCTCAGCAGGCGGGGCAGATCGCGTATTCAATCATCGACAGTCAGTCGATCCGCCTGTTCATGCCGTCGATCTTTCCGGCGATTGAGGCGCAGACCATTCCGGAGCTCGCAGGAAAACTGGGGCTCGACGAAGCTGCGCTGGTCAAGACGATCGAGGACTTCAACGCCGCGGTGCGCGCCGGCACCTTCGACCACACCGTCCTCGACGACTGCCAGACCGAAGGCCTCGCCATCGCGAAATCACACTGGGCGCGGCGCCTCGACAAGCCGCCCTATTACGCCTATCCGCTGCGGCCCGGCATCACCTTCACCTATCTCGGCGTGCGGGTGAACGAGGAGTCGCGGATCATGCTCGAGGGCGGCCGCCCGTCGGGCAACATGTTCGCCGCCGGTGAAATCATGGCCGGCAACGTGCTCGGCAAGGGCTATCTCGCCGGCATCGGCATGACCATCGGCGCCGTGTTCGGCCGCCTGGCGGGGGAGGGAGCGGCCAAGCATGCTCGCAACTGAGAATCTGCGCGAAGCCGATCGTCTGATGACGATCTGCAATGCCTGCCGATATTGCGAAGGCTTGTGCGCCGTCTTTCCGGCGATGGAGATGCGCCGCACCTTCGCTGCGGGCGATCTCAATTACCTCGCCAATCTCTGCCATCAGTGCGGCGCCTGCTATCCGGACTGCCAGTATTCGCCGCCGCACGAGTTCGCGGTGAACGTCCCGGGGGCGATGGCCAAGCTGCGCAACGAGAGCTACGCCGTTTATGCGTGGCCAGGATTCCTGTCAGGCGTGTTCGAGCGCAACGGCGTCCTGGTCACTCTAGTGACCGCGTTGTCGGTCGCCGGCTTCATTCTCGGTTTCGTCGCCTGGAGCGATCCGCATGCGCTGTTCGCCGGCAACGCCGGCGACTTCTACAAACTGATGCCACACAATGCGATGGTCTGGCTGTTCGGCCTCGTGGCGCTCTACTGCATTCTTGCTTTCATTATGAGTCTCCGCGCCTTCTGGCGCGACATCGGTGGGCCGCAATCGGCGGCGGGCGTGTCCGGCTTTTTCCAGGCGGTTGGCGACACGTTGCACCTGACCTATCTGCACGGCGGTGGCGGCGGCTGCACCAGCGAGAACGAGGGGCCGTCGCCGGCGCGGCGCATATTTCATCATTTCACGTTCTACGGCTTCCTGTTCTGCTTCGCCGCCACATCGCTCGCGACGATCTACCATTACGTATTCGGCTGGCATGCGCCTTACGCGCTGGTGAGCGGGCCGGTCATCCTCGGCACCATCGGCGGCATCGGCCTTCTCGTTGGCCCACTCGGTCTGCTCATGTTGCAGGCGAAGCGCGACCCGGTTCTCACCGACACGGCGCATCGCGGCATGAACGTCGCCTTCGTGCTGATGCTGTTCCTGACCGGCGTAACCGGGTTGCTGCTGCTCGTGCTGCGCGACACCGCCGCGATGGGCATGCTGCTTGCGATTCATCTCGGCTTCGTGCTGGGCCTGTTCCTGAGCCTGCCTTATGGCAAGTTCGTGCACGGGCTGTACCGGTTCCTGGCGCTGGTAAAATACGCCGGCGAGCGCCGGCACGCCGCCTTCATCGAGTAGTAGCCGCGCCAACGAAAACGCGCCGGCGATGACCGGCGCGTTTTACATCCTAAATTTTCCGATCGTCTTTACGGGCAGGGATGACGCATGCCGTCATAGCCCAGATAAGTGCCGCTCGACGGATCGTAGGAGTGGTAGCGCTGCTCGCAATAGGCTTCGCCGCCGCCGCCCGACCCTTCCACGACCACCGGTCCCGGCGCGTATCCATAGCCGTAATAGTCCGGGCCGTAATCGTAGTAGGGGCCCGATCCAGCTGCGAGCGCGCCGCCAATCAGCGCGCCGGCCGCAAAGCCGGCCACGCCGGCGCCGAAGCCGCCGCCGCGATGCCAGCCACCGTGGCCACCGTGGTGGCCGCCGTGGTGATGATGCTGCGCCTGCGCCGGAACTGCGGCGAATGCGACGGAGGCTGCCAGCGCAGCGGCGATCGTCAGTTTCGAGATCATCCAACTCTCCATTCTGTTGTCGGCTTCTCCGCAGCAACGCGTGCACGTCCCGCGCCGTTCCGAACTTATGGAGATGCAACAAAGAGTCGCGCCCGGGAGACAAAGAGAAGCCCGCGCCTTGCGGCACGGGCTCTCGTTCTTTCGCGGCGAATTCCCTCAGGCCAGCGCCTCCGCTGGCGTCTCGCCGGGCGCCGAAGCGGCGGAAGCGGCCTTGCTCTCCAGCGCCGCGGCAACAGCCTCTTCCACCCGCTCGAGCCAGATGAACTCGAGATCACGGCGGACCTCGTCCGGTATGTCGTCGAAGTCACGCTTGTTGCGCGCCGGCAACATGACCCGCTTGAGCCCGGCCCCATGGGCGGCGATCACCTTCTCCTTGATGCCGCCGACCGGCAGCACCAGGCCGCGCAGCGAAATCTCGCCGGTCATGGCGGTGTCGCTGCGGATCGTCCGGTCGGTCATCAGCGAGGTCAGTGCCATGAACATGGCGACGCCCGCGCTCGGCCCGTCCTTCGGGATGGCGCCCGCCGGCACGTGGACGTGAATGTCCGACTTCTCGAAGCGGTTCGGATCGATGCCGAGCAGCACGGCCCGATTCTTGACGATCGATAGTGCCGCCTGCGCGCTCTCCTTCATGACGTCGCCGAGCTGCCCGGTGAGGATCAGTCTGCCGCTGCCGTGGATCCGCGTCGCCTCGATGAACAGGATGTCGCCGCCGACGGGGGTCCAGGCGAGCCCGGTCGCGACGCCCGGCACGCTGGTGCGCATGGCGACTTCGCTCTCGAACCTGCGTTGGCCGAGGATCGGCACGAGTTCTTCGACGTCGATGCGGATCGCGCCGGTCTCACCTTCGGCGAGACGCACGGCCGCGTTGCGCAGCACCTTGCCGATCTCGCGCTCCAGGTTCCGGACGCCCGCTTCGCGTGTGTAGTAATGGATGATCTCGCGCAAGGCGGCCTCGGCGATTTCGACCTGACCTTCCTTCACGCCGTTCGCATCCATCTGGCGCTTGACCAGATAGCGCAAGGCGATCTGCAACTTCTCCGTCTCGGTGTAGCCGGCGAGGCTGATGATCTCCATGCGGTCGCGCAACGGGCTCGGGATGGTGTCGAGCATGTTCGCGGTGGCGATGAACACGACGCGCGACAGGTCGAACGACACGCCGAGATAGTTGTCGCGGAACGTGTTGTTCTGCTCCGGGTCGAGCACCTCGAGCATCGCCGCTGACGGGGCGCCGTGAATGCCGGCCCCGAGCTTGTCGATCTCGTCGAGCATCATCACGCAGTTGCGCGAGCCCGCCTTCTTGATGCCCTGGATGATGTTGCCGGGAAGGGCGCCGATATAGGTGCGCCGGTGGCCGCGGATCTCGGCCTCGTCGTGCACACCGCCGAGCGAGACGCGCACGAACTTGCGGTTCATGGCGCGCGCGATCGACTGACCAAGCGAGGTCTTGCCGACGCCCGGCGGTCCGACGAAGCACAGGATCGGCGCCTTGGCCGCCGGAGCGAGCTTACGCACGGCAAGATATTCGACGATGCGGCGCTTGATCTTGTCGAGGCCGTAATGGTCGGCATCGAGGATGCGGCGCGCCTCGTTGATGTCGATCGGCTGCTCCTCGGGCAGCGTCCATGGCAGCTCGATCAGCCAGTCGAGATAGGTGCGGACCATGCCGTACTCGCCTTGCGCTTCGGGCATGCGCTGGAGCCGGCGCAATTCCTTCTTCGCCTGGTCTTCGACGTCTTTCGGCATGCCGGCTTCGGCGATCTTCTTCTCGAGCTCCGCCAGTTCCTCGGCTTTGCCTTCCTCGCCTTCGCCGAGCTGCCTTTGGATCGCGGCCATCTGCTCGCGCAGCAGCACTTCGCGCTGACGCCCGTCGAGCGCGGCCTTGGTCTGCTTGCCGATCTCGGCGGAGAGCCGCAGCACCTCGACGCGTTGCGCGAGAAGGATCGACACCTTCTCCATGCGGGCGGTGATGTCGATGGTCTCGAGGATCTCCTGCTTCTCCTCCGGTTTGATGTCCATGTAGGAGACGGCAAGATCGGTCAGCGCGCCGGGACTCTCGATGCTCTGGATTGCGCCGGCGAGTTCGGCCGGTGCCTGCGGCAGAAGCTCGACCGTTTCGAGCGCCAGCCCGCGCAGGTGCAGGAAGCGCGCCTCGATTTCGGGCGTCCGCGTCGTCGATTCCGGGATGCGCAGCACCCGCGCGACCATGAACGGCCAGCCGCTCAGGAATTCGAGGATCTGGAAACGCTGCTCGCCCTGACAGATGAGATGGTTCGCGCCGTCGGCGCCGGTGATGTAGCGCACGACATTCGCCACCGTGCCCATACGGTGCATGTCGACGGCGCCCGGATCGGCGACTTCGGGATCGCGCTGCTTGAGGATGCCGACCGGGCGCTGCTCGCGCAGCGCCTGCTGTGCGGCGGCGATCGATTTCGCGCGACCGACCGTCACCGGCATCACGATGCCGGGAAACAGCACGAAATTGCGCACCGGCACGATGATCATCGCGTCGGCCGGCACCGGCGGGAGTTGGCTCTCCTGGCGGGGCTTTTCGGGCGCGCCGCCGGAGGGGCCGGCGCCTTCGCTCATCGAACGCAGATTTTCTAACTCAACCACGGAAAGCTCCCTTCTCCAGGGTGATCAACAGACAGCCATTCGCCATCGACCGGCGGACATTGACGTAGCGTCCCGCCGGCAACCGCACGCGCCGTTCGAAGCGACCTTGCGGCAGTTCGAGGCGATGGATGGTCGCGGTCTGAAGCTCGGCGGGCAGCACGCGAAGACCCGCCACCAGAAGGCAATCATCCTCGATGACCGCCTCGACCCGATCGGGGTCGACGCCGGGCAGGGCGATGAAGACGAGCGCCGCGCGGTCCGTCTCCAGCACGTCGATGGGCGGCTCCCAGGCCGGGACCCGCGCAGCCGTCCGGGCTGGGCGGAAGAACTCCCGATGCATGCGCTCGGCCCGGGCCAGCATCTCGCAGGCCTCCGACCACATCCAGTCGTTGCGAAGCTCCGTCATGGATCACCTTTCCGCCCTCATTTGATAGCGGCCGCCGGGAATTCAATGGATCGGTGCCCGCCAATGAGGCAGAGGCGCCGCCTGCCGTATCTTTGGGCGATCCGCGTCGGCCCCCCGGCCGAGCGCACGGTGGATAGCGGGTACAACTCCGGCCCTGCCAGAACTTGGTAACGAGGTGGGTGTTGTGACCGTGCGGTACGAGGCGATTGGAGGGATTGGAAATGCGTTCGACACGTCGGCTTCCGGCCCGGTTTCCGGATGGCGCTAAGTATGTCCTCGAGAGTGAAGGCGGCATGGTCCGCCGCTACGTGGAATTTCCGGACGGCCATCGCGTGATGCTGGCCCGCCGCAAGGCGGCGACCTGCCACTGCGCCGACCTTCAAAACGTCAGCATCGTGCCCGCGGTCGTCGAGGCTGAGCCGGCCCGCAAGCGGGTGAGCGCGCGGCGCTCGGCGCGCAGCGTCGCACACGCCTGAACCGCGACCGCCGCGGCGTGACAAGCCGCGTCAAAGCGCATAAGACCGCTGCCGTTCTTGAACTTCGCAAGAGACGGAGCGGATGGCGGCCGGCACCCTCATCATCGGCGCGGGGCAGGGCGGTTACCAGGTCGCGGCATCCTTGCGGGAACTGGGCTACGCCGAGCCGGTCACCATCGTCGGTGACGAACCGGCGCTTCCCTATCAACGTCCGCCGCTGTCCAAAGCCTATCTGCTCGGCGAGACCACGGCCGAACGCCTTCAATTGCGGCCGCAGACCTATTACGAGAAGCATGCGATCGGCCTGGTGACCGGCGACAAGGCCGTCGGCCTCGATCGGGCCGCGCGCCGCGTCACGCTCGCCTCCGGCAAGACGCTCGCCTACGACCATCTCGTGCTGGCGACCGGCGCGCAGAACCGCAAGCTGCCCGTTCCGGGTGCCAATGCGGATGGCGTGCTTTACCTGCGCACCTTGGCCGAAGCCGATGCGATCAAGGAGCGCTTCCACGCCGCGCAGTCGATCGTCGTCGCCGGCGCCGGGTTCATCGGCTTGGAACTGGCGGCCGTCGCGAGCAAGTTCGGCAAGCAGGTGACCGTGGTCGAGGCGCTGCCGCGGTGCATGAGCCGCGCCGTGTCGGCGGTCGTGTCGCATTTTTTCGCCGAGGCACACGCGGCTTGGGGCAGCCGTCTCATGGTCGAGGCACGGCTTTCCGCAATCGAGAGCGCCGCGGGCCGCGTCACCGGCGTCACCACCGTCGACGGCCGCGGCGTTGCGGCGGACCTCGTCCTCGTCGGCATCGGCATCGTGCCGGAGACCGGGCTGGCGCAGGCGGCCGGGCTCGCCCTCGACAACGGCATCGCCGTGGACGCGCATTTGCTCACCTCCGACCGGACTATCTCGGCGATCGGCGACTGCGCCTCGTTCCCGGATGCGGCGACCCGCAGGCGCATCCGCCTCGAATCCGTGCAGAACGCCGTCGACCAGGGCCGTTGCGTCGCTGCCCGGCTTGTCGGCAAGCCCTCGATTCATGACCGCGTGCCATGGTTCTGGAGCGATCAGCGCGACCTCAAGCTCCAAATGGTCGGCCTCACCTCCGGCTGCGACCGCACGGTGGTGCGGGGCGACATCACCGCCCGCGCATTCTCCGTATTCTGTTTCGACGGCGACAGGCTGATCGGCATCGAGTCCGTCAATCGCGGCGCCGACCACATGTTCGGCCGCCGCCTCCTCGGCGCAGGTCAATCGATCCTGCCGGAAGAGGCGGCCGACCCGTCTTTCGATTTCAAGGCGCGGCTCGCGTCGTTGCCGCGACCCGTCGCGGCCGCTGCCGGCTGAATTGGCTTCGCGCGTTGCGGTCGGCTAGGTTTTGCGGCCTGTCACCCAAGGCCTCGCCATGCAGCTTTTTACGACCTCCGAAGCCGCCAGCTATCTGCGTCTCAAGGAGCGCAAGATCTACGAGATGGTGGCGGAGGGCACGATCCCGTGCACGAAGGTCACCGGCCGCTGGCTTTTCCCGAAGGCGGAGCTTGATCATTGGCTCGGCGCGAGCGTGCAGCGGCCACAGGGCCTGCCGCGTCCGGAGGCGGCGCCGATTGTCGCCGGCAGCCACGATCCGCTGCTCGAATGGGCGCTACGCGAGAGCGGCTGCGGCCTTGCGACTCTGGCCATCGGCAGCGAGGCCGGGATGCTGCGCTTCCTCGCCGGCGAGGCGATCGCCGCCGGCATGCATCTGCACGATCTCGACGATCCGGAGGCCGACGCCAATGTCGCGACACTCAAGGCGCGCAGCGATGTCGGCGACGCGGTGCTGATCGGCTTCTGTCGCCGTGAGCAGGGATTTTTGGTGCCGGCCGGTAATCCGATGAAGATCGGCAAGATCGACGACGTGCTTGAAAGGCAGGCGCGCATCTGCATGCGGCCGAAGGGCGCCGGCGCGCAGCTCCTGCTGCTCGCGCTCTTGAACCGCGCCAAATCCACGCTCGACGCTGTCCAGGCCGGGCCCATGTGCCCGACCGGGCCCGACATCGCGCAGGCGATCCGCGCCGGTCGCGCCGACACCGGCATCGCCACGCGTTCGGTCGCCAATGGTGCCGGCCTCGACTTCATTCCGATCGTCTGGGAGCCGTTCGATCTTTTGATGCGCCAGCGCGATCATTTCCAGCCGGCGCTGCAGTTGCTGATGCGATTCCTGCGGTCGGACGACCTGGCCGCACGCGCCGGGGAGATGGGCGGCTTCGATCTGGCGCCCGCCGGCACGGTACGGTTTGTGAACTGAGGCTGCGCGCGCTAGAACGGCGCCCATGAGCGAAGCTTGGCCGACCGAACTGCGTCTCGGCAAAGACAAGACGATCC
>DATCFB010000142.1:0-6929 GCA_036509755.1 Pseudolabrys sp. | reverse complement strand
GAGCTACATCGCCGTCAACAATTTCAAGAATGCGGCGAGCGATCTCGACGACGCCGTCACCATCGCGCCGCAGAACGTGCAGGCCTGGGTCAGCCGCGGGCTCGCCTATGAGCGGCTCGGCGACAAGGAGAAGGCGGCCGGTTCCTATGCTCGCGCCATGAACATCGACCAGACGAGCCAGACGGCGCGCGACGGCTTCGAGCGCGTCGGCGGCAAGGTCGGGCAGGCGTACCAGACGTTCTGACCCCCCTTTCCGGGTCGTGGGGAAGGCCGCCGCTGCTTGCGTTAACGGATTACGAACCCGAAGCACGCATAGAAGATTCGGGGACGCGCGAGCGACCGCCGACGCGGGCTAGCAGCAGTGTTCGACACGATCATCCTGCTCACCGGAATGGCCGAGCGCGACACGCTCGCCGCGCTGCTGCGCGCGCAGAACCCCGCGCTTACCGTCCTGACACCGCAGACCAAAGCCGAGCTGCTCGCGCTACCCCAAGCGATGCTCGCGCGCGCGCGCATCATCGGCTTCCTCACGCCGATCGTTGTGCCGGCGAATGTGCTCGCCGCGCTTGGCTACGGCGCCTACAATTTCCATCCCGGCCCGCCGAGCTATCCTGGCTGGCTGCCGTCGCATTTCGCCGTCTACGACCGCGCGCCCTTCTTCGGCGCAACCGCGCATGTAATGGCGGCGGAGGTCGATGCCGGACCGATCGTCGGTGTCGAAGTGTTCGGCGTGCCGCCGGGCGCCGGCGTCGAGGACCTCGACAAGCTTGCTTTCGTGCAATGCGCGCGGCTCATCTGGCGGCTCGCGCCGGCGCTGGCCCGCGATTCCGCGCCACTGCCGGAGCTGCGGGTGCAATGGAGCGGCCGGCGCAGCACCAAGGCGATGGTGCGCGTGGCCTGCGACATCCCCGCGGACATCGGCAAAGACGAGCTGGAACGCCGCCTCGCCGCCTTCGGCGACGGTCATTTCGGCAACGTGCCGACGGTGACGCTGCACGGCCATGCGTTCCGCTATGTGCCGCCGGCAGCGATCCCGTCCACCGACGAGGCACCGCCACTCGTGCCGGAAGCGCAGGCCGACAAGCAGGTCGCGTAAGCGGCTAGAATGCCGCGCAGACCGGCTGCGTGACGATGCCCACCGACGATTGATGAAAGCGTGCCTTGTAGGCTTCGCTCGCTTCGGCAATGGCGCTCCGGATTGCCGGCCCATCCGCGGTGACGACTACGACCAACTTGCTGGCTTCGCGCACCTCGCGCTTGCCGTCGCGCCAAGCGCCGTGCGCGTCGAGCACGGTCAGCCCGGGGAAGCGCGGCGTCAATTCGCGGCCGACGAAACCTTCCCATTCGGCGCGCGTCACCGGCGCGCGACCCTTGATCGCGAGGCCGAAGTAGAATTCGACGCGCAGCATCGGCGCGAGCGGCGGCGTGCACGACGGCTGCTGCGCCAGCGCGGGGCTGGCGAAGAAGGCCAAAGCGAGCGCAAGAATTGCCTTCAACGGCGTCGCGCGGGCGTAGCATACGGCCCGCACTCGCCGCGATGCGGCGGCCATTACATCGCCTTGACGATGGACTCGGTCATCTTCTTGGCGTCGCCGAGCAGCATCATCGTGTTGTCGCGATAGAATAGCGGATTGTCGATGCCGGCATAGCCGGACGCCAGCGAGCGCTTGATGAACATCACCGTGCCGGCCTTCCACACCTGGAGCACCGGCATGCCGTAGATCGGCGAGGATTTGTCGTCTTCGGCCGCCGGGTTGGTGACGTCGTTGGCGCCGATGACGAAGGCGACGTCGGCCTGCGCGAACTCGGAATTGATGTCCTCGAGCTCGAACACCTCGTCATAAGGCACGTTGGCCTCGGCGAGCAGCACGTTCATGTGCCCGGGCATGCGGCCGGCGACCGGGTGAATGGCGTATTTCACCTCGACGCCCTCCTTCTTGAGACGATCGGCCATCTCGCGCAGGGCATGCTGCGCCTGCGCCACCGCCATGCCGTAGCCGGGTACGATGATGACCTTGGAGGCGTTCTTCATGATGTAGGCGGCGTCTTCGGCCGAGCCGAGCTTGACCGGCCGCTGCTCCGCCGCGCCGGCGGCCGGACCCGCGGTCTCGCCGCCGAAACCGCCGAGGATCACCGAGATAAACGAGCGGTTCATGCCCTTGCACATGATGTAGGACAGGATCGCGCCCGAGGAGCCGACCAATGCGCCGGTGATGATCAGCGCGGAATTGCCGAGGGTGAAGCCGATGCCGGCGGCCGCCCAACCCGAATACGAGTTGAGCATCGAGATCACGACCGGCATGTCGGCGCCGCCGATCGGCACGATGATCAGCACGCCGAGCACCAGCGCGATGACGACGATGGCCCAGAAGTCGACCGGCGTCTGCCAGCTGAAGAAGCTGTAGATGAAATAGATGAGCGCCAGCGCCAGCGCGATGTTCACGATGTGGCGCGCCGGCAGGATGATCGGCTTGCCGCTCATGCGGCCCGACAGCTTCAGGAAGGCGATGACCGAGCCGGTGAAGGTGATAGCGCCGATGGCAACGCCGAGCGACATCTCGATCAGGCTCTGCGCGTGGATGTGGCCCTCGGTGCCGATGCCGAAGGCGGACGGCGCGTAGAAGGCGCCGGCGGCGACCAGCACCGCCGCCATGCCGACCAGCGAATGGAAGGCGGCGACCAGTTCCGGCATCGACGTCATCGGCACCTTGCGCGCGATCACCGCACCGATGCCGCCGCCGATGGCGATGCCGCCGAACACCAATACCCACGAGAGCCCGTCGGCCGGCGGATGCGAGCCGAGCGTCGTCAGCACGGCGATGGTCATGCCGATCATGCCGAACTGGTTGCCGCGGCGGCTGGTGGCGGGTGACGACAGCCCGCGCAGCGCCAGGATGAACAGTACGCCGGCGACGAGGTAGAGCAGCGCGACGAGATTGGGGCTCATTGCGGGCTCACTTCTTTTTCCGCTGGTACATCGCCAGCATGCGCTGGGTGACCAGGAAGCCGCCGAAGATGTTGATCGAGGCGAAGATCAGCGCGACGAAGCCGAGGCCGCGGGCCCATAGCGGGCCCTGGTCGTTGGTCGCGAGCGCGACGCCGACCGCGAGCAGCGCGCCGACCACGATCACCGAAGAGATGGCGTTGGTGACCGACATCAGCGGTGTGTGCAGCGCCGGGGTCACCGACCAGACGACATAATAGCCGACGCACACGGCGAGCACGAAGATCGAGAACTCGAAGACGAAGGGAGAGACCTCGGCCACGACGGACCTCCGTTCTTTAAGCCGCCGGCTTCGGCTGGAAATTCGGGTGCACCACGGCGCCGTCGCGCGTCAGCACGGTCGCCTTGACCAGTTCGTCGTCCCAGTTGACGGCCAGCTTCTTTTCTTTCTTGTCGATCAGCGTCTCGACGAAGGTGAACAGGTTCTTGGCGTAGAGGGCGGAGGCGGAGGCCGCCAGCCGGCCCGCCACGTTCAGATGGCCGACGATCTTGACGCCGCCGACATTGACGACGCTGCCGGCGACCGCGCCCTCGACATTGCCGCCGCGCTCGACGGCGAGATCGATGATCACCGAGCCGGAGCGCATCGAGGCCACCATGTCCTTCGTGATCAGCCGCGGCGCCGGACGCCCGGGGATCAGCGCAGTGGTGATGACGATGTCCTGCTTCTTGATGTGCTCGGCGGTGAGCGCGGCCTGCTTGGCCTGGTACTCCTTGGACATCTCCTTGGCGTAGCCACCGGCGGTCTGCGCGTTCTTGAACTCCTCGTCCTCGACGGCAAGAAACTTGGCGCCCAGGCTTTCCACCTGCTCCTTGGTGGCGGGGCGCACGTCGGTCGCGGTGACGACTGCGCCCAGGCGGCGCGCCGTGGCGATCGCCTGGAGGCCGGCGACGCCGACCCCCATGATGAACACCTTCGCCGCCGGCACGGTGCCGGCCGCGGTCATCATCATGGGCAGCGCGCGGCCGTATTCGGAGGCGGCATCGATGACAGCGCGATAACCGGCAAGGTTCGCCTGGCTCGACAGCACGTCCATCGACTGGGCACGGGTGATGCGCGGCATCAATTCCATGGCGACGGCGGTCACGCCGGCGTCGGCCATCTGCTTCAACGCCGCCTCGTTGCCGTAAGGATCCATGATGGCGACGACGAGAGCGCCGCGCTTGTAGTCGGCGAGTTCCGCGGGCGCCGGACGGCGCACCTTGAGAACGAGGTCGGCGTCCTTGACCGGCGCGTCGGAGATCGTTGCGCCGGCGGCCTCATAATCGGTGTCGAGATTGCCGGAAGCGTTGCCGGCGCCGCGGCCGACCACGACCTCGGCGCCCAGCACCACGAACTTCTTCACCGTCTCGGGCGTGGCCGCCACGCGCGGTTCGTCGGCGTCGGTTTCTCGCGCAACCGCAATCCGCATGACGCCCTCCTCAGGGCCGAACGATCAGCCGAGCACGCTGTAGAGGAAGATCAGCGCGCAGAGGACGAAGGCGACGTAGCTCGGGGTGCGGCTGCCGCTGAGCAGGCCGGCGATGAGGCCGATGATCGCCAGGATGAAGATACAGAGGGCCGCGAACCAGTGGTCTGCGACGCCGCCGGCGGCGAGGCCGAGCAGCAGGCTCACGATGTGGAAAATGACGGTGAAAGTGAAGTGGAGGAAGCGCTCGTAGGTGTTCTCGTGCGCCGGGTAGTCGTTGCCGGTTGCGGTGGCGTATTCGACGGTGCCGTGGTCGGCCATTGGGGGGAATCTCCGGGTCTCAAATCGAGCGGGCTCTCGATTTGGGTAGCGTAAATGGGCGGCAAGGGCAACGGCGCGGCAGGCATCCTCACCGCCCGAAATTTGGGCGGACATTGCCGTCCTGACGGGCAGAATTCCTCGGCCTAGAGCCCGGCGGCGGCGAGCGCCACGGTCTGACGCGCCGCGACCTGCTCGACCGAGAAAGCCTCGATCGCCTCGTTGAACAGCCGGTAGAAGTTGAGTTCGGCGGCCAGATGCAGGAACACGGCCCCAAGGCCGACCGCCGCGCGGTCCATAAACACGAATTCGCGCGGCACCGTTACCGGGCCCTGGGCCTTGAGCGCCTGGTGGACGCGGAAAGCCTCGCGACGTCCATAATCGGACGGCTTCACGCCGTCGGCGATGGTGCGGACGCGGTCGTCGAGCAGCGGGCCGTAGATGAAGACCGCCCAGATGTTGAGCGTGTCGATCATGTCGCGGGAAAGCCGCTTGAAGCCCCAGGTCTCATAGGCGTGGACGATGCGCGCCTCGTCGCCATTGAGAAGCCCTTGATAGAGATCGACCACGCCGCCGACGAAACTCGGCGGGAAGATGCGGATGCAGCCGTAGTCGAGGAGGTTGATGCCGGCCGGACGTCCCTCTTCTTCGAAGACCGTGTAATTGCCGAGATGCGGATCGCCGTGGATGACGCCGAAGCGGCTGAACGGGAACCACCATGCGGTGAACATCGCCGCCGCAAGACGGTTGCGCGTCTCGAGCGGGTCGTCCTTGTGCGCGAGCATGCGCGTGCCATCGAGCCAGTCGAGCGTCAGGAGCCGCCGGGTCGACAGGTCCGGCCAGACATTCGGCACGCGCACCGAATTTTCGTCCTTCAGCATGGCTTGATAGAGCGCGACATGTTTCGCCTCGCGCGCGTAGTCGAGCTCCTCGCGCAAGCGCGCGGCAATCTCGATGCCGATCTCGGACGTGTCGATCGCCGGATCGAAGCGCTTGCGCAGCGACAGGAGCAACTGGAGCTGATTGAGGTCGGCCTCCACCGCCGACTGCATGTCGGGATACTGGAGCTTGCAGGCGAGCGGCGCTTCCGAGAGCGCGGTGGCGCGATGCACCTGACCGAGTGACGCGGCCGCAGCGGGATGATGCTCGAAGGAGGCGAACTTCGCCTGCCAGTCGGGCCCAAGCTCGGCGCCCATGCGGCGCTTCACGAAGGCCCAGCCCATCGGCGGCGCCTGGCTCTGAAGCTTCATCAGTTCGGAGGCGTATTCCGGCGGCACGGCATCGGGAATGGTGGCCAGCAACTGCGCCACCTTCATGATCGGGCCCTTCAGCCCGCCGAGCGCGGCGGCGAGCGCGATCGCGTTGCCCTCACGGCCGCCCTGCGCGCCGACGAGGCGCTGGCCGGCGATGCGCGCGGCGACGCCGCCGACGCTCGTGCCGACCCTGGCGTAGCGCCGGGCCCGGGCGGAGAAGCGGTTGCGTTCGGAGTCGGAAGGAGGAGGCATGGACGGCATTTAATCGCGCGAGGCGGCGAATATAAGGTGCCGCCTGCGGCCGCGCGGCTGCCGCGCCCCGCTGCCTCAGCCCGTTGCGGCGGGTGCCTCAGCGAGGACGCCGGCCGCAGTCTGCGCAGCTACCGCGACGCGTCCGGCCGCGGCCGCGAGATCGGCGCAGCAGCTTTCCGCCGCCGCCCGCTTGGCCTCCTCGGCTTTTGCTTTCGCCATCTCCGCCGCGAGCCGGCCCGCGAAAGTCTCATAGGGACGCGGCGCGCAAGGGTCCGCTTCCGACGACACCGGGAACAGGCGATCCAGCACTGCGAGCTGATCGCGGAAGCAGGGGTTGGCCGCTGGATCCGGGTAGGCGAAGCCGTCGCGCCGGTCGAAGAAACGATAGGCCGCATGGAAGCCGAGCGCGCGATAGGCCTCAAACTGTTCCTCGGTAAAGAGCTGGTCGAGCGTCGTCTCGTGCGGGAACGCTCCGTAACGCTTCTTGTAATGGAAGACGTAGTCGTTCTCGTCGCCGGTCAGCGAGGATTTGATGTAGACGAGTACGCCGTTGCGACCTCCCGGATAACGAATTTGGCCCACCGCGACATGCGGACCGGCGTGCTTGGGCGCATCGCCTGTCTTGTCAATCGAGTCGCCGGCTTTCTTCGATTCGTTGGCAATCTGCTGCCACGGCAGGTCGATACGCACGCC
>DATCFB010000141.1:0-7738 GCA_036509755.1 Pseudolabrys sp. | reverse complement strand
GCTCACTTTGTCGGTGACCGCCATCGAGGTCATGAGCATCACTGCGGTGATGCTGCACGGCGAGAACAATCCGACTTTGGTGCGCGACACGCTCTACTCGATCGTCATGATCATCCTCGGCGGCGTCGTCGGCTCGGCGCTCCTGCTCGGCGCCTGGCGCCACCGCGAGCAGCACTACAATCTGCAAGGCGCCAACGCCTATCTCGGCGTGATCATCCCGCTCGCCGTGCTGACGCTGACCCTGCCGAACTTCACGACCACGACGCCCGGCCCGACCTTGTCGTTCGGGCAGCAGATGTTTCTGCTGGCGATCGCCGGCGGGCTCTATGCCGCATTCCTGGCCGTGCAGACCGGCCGGCACCGCGGTTACTTCACCAGCGACGGCTCCGACGAGAGCACACCGCCGGAACTGCCGCGCGCCTCTTCATCCCTGTCGTGGCACGGCATCCTGCTCGTCGCCTACATCCTGCCCGTCGTCTATCTCGCCGAGCAGCTCGCCCGTCCGATCGACCAGCTCATCGAAACGCTGCGGCTGCCGGCGCTGCTCGGCGGCGTCATCATCGCTGTGCTGGTCGCGACGCCGGAGGCGATCGGCGCAATCCGCTCGGCCATGGCCAACCGGATGCAGCGCTCGATCAACATCTCGCTCGGCTCGGTGCTGTCGACGACCGGCATGACAGTGCCGGTGATGCTCCTGGTCAGTCACGCCACCGACCATGAGATCTATTTCGGGCTGAACGGCGCCAACGACGTGATCCTGATCCTGACGCTGGCGGTCAGTGTCGTCACCTTCGCCAGCGGCCGCACAAACGTCCTGCAAGGCGCGGTGCACGTGATTCTGTTCGCCGCCTACGTGATGCTGATCATTCAGGACTGAGGCCCGGCGTCGTCCTGAGGCGCCCGCGCACAGCGCGGGCCTCGGAGGACCTCTGACTCACAGACCCTTCGAGGCCGTCGCTTCGCGACGGCACCTCAAAGTGACGGGCGAAACTTACCGGAAGATGCCGAATAGCCCACCGCGGCCGAACGGGTCGTTCGAGCGCTGTACGTTACGCGGCGGACGCGGCGCACTGCGATCGGCGCGCCGGCGTTCCACTTCGGCCTCGCGCGTCTTCGGCGCGACACGCTGTGCCGATTTTGCTGCGGGCGCTTGTGCTTCGCTCGGGGTCTCGCTCGCCTTCGGCTCGACCGCGGCCTGCGACTGGTCGGTGCCCGGCTCGGGCGCGGCAATGACCGGCACCGGCGGCTCGGACTTCTTCGATGCGGCGGTTGGCGCGGCCGTTGCGAGAGTAGAGGCGGCCGATACCGGCGCGGCAGGCTTAGCAATGATCGCGGCCGGGGCCGTGCTGGGCGCCTGCGACTTCGTCACCGGCGCGGGCTTGGCGGGAGATGCAACGGCGGGTTCGGGCCGCGGCTCGCTGCCCGGCGGCCAGGCGAAATCGTCGGCACGGCCGCGCTGCGGCGACAGCGGCTCACCTTTCACCAGCACCTGCGATGCAATGGCGTCGCCGTGCACGCGCGACGCCGACGCGCCGCCGAGCAGTTCATCGGTCGTCGACGTTGTCACCGTCAGCGGCACCACGGGGCCTGCGAGCGGACGCTGCGCCGGTTTGCCCGCTTCCGGCGTGGGCGCCACAGGCGACGTCGGCAGAGCCACAATGCGGTTGGTCATGTACCGGCGGACCTCGCGCTCGACATAGTGCGCGAGCTTGCGCGCGCCGTATTTCGTGAAATAGACGCCGTCGGCCGTGCGCAGTCGGCGCTTCTGGCCTTCGTAGTCCGGACCGAAGGTGGTGAATTTGCCGGATTCGTCGACGAAACCGTCCCATACATCGATGTAGACGACGCCGGCGCGCTCCGCTCGCTGCCGGTAAAGATTGTTGAGATAGCTCGCCTCCGCCGTCGACTTGGTGCCGCGGATCGGCGGCAGGCCGACCCAGAACACCGGCACGCCCTTGCTCTTGAGGGCCGCGATGGTGTCGTCGATGCGCCGGTTATAGATGCGCTCCCATTGCTCGCTCTGGAATTCGACGACGCCGGTCGGCTTTTTCGTCTTGGTCTCCGCGGTCTCCGGCTTGTCGGCCGTCGCTTGCTGATCGGCCTTCGGCGACGCATCGGACTTCTTGTCTTGCTCTTCCTTGGCGTTCTTCTCGGCTTCCTTGGCGAGATCGCGCTCGCGGATGTTCTGGCGGTCCGAGACGCCGAGCATCATCACGACGTAGTTCGCTTTTTCCTGCGTGAGGATGTCGCGCGCGACGTGCCACCAGTCGAGATCGTCCTTCGGGTCGTAACGCAGGAGCCCCGAGTGCAATTTGTTCTTGCGCACGATCGCGACTTCAGGGGAATCGGCGAAAGCATCCTCGAGGCCGTAGGCGAGCCAATCGGCCATGGCGTCGCCCATGACAACGATCGAGGTCGTCGGAGCAACCGCTTCACCTTTGCCGTCGGGCTTGCGCGGGGCCGGTGCCCGCGCGCTGTCGATCGGCGCCTGGTGCCGCGGCTCGTATTGATCGCCGGAACGGGGCGGGTTGTCGGGACCGAACAGGTTCTGAAAGATGCCGCCGGAGCGCGGCCGCGACGGACGGCGTGAGGAGGTCCAGTCGTTCCAGAACTGCGCCTGCGCCGGCGTGGTGACGGCGACCTCGATCGCGAGCACTCCGGCGCATTCCAGAAGCGCCATCAGGAGCGCCCCGACGAGCCAGCGCGTGACGCGGATTTTGCCGAACATGCGAGATCGCCCAAGGACTTGGCGGAACTTGCGGCCGCTCGCGGCGGCCGGCCGTCCCACCTCGCAAGAGGGTAATAGCACGCCGAAAATGTCAACTCGAAGATCGGGATAGTGTTACCCGGCGCGGCCTCGCCGTCGCGAGAGTGGGGCTTGAATTTCCGCGTTCTGCTAAAACTCCTTTACTAGGACTGTTGACACATTCTCAGATATGACTATTATCCGTCCCGTCCTGCTCTTTCGAGGGGCGTCGTCATGGGACGCTATGAGGATGGAGCGGCGGTGAGGGAGGGCCGGAGATACGGCCTCAACTCACCGGGTCGGCGAAGGGAACAGTCTTCCCGGCGTCGATCGATGCGGCGCCCGCGGCCCGGCCTCGTAAGCCGGGACTCGGGAGGCTCCGGGACCCCGCCCGGGCGGCATTACGACCGCTCCGCGAGGAGCTCGCTGGATCGGGACTGGCACAAAGCGCGCCCAGTCCCCGAAAGCGCGGCCCCGATTGAGCCAAAAGTCGCCGCACGTGGAGCGCCGGGAGGCGCCTTTCTCCTTACAAAGGAGGAAGGAGACGCCTCGCAAGCGTCTCATCGGGCGGCTTCGCCGGCCGCCCACCGGGGGTCTCGCAAACCCCCGCGTCTGCCGGCGCTCCGCTCCCCTCGAGGGAGCCGAGATTTGGACTACGGCGTACCCGGCGCCGCAAAGAATACGGGCGATAGCGCTTGTCCAAATCTCTCCGTCACCCTGAGGAGCGAGGCGGCGAAGTCGCCGAGCCTCGAAGGGTCTCTGAGTCTGAGGTCCTTCGAGGCTCGCTTCGCTCGCTCCTCAGGACGACGGAGCAGCTCCCCTCACCGCGCTCGCAACTGCTCCAGCAATCCCGCCGAGGCGAAGCCATCGGGCACGCGGCCGATGCGCGCCTGGAAGTCGCGGATGGCGTCGCGCGTACGCGCGCCGAGGCGCCCGTCCGGCTCGCCGACCTCGAAGCCGTGACGCGCGAGTTCTTCCTGCATTTGCAGCCGCTCGGCCCGGCTGAGCACGCGTTCGTAGCGCGGCCAATGCTGCACGAAGGCGCCACCGCCGCGCAGCCGGTCGGCCAGATGACCGATCGCCAGCGCGTAGGCCTCGGCCGGATTGTAGCGCATGATCACGTGGAAATTGCGCAGCATCAGGAATCCGGGACCCTGGATGCCGGCAGGCACCAGCAGATAGGCCTGTTCGTCCGGCCGCGCGACGGCGAGTCCATGCGGCCGCGCGATGCCGAGCCGCTGCCACTCGGCGAGGCTCATGGCATGCGAGCGGCCGGCGAGGCGGAAGTCGAACGTCGCCGGCACGACGACCTCGTAGCCCCAGGTCTCGCCAGTCACCCAGCCGTCTTTTTTCAAATTGTTGGCGGTCGATGCGATCAGGTCCGGCACCGACGAGATGACGTCGCGGCGGCCGTCGCCGTCGAAATCGACGGCGTAACGCTTGTAAGCGCTCGGCATGAATTGCGTCGGCCCGAAGGCGCCGGCCCAGGAGCCGACGAGCTTGTCGGGGCTGATGTCGCCGCGCGCGACGATCTCCAGCGCGTCGAGGAACTCGTCGCGGAAATAGCGCTGGCGGCGGCCGACGCAGGCGAGCGTCGCGGTCGAGCGCAGCACCGGCTTGTCGCCGGCGAGCGTGCCATAATTGGTCTCGACGCCCCAGATGGCGGCAATGACATAACGATCGACGCCATAGGCGCGTTCGACCGCATCGAAAACCTTGTCGTAGCGGGTAAGCAGTTCGCGGCCTTTGGCAATGCGCGCATCGGTGACGAGCACGTCGAGATAGTCCCACACCGCCTTGGTGAATTCCGGCTGGGAGTCGAGCAAGTCCATGATGCGCAGGTCGGGCGTCAGCGAGGCGGTTGCGGTTTCGAAGGCGCGTCGGGAGACGCCGTGGCGCGCGGCCTGCGGCCACAGGCTCTCAAGGCAGCCATGGAAATTGGCGGCGGCGGCGCGGATCGCTTCCGGGCTCATCGACGGATCGCCGGAGGCGCCCCCTTCGCCGCTCCATCGCGCAGGCGCACGAACCGTAGTTGGCGCGCCGATCGAGCCGGTCGTGAGGGCAGCGCGGCGTTCCTGCGCGGCTGTGCCGGCTGTGCCGGCCAGCACGGCGGCAACGGCTATTGCGGCGACGAACGGGCGCTTGGCCATCCCCAAATTGCGGCTCCCCTTCAAGGCGGTCCCCACGCCTTCCGGACGCTCCTATGGGTGACGCGATATCCTTTCGGCGCCGTTAATGCGGTAGCTGATGGATCTCTGGACCACGGCGCGCGCCCATGCTTTGACTCCGCCCATGACCCGCATCCGTAAAGCCATTTTCCCCGTCGCCGGCCTCGGCACCCGCTTCCTCCCCGCGACCAAGGCGCTGCCGAAGGAGATGCTGCCGGTCGTCGACCGGCCGCTGATCCAGCACGTCGTCGACGAGGCCTACGAGGCCGGCATCGAGCACCTTGTGTTCGTCACCGGGCGGAACAAGAGCGTCATCGAGGACCATTTCGACCGTCAGTTCGAGCTCGAAGTGACTCTGGTCGAACGCGGCAAAAAGATGGAGCTGGCTTTGCTGTCCGAGGCGCTGCCGGAAGCCGGTACCGTGAGCTTCACCCGCCAGCAGTCCCCCCTCGGCCTCGGTCACGCCGTGTGGTGCGCGCGCGAGATCGTCGGCCACGAGCCCTTCGCGCTGCTGCTGCCCGACGTGCTGGTGAAGCATAAGCGCGGCTGTCTGGCGCAGATGATCGATGCGGCGAAAGATCTCGATGCCAAAGCCAACATCATCGCCGTCGAGGAGGTGCCGAAGGACCGCGTGCACATGTACGGCGTGGTCGGCGTCGGCCCGAGCAAAGGCAAGGCCTTCTCCATCACGAAGATGGTGGAGAAGCCGAAGGCGAGCGAAGCGCCGTCGAATTTGTCGATTACCGGCCGCTACATCTTGCAGCCGGAGATTTTCGGCATCCTCGAGAAGCAGGCGGCCGGCACCGGCGGCGAGATTCAATTGACGGACGCCATGCTCGCGCTCGCCGCGACGCAGCCCTTCTACGGACTGAAGTTCGAGGGCCGCAGCTATGATTGCGGCTCGAAGATCGGTTTTCTCGCCGCCAACGTCGCCTACGGCCTCGACCGCCCCGACCTGGCGCCCGAATTCCGCGCCGAAATCCAGCGCATCCTTAGCGGCAAATAAAGTTCAGCGCTGCAGGCGCAGTCCGAGGAGGAACGTGCTGGCGGTGAAGTCGACGCCGGAGACGTTCGAGCGCAGCCAGTTCTGCTGAAACTCGCCCTTGAGCTGCATCGTGCGATCGATCTTGTAGGTGAAGCCGAGGCCGACCGAATAGCGGTTGTCGGTGCGGTCGGCGACGTTCGAGCCCGGGTTCGACTGGACGCTGTCGGGGATGCCCGGCGCGGATGAGCCCTGGTACACATCCTGGCCGATGCCGAGCTTGAGCGTGCCGATGAGCCAGCGGCGGAACGCGTGATCGTATTGCAGGCCGAGGTCGCGATAGAACACGCCGGGCACGCCGGCGATGTTGGATTCACCGAGCGTCGATGACGCGGTGAACTTGACGGTGTTGAGCGCGTCGACCGTCCACACCAGCGAGCCGCTGCCGATCAGTCCTTTGAGCCGTTCGAAACGCGGATCCTCGTAGCTGCGCGTCGTGTAGCCGATCGAGGCCTCACCGGTCAGCAGCCGCGTCAGTTCGAATGTGCCGCCGACATTGCCGACGATGCCATTCGAATTGCGCTGATAGCCGGAGAAATCCGTATCGAGATCGTGCACCCGCGTGTCGGCGCCGATCTCGACGTAAGGCGTGATGCCCGGCGTCAGCTCGTAGCCGCCGCGCAGGGTGCCGGCATATTGATTGTAGTCGCGATCCTTGTTGCTCGCCGTCGTGCCGTCGGTGAGCTGCGAGTCCTGGTACGACGTCCGCTCGACGTCGCCTTTCACCCTGACCTCGACTCGGTTGAAGCGCTGCGTCACGCCGGCATTGCCGCCATAGGTGGCGAATACCGGCAGCGTGGAGAGGCCGGCCTGAAGATTGGGGCTCCCGGGATTATCCGTCGAGACCAGTGCGCGCGTGCCGAGATCGATGCGCGTCGTGTCGCGCACGTCGATGCGGCCGTCGACCTTGCCGTTGAAATAGGGCCGGGTCAGCGTCGGCGTCTCGTCGGGGCTGTAGCCGGTATAGCTGCCGCGCAGGTCGGCCTTGAGCTCGTGCCGCGACCAGTTCGACTGCGCACGCAGTTCGGGTGCGATCGTGTAGAGGGCCGCGCCGCGCGGGCTCGGCTCGGCGCCGGGATTGGTGGCGTAGCCGCCGATCAGTTCGATCGCCGGATAGAGATCGAAGGCGCCGGTGCGGATGCCGAGTTGCGCGTATGGGTCTGGCGGCTCGATATGCGCCTTGCGCTTAAGCAGCGGCTTGCGGATCGCACCGATCTCGACCGGCGGCGAGCCGGGCGGTGCGGCTGGCGCCTGCGCGAAGGCGGCATTTGCCGGCTTCTGGTCGGTGCTGATGGTCAGCGGCTGCGCCACACCCGGCGCGATCGCCTTTGCATCTGCATCTGTCGTCGTTTTGCTGTTCGGCTTGCGTTTGACCGCTTTCTTGCGGGCATTTGTCGAATCGAAGCCGGTCTTTCCCGCACCGGAGGCCGGCGCGACGACCGGCGCAAAGGTCTGGCGCTGCTGCCCGGATTGGCTCGGTTTGGCCGGCTTCTGAAAGCGCGGCGGCTTCGTCGGATCGGTCTGGAGCGTCGGCGCCAGCGGATCGGGAAACTGGAAAGCGGTCTGCGCGTGCGCGGCCCCGGCAGCAAAGCAGGCGGCCGCGATCAGCAGCGCGCCGGGCGCCGCCGTCCTCAGCCGCATCACCTTGCGCGACGCTGCGATCGCAAAACCTCCGTCAACCCGCCGCGCAACGCGCGCGGCCCCGCCCGCGACCGGCGGGCAGTGGTTAACGGAGGTTAAAAGCGCATGGTTAACGGGAGGTTAGCCGCGGCGCCGGCGGCG
>DATCFB010000140.1:0-3960 GCA_036509755.1 Pseudolabrys sp. | reverse complement strand
CTGACGCTGGCGCCCGCCTCCCGCGTCAATGGCGCCGGCGATGAGGGTGTCGTCGTCACCAACGTCGATTCCGCGGGCGTCGCTGCCGAGCACGGCTTCTCGACCGGCGACGTAATCCTTCAAATCAGCGGGAAGGAAGTGTCCTCGCCCGGCGATGTGCGCAAGGCCATCGGCGTCGCGCGCAAGGACGGCCGCAAGAACGTGCTGATGCGCGTGAAGTCCGGTGACAACACGCGCTTCGTTGCCCTGCCGATCGGACAGGGTTGATGGCTCTTTAGTTTGCGCATGATCTGGACGGAAAACCGGTACCCGCTTTTCGGGATCATGCGCTGAGTGTTGGGGACTCCCGCCGGCATCCGTCGCCCCCGCCGGTGGGCGCCCTCACGGGACGGGCTTCGGCCCGTCCCGGCTCATCCTGGGGCGGGGAGGCAAAGGCCTTCGCCTTCTCCCGGGCAGAACTCCAACCCCGGCATCCGTCGCCCCCGCTGGGGTGGGGTCGTAGAGGGGGTGGCGGCCATGCCGCCACCCCCTCACGTATATCGGGGGGGCGCGCAAGCTTCGGGGCGGAGTGCCGGCAGGTTTGGCCTGCCATGGATTGAACGAAAATTGGTGTGACCGATGCCCCCTTCTGCGGATATTCAAGGGCAACGTGCGTTCGGCCGGGCGGCCGATGCGCAACCGGACCGGGTCACCATGCGCCTTCTCATTGTCGAGGACGACCGCGACGCCGCGGACTATCTGGTGAAGGCGTTCCGCGAGGTCGGCCACGTCGCCGACGCCGCGACCGACGGCGAGGATGGTCTCGCGATGGGTCTCGACGGCCAGTATGACGTCCTCATCATCGACCGCATGCTGCCCAAGCTCGACGGTCTGACGCTGATCGGCCAGCTCAGGGCCAAGAGCATCGAGACGCCGGTACTTATTCTCTCCGCCCTCGGCCAAGTCGACGATCGCGTCAAAGGCCTTCGCGCCGGCGGCGACGACTACCTTCCCAAGCCCTATTCCTTCTCCGAACTACTCGCCCGCGTCGAGGTGCTGTCGCGCCGCCGCGGCGGCCGCGGCGAGGAGACGGTTCTGCGGGTGGGCGACCTCGTCCTCGACCGAATGTCGCGCGAAGTGCGCCGCGGCGAAGAGGAAGTCACGCTGCAACCGCGGGAATTTCGCCTTCTCGAATACCTGATGAAGCACGCGGGCCAGGTGGTCACCCGGACCATGCTCCTGGAGAACGTGTGGGACTATCATTTCGACCCGCAGACCAACGTCATCGACGTGCATATCTCGCGTCTGCGCTCGAAAATCGATAAAGGTTTCTCCCAGCCGCTTTTGCATACGGTCCGCGGCGCGGGATACATGGTCCGTGACGGCGCTCGGTAAACTATTTCGGACGACCACATTCAAGCTGACATTGGTCTATCTGACCGTGTTCGCGCTGTTCGCGGGCTTTCTGCTCGGCTATTTCGCCCTCAATACCCGCCGCCTGATCACCGAACAGATCACCGACACCGTCAATGCCGAGATTACCGGTCTGTCCGAGCAGTACCGGATCGGCGGCATCCGCCGTCTGGTGATCGCGGTCGACGCCAGGGCCCGGCGGCCGGGATCGAGCCTTTACCTTGTCACCACGTTTAACGGGCAGGCACTGGCCGGCAACGTCACCGCGCTGCCGCCCGGCACGCTCGACACCCAGGGCTGGACGGAGATCCTCTATCGGCGCCTCGACGAGCCGGAAAATTCCGGCCGTCCGGAGCATCAGGCTCTGGTGCGCGTTTTCCAGCTTCCGGGCGGATTCCGCCTTCTCGTCGGCCGCGATCTCGAAGAGCGTGAGCGGCTTTACCAGATCGTGCTGTCGGCGGGGCGCTGGTCCGTGCTCATCGTCGTCGTGCTGGGTCTAGCGGGCGGCCTGTTCGTCACCCGCCGCGTGCTGCGGCGCGTCGACGCGATGACCGAGACGACACGCACCATCATGGCCGGCGACCTGAGTGGGCGGCTGCCGATCGCCGGTACCGGCGATGAGCTCGACCGCCTCGCAGAAAACCTCAACGTCATGCTTGAGCGCATCGAGGCGCTGATGCAGGGCTTGAAGGAGGTCTCCGACAACATCGCCCACGATCTGAAGACGCCGCTGACGCGCCTGCGCAATAGCGCCGAACAGGCGTTGCGTCTCGCCAAGACCGAGCCTGAATACCGCGCCGCCCTGGAGGGGACGATCGAGGAATCGGACGGCCTCATCCTCACCTTCAACGCCCTGTTGATGATCGCGCGCGCCGAATCGGGCCAGGCGCGCACCGACATGACCGAGTTCGACGCAGTGGAGGTTGCTCACGACATCGGCGAACTTTACGAGCCGCTCGCCGACGAGAAGGGCATCGCGCTCAAGGTCGAAGCCGACCCTGCGGCGCCGTTGCGCGGCAATCGCGAACTCGTCAGTCAGGCGATGGCCAATCTCGTCGACAACGCGATCAAGTATTCTGAGCCGAAGAGCGACTCGACCGACGGCCGGACGGCGCAGATCTGCGTCAAGGCCGTGAGCGAGGGAGATCGCATCCTCCTGTCCGTCGCAGACAACGGTCCCGGCATTCCGGCGACGGACCGCGCGCGGGCGGTTGAGCGCTTCGTGCGTCTCGAGCAGAGCCGGTCGCAGCCTGGCTCTGGGCTGGGCTTGAGCCTCGCCCATGCGGTCGCGCGCCTGCACGGCGGCGAACTGACGCTGGCCGACAATGAGCCCGGGTTGAAAGCCGTCATTGCATTGCCGCGCGGAGGACCGGTACAGAGTGCCGGATGACCCTGCCGGGCCCCGACGTCCTACCGAATACCACCCCTGGAGCGATGCTCGCCGAGCGGCTCGTTACCGCGCCGCGGCTGGTTGCGCCTGTCGAGTCTGCGAAGACAATCGCCGCCTGGCGCGCTGAGCTTGCGCCGGATGACCGGGCGGCGCTCGATGCGCTGCTCGATGCATTTCCGCTGCTGCTGACGCTTCTGCAAAGCCTGTCGGAAAGCTCGCCGTTTCTCTGGGAGTTGGCGAGCCACGAACCGGATCGGCTCGTGCGCTTGCTCAACAGCGATCCCGATCGCCGCTTTACCGAACTCATGGCCGAGACGGCGCGCTCCGTCGTGACGACGAGCGACGAGATGGAAGCGACGCGGCTTCTCCGCCGGATGAAGAGCGAAGCCGCGCTGTTGATCGCGCTCGCCGATATTGGCGGCGTCTGGCCCGTGATGCAGGCCGCACGGGCCTTGAGCGCGCTCGCCGACACGGCGGTGCGGGCTTCGGTCGACTTCGCGCTGCTTGAGGCCGCGCGTAACGGCCGCATCGTGCTGCACGACGAGGCCGAGCCGCAGCGCGACAGCGGCTATATTGTGCTCGCGATGGGCAAGATGGGCGCCTGTGAACTCAACTACTCGAGCGACATCGATCTCATCGTCTTCTTCGACGCGGACTCGCGGCTGATCCCGAAGGACGCGGAGGCGGCGCCGGCCTTCATCCGCATCACCCAGCGCGTGGTCAAGCTATTGCAGACGCGCACCGGCGACGGCTACGTATTCCGCACCGACCTGCGCCTGCGCCCGGATCCCGCTTCGACGCCAATCGCCATCTCGACCGCGGCGGCGATGGCCTATTACGAGAGCGTCGGCCAGAACTGGGAGCGCGCGGCGATGATCAAGGCGCGTGCCTGCGCCGGCGACATCACTGCGGGCGAGAAGCTGCTCAACGAGCTCGCGCCTTTCGTCTGGCGAAAATATCTCGACTTCGCCGCGCTCGCCGACGTGCACGCGATGAAGCAGCAGATCAACGTCTATCGCGGTCACGGTGAGATCGCCGTCGAGGGCCATAACATCAAGCTCGGCCGCGGGGGCATCCGCGAAGTGGAGTTCTTCGCCCAGACACAGCAACTGATCGCCGGCGGCCGTAATCCCACTTTGCGCGATCGCGAGACCTTGATCACACTCGACAAGCTCGCT
>DATCFB010000139.1:0-13082 GCA_036509755.1 Pseudolabrys sp. | reverse complement strand
AAAGCGCCCCTTGCCAGTGCCGCGCGGTCCTGAGACGATGAGGTCACAGGGCCGGGAAACTTGGTCCGACCTCCCGGCCGGCAGGGAGGACGACATGGGAAAAAGCGGCACGACTCCCAACGTGACGAGTAAATCGGGCTCACGGTGCATCGCGCTGGTGGGCCCATTCCAGAGCGGTAAAACCACCCTCCTCGAAGCGATCCTCGCGCGCACGGGCACGATCCCGCGCCAAGGCTCGGTCGATGCGGGAACCACGATCGGCGACGCCAGCAGAGAAGCGCGCCATCACAAAATGAGCGTCGAGGCGACCGTCGCCACCGCCAACTTCATGGGCGACAGCTACGTCTTCGTCGACTGCCCCGGCTCGATCGAATTTATTCACGACATGCGCACGGTATTGCCCGCAGTCGACGCCGCGGTCGTGGTCTGCGAGGCCGACGAGAAGAAGGTGCCGCAACTTCAATTGATCCTGCGCGAACTCGAAGACCAGAACATTCCGCGCTTTCTGTTCCTGAACAAGATCGACAAAGCCGACAAGCGCGTACGCGACACGATCAAGCTCCTCCAGCCGGCGTCGCGCGCGCCGCTTCTGCTGCGCCAGATCCCGATCTGGAAAGGTGACCTCATCGCCGGCTTTGTCGATCTCGCGCTCGAGCGAGCCTTCGTCTACAAAGAATATGCGCCGTCCGAGATCGTCGACCTCGGCGGTGACGATCTGTCGCGCGAGAAGGAAGCGCGCTTCACGATGCTGGAGACGCTCGCCGATCACGACGACGCGTTGATGGAGCAATTGCTCGAAGACATCCAGCCGCCGCGCGACAAGGTATTCGACGATCTCGCCAAGGAGCTGCGCGACCACATTGTCTGCCCGGTCCTGCTCGGTTGCGCGACGCGCGCCAACGGCGTGCTGCGCCTGTTGAAGGCGCTCCGTCACGAAGCGCCGGATGTCGGCGAGACCGTCGAGCGGCTCGGGCTCAAGGCAGGCGGCGAAGCGGCCGCGATCGTGGTCAAGACCTTCCACACCACGCATGGCGGCAAGATGTCGGTTGCACGCGTGCTCGCAGGCCAGATCGGCGAGGGCACGATCCTGTCAACGCCGGCAGGTGAGGCCGGGCGCGTCTCCAGCGTGTTCAAGATAATGGGCCAGCAGTTCGAAAAACGCGGCCCGGCATCGGCCGGCGATACGGTCGCACTCGGCAAGCTCGACGGCGCCAAGACCGGTGCGACGCTCTCGACCGGCAAGCAGCCGCTGCCCGCGCTCCTCGACGTGCAGCCGTTCCCGCCGGCACTGGCGATCGCTGTGCAGGCGAAGGAGCGCAAGGACGACGTCAAGCTCGGCGTCGCCTTCACCAAGCTCACCGACGAAGATCCCTCGCTCGTCGTCGTGCACAACGCCGAGAGCCATGACGTGGTGATCTGGGGGCAAGGCGAGATGCATTTGCGTGTCGCCACCGAGCGGCTGGCCGATCGTTTCGCGGTGCCGGTGATGTCGCGGCCGCCGACGGTCGGCTACCGCGAGACCATCCGCAAGCCGATCTCGATCCGCGGCCGGCACAAGAAGCAGTCGGGCGGCCATGGCCAGTTCGGCGACGTGGTGGTCGAGATCAAGCCGATGCCGCGCGGCGCCGGCTTCGAATTCGAGGACCGTGTCACCGGCGGCGTGGTGCCGCGCAACTACATTCCGGCGGTGGAGGAGGGCGTAGTCGATGGCCTGACGCACGGTCCGCTCGGCTTTCCGGTGGTGGACCTGCATGTCGCGCTCGTTGACGGCTCGTATCACAGCGTCGATTCCTCGGACCAGGCTTTCCGCACCGCCGGCCGCATCGCCATGAGCGAGGGCCTGCCGCAATGCCAGCCGGTGCTGCTCGAGCCGATCTACGAAGTCGAGATCGTCTGCCCGACCGAAGCGACCGCGAAGATCAATGCCATCCTGTCCGGTCGCCGCGGCCAGATCCTCGGCTTCGATACGCGCGAAGGCTGGTCCGGCTGGGATTCCGTTCGGGCGCAAATGCCCGAGTCCGAGATCGGCGACCTTATTATCGAGGTGCGATCTGCCACAGCAGGCGTCGGCTCATTCAAATTCAAGTTCGACCACATGGCGGAACTGACCGGACGCACCGCCGACCAGATCGTCTCGGCACGGCGGGCGGCGGAATAACAAGCGAAGACCGCGGCGGCAATGCGCCGCCGCGGTCGAAGCCGATGTGTGAGCGTCCGCGCCGCCGCCTAACGCGACGTCGCCTCCATCGGCTCGGCAGGGCCGGCTTGCTCCGCAGGCACGATGGTGATTTCGCCGCTCGCTTCCAAAATCGCGAACTTGATCTGGTCGATACGTTCGAGCCCGTTCAATCGGCGGGCCGACACCAGGATATTGTCTTCGGTGATGCGCGCGCGTCGCATGCGGGCGGCCATCAGGGAGCCGTTCTCGACCAGAATCATCGGCATGGCGTTGAGGATGCGGCGCATGGCCGGCCACTTCAGCTCGACGATCGACAGGCCGATGTCAAGCGCGACGAAGGTGGCGACGAGCAGGAGCGCGTTGGTCAGCGAATAGTCCTGGCCGGTGATCGCGCGCTGCGTCGATCCGCCGATGATCATGAACAGCACGAAGTCGAAGGCGGTCATCTCACCAAGTGTGCGACGGCCGGACACACGGATGACCGCCCACAATGCGAAATAGACAACCGTGGCTTTGATCACGCTGTCCATGCTGCGGCCGTCAAGGGTAGACGAAGACCCAGAACGAAGCCGGCGCGCCGCCATTTGGGGTGGCCGTGATCCTGCTGAGCCCGTAGTGCCGTGAGTGCGCCCAGATCACGATCCGGCTCGTGGCGTCCGCCCGAGCTGCGAAGGTGAGTTCGATGCCGTCGGGCCCGGTGCTGCTACGCAATGGCGGCGGCTGAATGCTGGTGAACTCGAAATCGCGCTGAAAGGGCGCGCTAAGGCGCAATGTCAATTCATGCCCCGGCGCCATTGTGAACACGAAAGGAGACAGGCGCGTCGCGCGCTCGAAACGTTGGTAGCTGACGGACAAGGGCCCGGCGGTGGCCTGCCCCCAACTCGCAGGTCCGTTGCCGAAAACACCGCTGAGGCCGGCGACGGCGATGAGCACGAACCACCCGGCGCGCTCGACCAGCCAGGACCGGCGCTGGAAGCGCATGTCCTCGCGCACCGGGTAACGTCTGCTGGCAAGCTCGTCCATTCGCGCCTCTTTCCGGCAAGGGAAACGTCCGCTGTGAACTGCGGGTTCCTCTCGCGCAAGCGTGATTTGCCAACGAGTTAGCGCCCCCGTAGGTCTCGCCGGACGCCGAGGATGGAGATGCAGATGAGAAGCCGACGCCCGTGGGACCTGCTCGACCGTCTGGCAACGCCTGAGCATCTCGTGTTCAACCGCCGCGCGCTTCTGGTCGGCGGTGCGAGCGCGTTGGCGACGCTGCCGGGCGCAGCTATGGCGCAGCGCGTGAGCGATCTCGACAAGCTGGCGGATCCGAGTGCGAGCCTCTATCCCGCGAAGCGCAACGAAACATTCACGCTCGACCGCCCCATCACGGTCGAGAAGATCAACGAAAACTACAATAACTTTTACGAATACGGCACGGCCAAGGATGTCGCCGCCGCGTCGCAGCAGCTTCAAATCCGGCCGTGGACCGTGAAGATCGGCGGCATGGTGGAGAAGCCGGTCGAGATCGGCATCGACGACCTGATGCGCAAAATGACGCTGGAGGAGCGCACCTATCGCCATCGCTGCGTCGAGGCGTGGAGCATGGCCATCGCCTGGACCGGATTTCCGCTCAAGAAACTCGTCGACTTCGCGCGGCCGCTCGGCTCGGCCAAATACGTGCAGATGGAGACTTTCCTCAATCCGAAAATGGCGCCCGGACAGCGCATGAGCTGGTATCCGTGGCCCTACGTCGAAGGCCTGACCATGGCTGAAGCGACGAACGATCTCGCCTTCCTTGCCACCGGGGCCTACGGGCATCCGCTGGCGAAAGTGCAGGGCTCGCCGCTGCGTCTCGCGATCCCGTGGAAGTACGGCTTCAAGTCGATCAAGTCGATCGTGCGGTTCTCGTTCGTGGAGAAGCGCCCGGTCGGCATGTGGGAGCGGTTGCAGTCCTCCGAATACGGCTTCTGGGCGAACGTCAATCCCGAAGTACCGCATCCGCGCTGGAGTCAGGCGACCGAGGAGGTCATCGGCACCGGGGAGCGGCGGCCGACCCTGATGTTCAACGGTTACGGCCAATACGTGGCCGATTTATATAAAGGCCTCGAGAAAGAACGCCTTTGGGCTTGATGATGCGCGGTGGCGTGCCTGAAGTTCCACTTCGAAGCGCGCAATCGTGAACGGCGATCCGCCGGCGCCGTGCTAGCGTTGCTTATTCGTGGCTCGTGGGCATGATCCGGAGCCGACGACAAGATCCACGACTCCGAACGTCATCAGCGCCGCGGCCACCTGGGTTCGAACCTCAGGGAGAGACCACTATGGCGTATTCGAACGTTCTCGTCGGCGCCGCTGGGGCGCCTCAACACATCACGATCCGCCACATCGGAATCGCCGATCTGACCGAGGCGTTGCGGCGCGGCCTCGACGACTTCCTGGCGATGCCGACGCACGCAATCTTCCTCTGTCTCGTCTACCCGATCATCGGCATTGTCTTGGCTCGGCTGGCCTTCGGCTATTCGGTCCTGCCGCTGATCTATCCGCTCGCCAGCGGCTTCGCGCTGGTCGGCCCGTTCGCCGCGCTTGGCCTCTATGAAATGAGTCGGCGTCGCGAAGCGGGGTTGGAGGTGTCGGCGACGCACGCCTTCGACATCGTGCAGTCGTCCTCGATCGGCGGCATCAGCGCGCTCGGCATAGTGTTCCTCGTGATCCTCGGCGTCTGGCTCGCGGTCGCCAATGCGATCTACGCCGCCGACTTCGGCTACGCGCCGCCGGTGTCGATGCGTGCCTTCGTGCACGACGTCTTCACAACGTCCGCCGGCTGGAACCTCATCATCGTCGGCAATCTCGTCGGCCTCGTATTCGCTGCGATCGTGCTGACCATCGGCGTCATGTCGTTTCCGATGCTGGTCGATCGTGACGTCGGTGCGGCCGTGGCGTTGAAGACGTCGATCGAAGTCGTCGTGCGCAACCCGGTTACGATGGCGGTGTGGGGCCTGATCGTCGCCGTGCTGCTGGTGCTCGGCTCAATCCCGGCCTTCCTCGGACTCACGGTCGTGCTGCCGGTGCTCGGTCATGCGACGTGGCATCTCTACCGCCGCACGGTCGATGCCGAAGACAGTCCGCGACCCACGGTCATGCCGCGGCCGCACCGCGACCGGTCGGGCGCCGACTTCCCGATCAACCTGCTACCGTGGCAACGCTGACACAATGACGCGGGCTGGGGTGGCGATCGTCTCAATCGATGATCGCCACCGCGCGCGTCCAGCCGGCCGAGCCGCCCCGCACCTTCACCGGAAAGCAGCTCACCGTGAATCCGGTCGGCGGCAGCGCTTCGAGATTGTGAAGCTTCTCGATGTGGCAATAACCGATGTCGCGGCCGGCGCGATGGCCCTCCCAGATGATCGACGCGTCGTGCGTCTGGGCATAGCGCTGCATGGTGAAGACGAACGGCGCGTCCCAGCTCCACCCGTCCGTTCCGGTGACGCGCACGCCGCGCTCGAGCAGGTACATCGTCGCCTCGCGTCCCATGCCGCAGCCTTTGGCGACGTAATCGGGCCGTCCATAGGCTTCGCCGGCGCTGGTGTTCACCACCACGATTTCAAGTGGTGAAAGCGCGTGGCCGATGCGCTTGAGCTCGGCTTCGACGTCGGCCGCGGTCGCCACATAGCCGTCGGCGAAATGCCGGAAGTCGAGCTTGACGCCGGGCTGATAGCACCAGTCGAGCGGCACCTCGTCGATGGTGAGGGCGCGCTTGCCGTGATCCATGGTCGAGGCGAAATGATACGGCGCGTCGAGATGCGTGGTGCAGTGCGTCGACAGCCTGACCCACTCGAAACCCCATCCCTCGCCATCGGGCAGGTCTTCCTTTTTCAGTCCCGGAAAGAATTTGAGGATATCGGCGGCGGTCCGCTGGTGATCGAGATATTCGATCGTCGGGCCGTAGCCCGGCGGGTCGGCTGCCACGTCGTTCTCCAGCGGCACCGAAATATCGACGATCCTGCGCGGCATAATCCCTCCTCGTCTGAATTTGACTGCATTAGCCCAAATTATACGCGGACTTAGCCTCTAGCGCCCCGAGCCTAAACTCGCTTAAGATGCCGCAAAACGAATTCAAAAGGGAGGAACGAGATGAATCTTCGAACCGTATTGCGGACTTGTGCGTGGGCGGCGGGCATCGCGCTCACCACCACGGCGGTGCTCGGGCTGAGCCCGGCCAGCGCCCAGGACAAGCCGCCGCTCAAGATCGGCTTTTCGATGTCGCTCACCGGCTTCCTGTCGTCGGTCGGTAAGCAGGGCCTGCTCGGCATCGAGATCTGGCGCGATCGCGTCAACAAGGAAGGCGGCCTGCTCGGGCGCAAGGTCGAACTCGTCTATTACGACGACAAGAGCTCGCCGCAGGAAGTGCCCGGCATCTACACCAAGCTGCTCGACGTCGACAAAGTCGACCTCGTGGTCGGCGGCTACGCCACCAACGAAGTGGCGCCGGCCATGCCGGTCGTCATGCGCAAAAGCAAGACCTTCATCAGCCTGTTCGCGCTCGACGTGAATGCCAAATTCAAATACCCGAAATACTTCTCGGTGCTTCCGACCGGTCCGAACACGAAGACCTCGTTCACCGAGGGCTTCTTCGAGGCGGCCAAGGCGCAGGGCGGCATGAAGACCGTGGCGCTGGCCGCGGCCGACGCCGAGTTCTCGCAGAACGCCTGCGATGGCGCCCGCGAGAACGCCAAGAAGTTCGGCTTCAAGATCGTTTACGACAAGAGCTATCCGCCGCCGCCGAAGACCACCGACTTCACGCCGGTCGTCCGCGCGCTCCAGGCGGCCAACGCCGATATGGTCGTTGTCTGCTCCTATCCGGCGGACTCGGTCGGCATCATCGAGGCGGCGAACGAGATCGGCCTGAAGCCGAAGATGTTCGGCGGCGCGATGGTCGGGCTCCAGGTCACGGCCTTCAAGGAGAAGCTCAAGGGCAAGCTCAACGGCATCGTCAACTACGAGACGTGGGTGCCGGATAAGAAGCAGATGTACAAAGGCACCGCGGATTTCTTCAAGGAGTACCAGGAGCGCGCCAAGGGCGCCGGCGTCGATCCGCTCGGCTACTATCTCGGCGGCTGGGGCTATTCCTACATGCAGATCCTCGGCGACGCCGTCAAAGGCGCGAACAGCGTCAATGACGACAAGCTGGCGGCGTATCTGAAGTCGCACAGCTTCGAGACGATCATGGGCCCGATCAAGTTCGGCGCGAAGGGCGAATGGGCCGAAGGCCGCATGCTCACGGTGCAGTACCATGACATCAAGCCGGACGCGGATATGAAGACTTGGGCCGGCATGAGCTACCAGACGGTGCTGGCGCCGAAGAACCTCGCAACCGGCAAGCTGATCTTCCCGTACGAGAAGGCGCACCAGTAAGCGCCTTCCGGACCTGAACGACAACGGCGCCGTGCGATAAGCACGGCGCCGTTTCTTTTTGGACTCGGCGTGAGCCCGAGCGAAGCCGATCGGCCCGGCCGCAGCGCTGTTACGCCTCGAGGCCGAGATAGAACTGGCGGATCAGGTCGTTATTATTGAGCTCGTCCGCCGAGTTGCCCTCGAAGGCGATCTTGCCGTGCACGATGACGTAGCCGCGGTCGGCGATGCGCACCGCCTGAACGAAGTTCTGCTCCGCCATCAGCACTGTGAGTTGATAGTGGTCCTTCAGCCGCTTGATGGCGTCGATGGTGCGGCTGACCAGCAGCGGCGACAGCCCGACCGAGGGTTCGTCGATCAGCAGGATGCGCGGGGCGAGCATCAGCGCGCGCGCCAGCGCCAGCATCTGCTGCTCGCCGCCGCTCATCGACCCGGCGAGCTGGTTCTTGCGCTCGGCGAGGCGGGGGAAGATCTCGAAACAGAATTCGAGATTCGGCTTGATCTGCGCACGGGCTTTTTTGCGGCTGGCGCCGAGCAGCAGGTTCTCCTCGACCGACTGCCGCGGGAACAGGCGCCTGCCTTCCGGCACCAGGGCGATGCCGAGATCGACGATCTGCTCGGTGCTCTTGCCGACGAGGTCGTGCGTCTCACCGTCGATCTCGGCGACGATGCGGCCACGCTGCGGGCGCACCATGCCCATCATGCACTTCATCAGCGTGCTTTTGCCGTTGCCGTTGGTGCCGAGCAGCACCACGGTCTCGCCGCTGCCGACGCGGATCGTTACGTCCTCGAGGACGCGCACGGCGCCGTAGGCGGCATCGATGCCTTCGACGACAATGCTGTTGTCGCTATGTGCCAAGATAGGCTCCCACGACGTCCTTGTCTTTGATCACGTCGTCCGGCTTGCCGTCGGCGATCTTCTTGCCGGACACCAGCACGGCGAGCCGCTGCGAGAAGGCCATGACCGCGCGCATGATGTGCTCGATCATGATGACGGTGATGCCGCGCTCGTTCAGCCGGATCAGCAGTTTGACGATGTCCTCGACTTCGGAATGCGACAGACCGGCCATCGCCTCATCCGCGATCAGCAGCTTCGGCTCGGCGGCGACCGCGCGGGCAAGCTCGAGCTTGCGCATCTCGACCTGGGTCAGGTCGCGCGGATTGTGCCGCGCCTTGCCGTCGAGCGCGACGAGGGCGAGCAGTTCCATGCACCGGGTGTCAAGCTCGGCGGCTGAGAGATGGTGGTCCGCGCGCGCGCCGACCGTGTAGATCAGCGGCACGTGGAGGTTCTCGGCGACCGTCATGCTCATGAAGGGCCGCGGCAACTGGAAGCTGCGGGCAAGACCGAGGCGGGTGCGGTCGTGTGCGGTGAGCCTGTCGATCTGCGCGCCGTCGAAGGAAACCTTGCCGGTTTCGTTGCGTAGCGTGCCGCAGATGCAATTGACGAGCGTCGACTTGCCGGAACCATTGGGGCCGATGAGACCAAGCCGCTCGCCAGGCGCCACGGCGAGATCGACCGAATCCAGCGCGACGAAGCCGCCGAAGCGCTTGCCCAGCCGCTCGATCTTGAGGAGCGGCTCGCTCATCGCTTCGCCCTCTTGCCGAACCATTTCTGCCACAGGCCGACGATGCCGCTCGGCGCGGCAATGACGAAGGCAATCAATAGAACGCCGACCAGCAACAGGTTGGCCGCCGAGGAGATGGTCACGGTGGCGGCCTGCTGGAGCGTCCCGAGCAGAATGGCGCCGATCAGCGGGCCGGCCCAGGACGTCGTACCGCCGATCATCGGCATGGCGATGCTGTTGATGGCGTAGCCGAGGTCGAACACCGAACCCGGCTCGGTATAGCCGATGTAGAACGGGAAGGGCGCGCCGGCCATGCCCATCAGCGCGCCCGACAGGACCGTGGCGATCAGCTTGAGCTTCAAGGTCGGCACGCCGCAGGCTTCCGCGGCGAGTTCGTCGTCGCGGATCGTGGCGAAGCCGACGCCGAGGTTGGAGCGCTCGATCAGGCGCGCGCTCGTCAGCGCGACGATGCTCAGGAGCAGCATCAGCGCGAACAGATACTGGATGTACGGCCCGAACACCGGCACGGTGTTCGGGGGAATGACATAGGCACCGCGCGAGCCGCCGACGAAGGACCAGTTGACGACCAGGGTCTGAAGCACGACGGCGAGCGCCAGTGTCGCAATGGCAAAGAACACGCCCCGCAGGCGCAGCGTCAGATAGCCGGTGCCGAGGCCGACGAGGCCCGCCATGACGCCGGCGATGACAATGATGATCGGTACCGGCAGCGGGAAGATCACCTGCATGGCCGGCAGGATCGACGCCGGGAAAACGTCCTCAGGCGCCTGGCCAAGCGTAAAAAGGAACACGCTGGTGTAGGCGCCGATCGCAAAGAAGCCGGCGGAGCCGAAGTTCACGTAGCCGCAATAGCCGCCGAGGATATTCCAGGCAGTGGCAAGCACGATGAATTGCAGCACCGTGTAGCCGGCGAAGAACAGGTAGTCGTTGCCGAAAAAATGCAGGAGCAGATAAAGCGCGACGGCGATGGCGACTTCGATGAGGATGAAGAAGGGGGTGCGCACGGGTCAGCGTCCGAACAGGCCAGAGGGACGAACGGCGAGCGTGAGCAACAGGATGCCGAACGATACGGCGGGGGCCCAGGACGGCCCGTAGAATGTCGAGGTGATGCTCTCAATGACGCCGAGCAGGAGCGCGGCGATCAACGTGCCGGGCAGGCTGCCGAGTCCGCCGAGGACGCAGATCGCGAAAATGCGGCCGATGTAGTCGCGGCCGACCGAGGGAATTACCGGCTGGATGATGATGAGGAATGCACCGGCGAGTGAGGCAGTGGCGATCGAGATGCCGAAGGCGATGCGCTTGATCCGCGTCGGATCGACGGCCATCAGCCGCAGCGCCAGCGCATCCTGCGATACCGCCATCACCGCGCGGCCGATGAAGGTGCGGCCGAGGAAGAGTTGCAGGGCGGCGAACATCACCAGGGCGACGACGCAGGGCACGAGCAGGCGCAGCGGCAATTCGACCCCGCCGAGGCGCAGGCTCAAGCCGATATAGGAGGCGTCCACCGTGCGATAGTCGACACCAAAGGTGAGCACCAGAACCACCTCGGTGACGAACAGCAGGCCGAAGAAGAAGGCGAGGCCGCGCAGCGAATCCTGTCCGCGCTTTTCGAACGAGATGTAGAAGATCTGATAAACGGCGGCGCCGAGCGCATAAAACGCCGGCAGCGCGACGATGCTCACGACGATCGGATCGACGCCATAATTCGCGTTGACGATGTAAGCGATGTAAGAGCCGAGAATGATGAAGGCGGGATGCGCGATGTTGACGACATCGAGCATGCCGAACGAAATCGAGATTCCGGCCGTCATGGCGGCATAAAACACGCCGAGCAGGAGCCCGGCGATCACCGCATTCATCAGGAGAGTGAAATCCATGCCGTCCTCAGCCGTCGCGCCCTGACAAAGGGGCACGCGGAGAAGCGCTGCGTGACATTGTCGATAGTGTCGCAGGCGGCATGGCCGGCATTGTCCCCTCGTCGCGTCCCATGACGTTTCTTCTTGTCGCGTATCGTCTTATCGCTTGGCGTTTGCGCGCTCTTCGTCGGCCATCCGGGTGTTTCGAGCCGCAAAACCGGCCATTCCGCCCTTGGCAGGGGGCGGGCAGGCCGGCGCAGTTTGCACCGAAGGCCGTCGCCTTGGCCAGCCAAATTGACCGGACCGAAACCCTTCGCCGGAACAGCGCGCGCCGGCGACAACCGGCGCGGCGCGTGCACCGGAATCGCGGTTCAGGCGGCGGCCGCGGTCTGCGGCTTTACGCCGGCGGGCAACGGCATCGGCTTGTTGGTGCTGTCTTTGAACTCGACGGTCATGAACACCAGCTCGCGGTCGCCGAGATTTTCCAGATCGTGCACCTTGAACTGGCCCGCGCCGTAGGTTTCGTGGCGCGTCTCACCGATCTGGTAGGTGTATTCGACCGTGCTGCCGTCGTGCACGTGCTGACGGCCACGTCCGCCGCTGACGGCGGTCCAGAAATAATCCAGCACGTGGCGGTGGAAGCCGAAGCGCTCGCCGGGCGCGAGCCGGATCATCCACACGCGGGTCCGCTCGTTCTCCGACAGCAGCATCGAGCCGACGCACGGATTCGGGTTCTTGGACTCGCGTTCGAACTCCGCCGCCATCTCGGCGGACCACTGCGTCTTTTCTTTCTTCTCGGCGGCCTTGTCGACCATCGACAGTGTCATGGCATTCCTCCAGTGCTTTTGCCGAACATATATAGGATAATCGCGCTTTCGGAAAGCGTGAGGGACGTCGAGTGCCAGGATCCTCGCCAAGACGCGCCATCGTCGTCGGCGGCTCGATGAGCGGCCTGCTCACCGGGCTGCTGCTGCGCCGGCGAGGGTGGGACGTCGATATCTACGAGCGCGTGGAGAGCGAATTGTCCGGCCGCGGCGCCGGCATCGTGGCGCAGCAGGAACTCATCGGCCGTCTGCGGGGGCTCGGGCTCGCGACCGACGGCCTCGGCGTACTTATCATCACGCGAAAAATCCTCGGCGCGCTCGGCGAAACGACAAACGAATATGATTGCCCGCAGGTGGCGACCGCGTGGGAACGCGTTTACCGCCTGTTGCGTGACGCGTTCCCGCCGGAGCGCTATCACCGCGGCCGCGCCTTCAGCGGTTTCAGCCAGGACGCGGCGCGGGTGGTTGCCCACTTTTCGGACGGCGACAGTGTCGCGGCGGACCTGTTGGTCGGAGCGGACGGCATCCGCTCGAACGTGCGACAACAGTGCCTGCCGCAGGTCGCGCCGCAATATGCCGGCTACACCGCATGGCGCGCGCTTCTATCGGAAAGTGACTTTCCGGCGGCCGTACATGCCGAGCTGTTTGCCTACATGTCGTTCGGCCTGCCGCCGGGCGAGCAGTTTCTCGGCTATCCCATCGCCGGGCCAGACAACGATTTGCGCGAAGGGCACCGCCGCTACAACGTGATCTGGTATCGCCCGGCGGACGAGAACAGCAAGCTGCGATGGCTCCTGACCGACGAGAGCGGCGTTACGCACGCGATTTCGATCCCGCCGCCGCTCATCCGCCGTGAGGCGGTCGCTGAAATGCGCGCCGCAGCCGAGCGGCTGCTGGCGCCACAGTTTCGCGAGATCGTGCGGTTGACCGGGGAGCCGATCCTCCAGCCGATCTACGATCTTGTGTCGCCGCGCATGGCTGTCGGGCGCGTCGCGGTCGTCGGCGATGCCGCCTTCGTGGCGCGGCCGCATGTCGGCGCCGGCGTTGCCAAGGCGGCGGATGACGCCGCGGCGCTGGCCGAGGCGCTCGACATGGAAGCGGATGTTGCGACTGGACTGAAGCGCTTCGAGCAGGTGCGGCTCGGCGAGAACCATCGCATCATCGAGCGCGCGCGCCATCTCGGCGCCTATCTACAGGCGACGCGCACGCAGGAGGAGCAGGAGCGCGCCGGGCGGCACGAGACGGACAGTGC
>DATCFB010000138.1:0-5212 GCA_036509755.1 Pseudolabrys sp. | reverse complement strand
CTTAGCGGCGGTTGCCCATGAAGCGCAGCAGGAACAGGAACAGGTTGATGAAGTCGAGATAGAGCGTGAGCGCGCCCATCACCGCCTTGCGGCCGGCGACGGTGCCGTCGTCATTGGCCGAATACATCTCCTTGATGCGCTGGGTGTCCCATGCGGTCAGGCCGGCGAAGATCAGCACGCCGATCGCTGAGATCGCGAAGTCGAGGCCATGGCTTCCAAGGAACATGTTGACGACCATCGCCAGGATGAGCCCAAACACGCCCATCACCAGGAAAGATCCGATTGGTGAGAGGTCGCGCTGCGTCGTGTAGCCGTAGAGGCTGAGCGCGCCGAACGACGCCGCGGAGATAAAGAAAGTGCGGGCGATCGACGCTTGCGTATAGGTGAGAAGCACCGACGACAGCATCAGCCCGAGCAGCCCGGCATAGAGCATGAACAGCCCGAGCGCCGTGCCGACCTGGAGCTTGTTGATGCGGAAGCTCATAAAGAAGACGAGGCCGAACGTGCCGAGGAACAGCACAATCATCAGCGGACCGCCGAAGATCGCACGGCCGAAGTCGGTCAGCCCGCTGATCTGCCCGCCGGCAACCTGGATAGCGTCGCCGCCGGCTGCTTGATAGGCCAGATACGAGACGACGCCGGTGAGAGCAACGCCGGCGGCCATGTAATTGTACACGCGGAGCATGTAGGCGCGCAGGCCTGCATCGATCGCGGCCGCCTGCGTGCCGAGGCCGCGGGCGGCGTAGTTGCGGTCGTAGTCCGACATTGAAGTTGTCCTCTCTGTTTCCGGCTTTGCCGGTCACACATCGGGCGCGCCGGTGAAGGCACGTCCCCTGTTCCGAATGTAGTGGTGGCGGAGTCTTCGCGCCAGATATGGCTCGATGAAGGCGGTCTTTCTTGCCAAACCTTAACGTTTTCAGGCGGCCAGCATAGCGCAAATCGGCCCGGTCGGACAGCGGGAGGAGGGGACGCGGCCGAATGTCGCGACGCCTCAAAGGCTTCGCAGGACAGGGGCGGGCTTCTGCCCGAGCGCCGACCAGGTGCCGGCGAGGCCAAGGACGAGTGTCACCGCCACCGCGCCGGCAGCCGACAGAAGGGCGGGGATCGGCGGCCAGTGGAAGCGGACGTGCATGAGTTCGGTGACGATCAGCCAGCCGGCGAGCGAGCCCGACAGCACGCCGAACACGGCAGCGGCGAGACCGAGCAGCCCGTATTCGATGGCATAGGCGCCGATCAGCAGGCCCCGCGTTGCGCCGAGCGTCTTCAGGATGACGGCGTCGTAGACCCTGTACCGATGTCCGGCTGCCAGCGCGCCGCCGAGCACCAAAGCGGCGGCGATCAAGGTGATCGCGCTGGCGCCGCGGATCGCCACGAGCAATTGCCCGACCAATGCACCGATGGCGTCGAGCGCGTCCTTCACGCGGACGGTGGTGACGGTCGGATAGCGCTCGGCGACCGCGCGCAGCACCGCGCCTTCCTCGGCCGGCGAGCCGCCGTCGGCGAAACGCAACGTCGCGAGATGAGTATGCGGGGCGGCACGGAACGTATTGGGCGAGAACACCATTACGAAATTGATGCTCAGGCTCTGCCAATCGAGCCGGCGCAAATTGGCGATTTTCGCGATGATGTTGCGACCGAGCACATTGACGGTGACCTGGTCGCCGACCTTCAGGCCCAGCCCGTCGGCAATGCCCTGTTCGAACGAGACGAGCGGCGGCCCGTCATAATCCGGCTTCCACCATGCGCCGGCGACAACCCGCGAACCCTCCGGCACCGTGTTCGAGTAGGTGATGCCGCGATCGCTCTGCAACACCCATGCAGCGTCGTCCTTCGGCCTCATGCGATCGGCCGCGGTGCCGCCGGCGGCAATGATGCGCCCACGCAGCATCGGCACGTCCTCGATCGCGGCGCCAGGCGCGCGGCTCTGCACGAATTCGACGAATTGCTGCGCATCGGCCGACGGGATGTCGAGGAAGTAGAAGGACGGCGCCCGCTGGGGCAGTTCGTGCGCAAATTGCTGCCGCAGATTGGCGTCGATCTCGACCACCGTCACCAGCAGCGCGATGCCGAGACCGAGCGAGAGCACCACCGTGGGTGTCAGTGCGCTCGGCCGGTGAATATTGGCGACGGCCATGCGCAAGCTCGTCGAGCGCGCATGCGGCGCGCGTCGCGCCAAAGCCATCAGGGCAGCCGCGACCAGCCTCAACAGAATGAACACGCCGGCGGCCGCGCCGATATAGATCACCGCGACCCGCCGGTCATACGCAAGCATCACGGCCATCGCCGCCAGCACCGCGACGGCGATCGCGGTCATGGCCATGTAAGCCGGGCGCGGCCGCGTCGTCTGCGGCGTCACCATGTCGCGAAACAGCGCGCCGACCGGCACGTCATGGGCGCGGCCGAGCGGCCACAGCGCGAAGGCCAATGCCGTGAGCAGGCCGTAGACCAGCGCCAGCACCAGCTCCGAGGCGTGCACCGCCGGTTCGAGCGGCAACGGCAGGATGGTGCGGAAGGCGGCGGCGACACCGTACGGCAAGAGGGCGCCAAGGATCATGCCGATGACGCCGCCGATCAGGGCCAGGATCATCACTTGCGTGAGGTAGATGGAGAACACCGTGCGGCCGGAGGCGCCGAGTGCTTTCAAGGTGGCGATGCTGTCGCGGCGGCGATCGAGGTGACTTTTGATCGCGTTGCCGACGCCGACGCCGCCGACGAGCAGCGCGGTCAGGCCGACGATGGTCAGGAATTGCGTGTAACGGTCGACGTTGCGCTGAAGCTGCGGCGACGCATTCGATCGCGTGCGGATCTCCCAGCCGGCTTGCGGCAGCTCGACACGGGCGTCGTTGGCGGTCGCTTTCACGTCCGCGTCGCTTGCGGCGTTCGCCGGCAGCCGCAATCGGTAATGCCAGCGCACGAGGCTGCCCGGCTGGACCAGGCCGCTGGCGTCGAGCGCGCGCTGACTGATCATCAGGCGCGGGCCGAAGCCAATGCCGCCGGCGAGCTTGTCCGGTTCGCTGCGGATTGTCGCACGCACGATCAGGTGTGCGTTGCCGACAGTAAGCGCGTCGCCGGGTTTCAGGTTGAAGCGCTCGGCGAGCGTGGGATCGATCGCCGCGCCGTAGACGCCATTGTTTTCGGCGAGCGCGCCATCGAGATTCTGCGCCGGACCGAGCTCGGTCGCGCCGAACAATGGATACACGCCATCGACCGCCTTGATCTCGACGAGCGTGGCGCGGCCGTCGGCGGTGCGTGCCATCGCGCGCAGCGTGGCGGCGGTCGAGAGGTCACCGTGACTTTTGAGAAAGGTGAGTTCGTCGCCGGTCGCTTGCCGGGTGATCAAATTGAAAGCGAGATCGCCGCCGAGGATGACGCGGCCCTGCCGCGCAAGGCCGTCGGCGAGACTTGCCGCCAGCGAGCCGACACCGGCGATCGCCATGGCGCCGAGCGCGATGCAGGCGATGAAGACGTAAAAGCCGCGCAGGCCCGAGCGCATCTCGCGCAGCGCGAAGCGGAGCGGGATGGTCAACACATTACTCTTCATCCACGCGCCCCGAGCGCAAATGCACGACGCGGCCGCAGCGCGCGGCGAGCCCGGCGTCGTGCGTCACCAGGACGAGCGTGGTGCCGCGCTGCGCCTGCCCGGCGAACAAGAGGTCGATGATCTGCCGGCCGGTGTCCTCGTCGAGATTGCCGGTCGGCTCGTCGGCGACGAGGATCGCCGGATTCGGTGCCAGTGCGCGCGCCACTGCGACGCGCTGCTGCTCACCGCCGGAGAGTTGCGCCGGGTAATGGTCGAGCCGCGCGCCGAGCCCGACCGCGGCAAGCTCAATGCGCGCGCGCGCCTCGGCGTCGGCGATGCCGGCGAGTTCGAGCGGCACCGCGACATTCTCCAGCGCCGTCATGGTGGGGATCAGGTGGAAGGACTGGAAGACGATGCCGACATTGCGGCCGCGAAAGCGGGCGAGCGCGTCCTCGTCGAGCTTGTTGAGCATGGCGCCGGCGACCATCACGGTGCCGGTATCGGTGCGCTCCAGGCCCGCCATCACCATCAACAGTGTCGATTTGCCCGACCCGGACGGACCGACGAGGCCGACGGCCTCGCCTGTGCCTATATGCAGGCCGATGTCCTTGAGGATATGCACGCGGGCGGCGCCTTGCCCGAGCGAGAGATTGACGCCGGCAAGCGCGATCGCCGGGCCCGCCTGGGAGTAGCCGTTCATGCAAGGTCACCGTTTACAGTCCCGCACATATGGGAACAAAGGCGTCCGGGTAAAGCGCATCGCGGCGCTGCTGGTCACGATGGCGTGTCTCATGCTGCCGGCCGCCGTGCGGGCGGATGGCAAGCCGGTACAGATCGTGGCGCTGGGGGATTCGCTGACCGCCGGTTATGGCCTGCCGAACGGGGACGCCTTTCCGACCAAGCTGCAGGCGGCGCTCAAGGCCAAGGGCATCGACGCCGCAGTCGCCAATGCCGGCGTGTCCGGCGATACGGCGTCCGCCGGGCTGGAGCGGATCGACTGGTCTGTGCCGGATGGGACCGGCGCGGTCATCGTCGAACTCGGCGCCAATGACGCGCTGCGCGGCCTCGACCCGGCGGTGACCCGCAAGGCGCTCGACGCTATCCTGACCAGGCTTGCGGCACGCCGCTTGCCCGTGCTGTTCGCCGGCATGAAGGCCCCGCCGAACATGGGCGCCGATTACGCATCGGCCTTCGACGCCATCTATCCGGCGCTTGCCGTCAAGCATCCGGTGATCTTCTATCCGTTCTTCCTCGACGGCGTCGCCGCCGACGCGAAGCTCAACCAGGGCGACGGCATGCATCCGACGGCGGCCGGCGTCGACGTCATCGTCGCGCGCATCCTGCCGTCGGTCGTTGAACTCGTCGCCAAAGCGCGCGACGCGCAGAAATAGAGCCGCGCGCCGCGCAGCAATAGAAGTCCGCTATGCCCCGCCTTTTCACCGGCATCGAGATCCCCGCCGCGATCGGCCAGCAGCTTTCGGTGTTGCGCGGCGGCCTGCCGGGCGCGCGTTGGATCGATCCCGCGAATTACCATGTGACCTTGCGCTTCATCGGCGACATCGACGACGCGGTGGCGCGCGAGGTGGCCTATGCGCTGGAAGGCATCAGGCGCGGCGCGTTCGATCTGCATTTTCAGGGGCTGACCTCGTTCGGCGGCCGCAAGCCGCGTGCGGTCGTCGCGGAAGCCGCAGC
>DATCFB010000137.1:0-15709 GCA_036509755.1 Pseudolabrys sp. | reverse complement strand
GTCAACGCCACGATTCGAATCGTTGTCCGCACGGGCGGGGCTCCTTTTTGCACAAAATAACCTCAAGCCCGCGCGTTCTGCGCGCTGCACGACACTCAACGCCGTGGAACGCCGTAGGTTTCGCGCCGAACGCGCGACTGTGATCGTGCCGGGGGAACAGTTCTTTAAGACTTGCGGTGGCTTGCCGGCGTCGTTGCAACGGCAAGCCGAGCTTTTGCCACCCCCGCGACAAGCGGCGGTAGCGCCGCCGATGTTCCTCGCCGGAGTGGACAGCGCCACGCGACATCTGCAAGGGATAGCGGTTTAGGGTAGACCAAAGGCATGTTGCGCCGTCCGTTTGTCGATGAGCCGATATCGTCGCTGGCGATCTGGTCGGCGCGCCTCGCCTGGTTCGCTCTGGCCGTGGCCGTGCTATCGGTCATCATCGTCCGCTCCGGTCTACTGGAGATCGGGCCAGCCATCGCCACCTTCGGCGCGGCGCTGGTGTTCGCCGCCGCGGCGATCCTGCTGGCGCTGGCAAGCTTCATCGCCATCTGGCGCAATGGCTCGCCGGGCCTCGGCCGCGCGCTCGGGGCCGTCCTGCTCAGCGCCGCACTGCTCGCCTATCCAGCCTATCTCGGCCTGCGCGCCAGCAAGCTTCCCGAGATCAACGACGTCACCACCGACTTTGCCAATCCGCCGCGCTTCGACGTCCTGTCGCGCCTCCGGCCGCAGGGCCGGGTCAGCTACCCCGCGCGATTTGCCGACCTCCAGCGCAAGGCCTATCCCGACGTGACGCCGTTGCAGGTCGAACTGCCGGTCCGTCCCACCTACGACACCGTGCTCAAGGTCATCAACAAGCGCAAATGGCTGGTGGTCGACGCGCGGCCGCCCGCGGGAGCGCGCCGCGACGGAGTCATCGAGGCGGTGGCGCGCACGACGATCATGGGCTTTCGCGACGACGTGGTGGTGCGCGTGACACCGCTGCGCGATGGCGGCTCGCGGGTGGATGTGCGCTCGGCCTCGCGCTACGGATTGCATGATTTCGGTGCGAATGCGCGGCGCGTCGTTGCCCTGCTGTCGGACATCGATGACGAAGCCGGCAACGTGCCGGACTCGGCACGCTCCGACGAGCCGCCGGCGCCGAAAGCGACGCCGCAGCGGCGTCAGCCCGCCAAACGGTAGACGCCGTCGATCGCCGGCGCGCCGTCGGTTTTGACGATGCCGCGCGTTACCAGGTCTTCCATGTGCGCGAGTACGGAGAGCCCCGCTGCACCGGTCAGCCGCGGGTCGATCCCGATATAGATCGCGCGCACGATGCTTGGGATGTCGGTCGCGCCTTTGCCGAGGCGATGCAGGATCGACGCCTCGCGCGCCTTGCGGTGCAGCGTGTAGTAGCTGACGAAGCGCTTGGCGTCGGGAATCGCCGGCCCGTGCCCCGGGAAGTAAAGGTTCTCGTCGCGGCGCGCGAGCTTGTCGAGCGAGGCCATATAATCGCTCATCGCGCCGTCGGGCGGCGCCACGATCGACGTCGCCCAGCCCATGACGTGGTCTCCGGCAAAGAGGATGCCGCGGCCCTTGAGCGCAAATGACATGTGATTGGCGGTATGCCCCGGCGTCGCCACGCCTTCGATCGCCCAGCCGTGACCTTCGACCACCTCACCATCTTTCAGTTGGACGTCCGGCCGGAAGTCACGATCGCCGCTCGAATCGAGCGGATTGTGCTCGCCGATGTGCAGCGGCCGCGCGGCGCGATGCGGCCCCTCCGCGTACACCCTCGCACCGGTCGCCGCCTTCACCGCCGGCACGGCCGGCGAATGGTCACGATGCGTGTGCGTGACGAAGATGTGCGTCACCGTCTCGCCGCGCACGGCATCGAGCAGCGCGGCGACATGCGCGGGGTCGTCAGGGCCCGGATCGACAATCGCCACCTTGCCGCGCCCGACGATGTAACTCAGCGTCCCTTTGAATGTGAACGGCCCGGGATTGTTGGCCATGACCCGGCGCACGCCCGGCACTGGTTCGTCGACGGTGTCGGCGGCAAGATCGAGGGTCTTGTTGAACGGGATGTCGTCGGCCATGCTGGCATTTCCTCAACCAAATCAAACGCCTTGTCCTGCAGAATTCGTGAGTGCGCAACCGTTGACAATTCTAAGTACCTATTGTACATATTAGTATATGTTTCTTCTGGAATAAGGAGATATTTATGTCCAAGTACGAGGCGCTCGGCCAATTTTTGAAAACGCAGGACAGCCAACTCGTCCCGATGGCCTTTGCCGACATTGAGCGGGTCATCGGCGCAGAACTGCCCCCATCCGCCCATAAGCATCGGCCCTGGTGGAGCAACAATGCCAGCAACAGCGCACTCACGCGCGTCTGGCTCAATGCCGGCTTCAAGAGCGAGCAGGTCGACATGGAAAGCCAGAAATTGGTGTTTCGCCGCATCGGCCCACAGAAAGCCCCGTTCGCTTCGCCGGGCAGCCAGCATCCCATGATCGGAGCGCTCAAGGGTCTCCTGCGCATCGTCGAAGGGACCGACGTAACAAAACCAGCCGATCCGGACTGGGGCAACCGTTGATGCAGCCCCTGTTACTGGACACTTGCGCCGCGATCTGGTTGAGCGAGGGTGAGCCGATCAAGCCGGAGGCGACGGCGCTTCTCAATGCCGCGCACCATCAAGGCGCTCGGACTTTTGTCTCTCCGATCACTGCCTGGGAGGTCGGGCTTCTCGCCTCCCGGCAGCGATTGCGGCTGCTCATCACGCCCGAGAAGTGGTTCGGCAAGATCCTCGAACTGCCAGGCATGGCGTTGGCTGAACTGTCTCCCGACGTCCTGATCGCCTCATCATTTCTTCCCGGCAAGCCGCCACGCGATCCTGCCGACCGCATCATCGCGGCGACGGCACGCGACCTTGGCGCGACCCTGATCACGCGCGATAGCTACCTGCTCAGCTACGCCAAGCAAGGTCACGTCAACATCATCGCCTGTTGATCAGTGGATCTCCGGCTCAGGCGTCGGCGCCGTGCTCTGAAGGAAATCGAAGTCGCAGCCCTGATCGGCCTGGCCAATGTGATCTGAGAAGAGCGCCCCGTAGCCGCGCTCATATTTCGGCGCCGGCTTCTTCCACGCCGCCTTGCGGCGCGCGAGCTCCTGGTCCGAAACGTGCAGATGGATGAGCCGCTTGTCGACATCGATCTCGATCTCGTCGCCGGTCTTCACCAGCGCCAGCGGACCGCCGACGAAGCTCTCCGGCGCAACGTGCAGGATGCATGCGCCGTAACTCGTGCCGCTCATGCGCCCGTCCGAAATGCGGATCATGTCGCGTACGCCCTGCCCCAATAAGCGTTTGGGAATCGGCAGCATGCCCCACTCCGGCATGCCGGGCCCGCCCTGCGGCCCGGCATTCTTGAGGACGAGGATGTGGTCGGGCGTGACGTCGAGGTCGTCGCGCTCGATCTCCCGCATCATGTGGTTGTAGTCGTCGAAGGCGATCGCCTTGCCGCGATGCTTGAGGAAACGCGGATCGGCCGCTGCCGGCTTGATGACGCAGCCGTTTGGCGCGAGGTTGCCCCTCAGCACCGCCGTGGCACCCTCGCCGTAGACCGGATCGTTCAGCGTGCGGATCACGTCGGCCTTATGGACCTTGGCACCCTCGATGTTCTCGCCAACGCTCTTGCCGGTGACGGTGAGGCAGGACAGATCGAGCTTGTCGCACATGTTCTGCATCAGCGCGCGCAGGCCACCGGCATAGAAGAAGTCCTCCATCAGGTACTTGCCGGATGGCCGCACATTGGCGAGCACCGGAATCTCGCGCGACAATTGATCGAACTTCTCCATGTCGAGCGGAATGCCGGCACGGCGGGCCATCGCCACGACATGAATGATGGCGTTGGTCGAACCGCCCATCGCCATGTGCACCTTGATCGCGTTGTCGAAGGCGGCGGGCGTCAGGATCTTCGACGGCGTCAGATCCTCCCACACCATGTCGACGATGCGCCGCCCGGCGACTGTGCACATGCGCGGATGATTGGAATCGGGCGCCGGGATCGATGAGAAGCCAGGCAATGTCAGGCCGAGCGCCTCGGCGATCGCCATCATCGTCGCCGCGGTGCCCATTACCATGCAGGTGCCGAACGAACGTGCGATGCCGCCCTCGATCTCCTCCCAGTCGTCGTCCGTAATGTTGCCGGCGCGCTTCTCGGTCCAGTATTTCCAGACGTCGGAGCCGGAGCCGAGATATTCGCCACGCCAGTTGCCGCGCAGCATCGGCCCGGCCGGCACGTAGATGGCCGGGATGCCCATGCTGATCGCGCCCATGATGAGGCCCGGAGTGGTCTTGTCGCAGCCGCCCATCAGCACGGCGCCGTCGATCGGCTGGCTGCGCAGAAGCTCCTCCGTCTCCATCGCCAGCAGGTTGCGATAGAGCATCGTCGTCGGCTTCATGTAGGTTTCGGCGAGCGACATCGCCGGCAGTTCGAGCGGAAAGCCGCCGGCCTGCAACACGCCGCGCTTCACGTTCTCGGCGCGCGAGCGCAGATGCGTGTGGCAGGGATTGATATCGCTCCAGGTATTGATGATGCCGATGACGGGCTTTCCGGTCCAATCCGCCGCGTCATAGCCGACGCCGCGGAAGCGCGAGCGATGGCCGAACGAGCGCATGTCGTCGACGCCGAGCCAGCGATGGCTGCGGAGGTCCTCGGGACGTTTACGAATTGCCATAGAGCACCAGCGGTTACGCCGCCTCATGTTTGATCGGCTCGATACCTTTGAGATCGGCTGCAATTGCCCGCTCGGCCACGCGAACGTCATAGCGCGACTGCAGGTTCATCCAGAAGCCGACGGACGTGCCAAAGAATTTCGCCAATCGCAACGCGGTATCAGCGCTGATGCCGAGCTCCTCCCGCACCAGCCGCTCGATGCGCGTCCGTGGCACGCCACAAGCTTTGGCGATCTTGTACGGCGTGAGCCCCATCGGCTTCATGAACTCCTCTCGCAACATCTCGCCCGGATGCATCGGGGGCAGCTTGGCCACGATCTTCATGATGCGCCTCAGTGATAATCCACGATCTCGACATCGGCGGGTCCGCTCGCCGTCCAGCGGAAGCAAATACGCCATTGCTCGTTGATGCGGATCGAGTGCTGACCCTTTCGATCGCCCCGCAAGAGTTCCAACCGGTTCGCCGGCGGAATGCGAAGGTCCTTCAGTTGTTCAGCGGCATCTAGCGCCTCGAGCTTGCGGCGCGCGGCGGCGAATATCTGAATCGGAAAACCTTTCGGGCACAGGCCATCGAAGACCGCCTCGGTCACCGCATTTCTGTATCCGCGGATCAAGCGCTCGCCTCCGCTCTCGTCCTATGTATCTCTCATTGATACTAAAGTCAATTCTCTATAGTATCTGCGAGCGATACATGAGACGGAGCGTCGCGCTCGTCGCACGGTGTCCGCCAAACAAGGGGCGTCACTGGATCGAGAGGTTGGCGGCGTGAACGACCTTGCCCCATTTGTCGGTTTCGCTGGTCAGGACCTTGCCGAATTCCTCGGCGCTGCCAGGCATCGAAATGCCGCCGTATGCCCTCATCTTGCTCTGGACGGCCGGATCCTTGAGCGCCTCGTTTACGAGCGTGTTAATGCGTTCGACGATCTCCGGCGGCGTACCCTTGGGGGCCACCAGACCGAAAAAGGCGCTCGCCTCGTAGCCCGGCACGGTTTCGCCTACCGTTGGAACGCCGGGCAGATCCGGCGACGGCTTGGCCGTCGTCACTGCCAGCGCGCGCAGCTTGCCGGCCTTGATGTGCGAAATAGAAGACGGCAGGTTATCGAACATCACTTGCACGCGATTGGCCAGAAGATCGAGCAGAGCGGGCGCGGAGCCCTTGAAGGGCACGTGCTGCATCTGAACGCCGGTCATGTTCATGAACAGCATGCCGGACAGATGGATCGACGTGCCGTTTCCGGACGAGGCCATGTTGATCTTGCCCGGGTTGGCCTTGGCGTAAGCGATGAACTCGGCGACGGTCTTGGCCGGTACGTCCGGGTTGACTTCCATCACGTTCGGCACGCGGGCAAAGCCGGCAACCGGCACCGTGTCGCGCAGGAAGTTGAAGTTGAGGTGCTTGTAAAGCGAAGCGTTGATCGTGTTCGCCGGATTGGCGAGGAAGAATGTGTAACCGTCGGGCGCGGCCTTGATGGCTTGTTCGGTGGCGATGTTGTTGCCGGCGCCTGGGCGGTTGTCGATCACGAAATTGACGCCGAGCTTCTCGCTCAGATAGGCGCCGAACAACCGCGCGAAAATGTCGGTCGAACCGCCCGGCGGGTAGCCAACAATGATATGCACCGGCCGCGTCGGATAGTCGGCGGCGCGCGCGCCGGCGAACGGCGCAAGGCACAGCAGCGTCAGGACGAGGCGCAGGATGAATCCGGATTTCAGGCGCATGGACGTTCCCCCCAAAGGCGGCCGGGTGGCTCCGGCCATTGTTTTCCGTTGGCGAACGTTACGCGGCGGCAACGGCCGCGCACAAGACCGGCCGGCGGCGTCTCGCGCGCCGCGCGCATGGCTTGGGGTGCATGCGGTATGACGGCACCGGGCCGCGGCAAACGTCTCAAATGTCAGGAGGAAATGGTCGGAGTGGCAGGATTTGAACCTGCGACCCCCACGTCCCGAACGTGGTGCGCTACCAGACTGCGCTACACTCCGACTGGCCGCGGACTTATAACCGCCGCTCCTTTAAAGGCAAGCACCGCCAAGGGAAACGATGAGTATCGAACTGGGAACGCATGTTGTTGCCGCGGACGCCGCCGACATCGCCGGCGCCGCGCGCTGCCTTGAGGCGGGCGGTCTCGCCGCCTTCCCGACCGAGACCGTCTACGGGCTCGGCGCCGACGCCGGCAATGGTGAGGCGGTCGCCCGGCTCTACGCCGCCAAGGGACGGCCGGCGTTCAATCCGCTGATCGCGCACGTCGCCGGCCTCGCCGCGGCGCACCGGGTCGGCCGGTTCAATCCCGAGGCGGAGCGGCTCGCCGCTGCCTTCTGGCCGGGGCCGCTGACGCTGGTGCTGCCGAAAGAGCCGGACTGCGGCGTCTCGGACCTCGCTCTTGCCGGACTCGACAGCGTCGCCATCCGCGTGCCGGCGCACCCGGTCGCGCAGGCCTTGCTCTCGGCTTTCGGGCGTCCGGTGGTGGCGCCATCCGCCAACCGGTCCGGCCACGTCTCGCCGACCAGCGCCGCGCACGCCCTCGGCGATCTGCGCGGCCGCATCGATCTCGTCGTCGATGGCGGCCCGTGCATCGTCGGCGTCGAGTCGACCATCGTCTCCTGTCTCGACGCGCCGGCGCTGCTGCGGCCCGGCGGCCTGCCGCGCGAAGACATCGAGCGCGTGCTCGGCCGCCCGCTGACGTTTATCGCAATGCCTGACGCCGACGCGCCGATCGCGCCGGGCATGCTCAGCTCACATTACGCGCCGAAGGCGGACCTGCGGCTCAATGCCGAGGCGCCGCGTGTCGGCGAGGCCCTGCTCGCTTTCGGGGAGGCGCCGGCGCATTCTGGCGCGACGCTCAATCTGTCACGGCGCGGCGATCTCGTAGAAGCCGCCGCCAATCTGTTCTCCCATCTCCGCGCGCTCGACGCTTCCGGCGCGCGCCACATCGCGGTAATGACCATCCCGCACGAAGGTCTCGGCGAGGCCATCAACGACCGGCTCGCGCGCGCCGCCGCACCTAAACCTGAGGTTCGCAAATGAACGTCCTGATCAAGCCCGAGCCGAAGCGGTCTCTCGCCCCCGATTTGCTCAAGCGTTTTGCCGCCATCGTCGGCGAGAAATACGCCATCACCGATCCGCAGATGCAGGAGCCCTACCTGGTCGAAATGCGCGACCTGTTCCACGGGCAGACGCCGGTGATCCTGCGCCCCGGCTCCGTCGAGGAAGTCGCCAGGATCGTCAAGCTTGCCAACGAGACGAAAACCGCGATCGTGCCGCAGGGCGGCAATACCGGCCTGGTCGGCGGCCAGATCCCGCATCACAACGAGGTGGTGCTCTCGCTCACCCGGCTCGACAAAGTGCGCGAGGTCGACCCGGTCTCCAACACGATGACGGTCGAAGCCGGCGTCACCTTGCAGCGCGCGCGCGAAGCCGCCGCCAATGCCGACCGCCTCTATCCGCAGCTTCTGCCGTCGGAAGGCACCTGCACCATCGGCGGCAACCTCTCCACCAATGCCGGCGGCGTCGCCGCGGTGGCGCACGGCATATCCCGCTCGCATGCGCTCGGCCTCGAGGTTGTGCTGGCCGACGGCCGTGTACTCAACGTCCTCAACAAGTTGAAGAAGGACAATACCGGCTACGACCTGCGCGACCTGTTCATCGGCGCCGAAGGCACGCTCGGCATCATCACCGCCGCCGTTCTGAAACTGGTGCCTCGGCCACGCTCGGTCGAGACGGCGTTTGCTGCGGTCACCTCGCCGCAGGCCGCCGTCGACATGCTCGGCATCGCCAAGGAACGCGCCGGCGGCGACATCACCTCGTTCGAGATGATGCTGCGCGAAGGCATCGAGGCGGTGATCACGCATGACTCGGTCAGCCGCGATCCGCTGGCGACGCCATCGCCTTGGTACATCCTCGTCGAACTCTCGTCGCAGGCACGCTCGGGCCTGCGCGAGACGATGGAAGAGATCCTGAGCGAGGGCATGGAGCGGGGCCTCGTCACCGACGCGACGATCGCCGGCAGCCTCGATCAGGCGAAGTCGTTCTGGCGCATCCGCGAGATGTTTGGCGAAGTGCAGCGGCATATGGGCGGCTCGATCAAGCACGACATCTCGGTGCCGATCGCCGCGATCCCGGCCTTCATCGAGGAGGCCAACGCCGCGGCGACCAGGCTCATTCCCGGCGCGCGGCCGATGCCGTTCGGCCATGTCGGCGACGGCAATATCCACTACAACGTCAATCAGCCCGTCGGCGCCGACAAGGCCGCCTTCCTGGCGCGCTGGGACGACGTCAACGAGGTCGTCTTTGCCGTGGTGAAGAAATATAACGGCTCGATCTCGGCGGAGCACGGCGTTGGCGTGATGAAGCGCGACATCCTGGACCAGTACAAGGATCCGGTGGCGCTCGATCTCATGCGCGGGATCAAGCGCCTGCTCGATCCGAACGGCATCCTCAACCCGGGCAAGGTGCTGTAGCGGGGACTATTGTCGCTCGGGAGCAGCCGCGAGCGCGTGCGCCACATGATCCGGGCGCAATCCAACGCCATCATGGCATTACGGCGTAACGACCACTTTGCCCTTCATATTCGGATGGAACTTGCAGAAGTAATCGAAAGTACCTGTCTTCTTGACGATTAGGCTGCCGGTTTTCTTCGGCGGCAGCAGCACGTTCCAGCTTCCGTCGGTCGCTGTCGCCGTGTGCTGCAAGACGTCCTTGTTGTCCCACACGATCGTGTCGCCGACCTTGGCCGTCACCGTGGCCGGCATGTACACGAGATTCTGAATCTCGACCTTGATGGTCTCCGCCTGCGCCGGGACGGCGCAGACCAGGCCGCAAAGCGCGGCGGCGATGAAGGCAATCCGTCCCGGCTGCATGAACTTTCTCCCGTTCACTTCAACTCGGCGGCGACGTGCTCGGCGTGCTGTTCGTGGCCCTCAAATATCTTCAGGCCGGTTTGCAGCAAGCTCTTGAGTTCGGCGTTGCTTGCCGATGGAATAAGCTGCGTCTCGAGAGCGTTGTCGACCGTCTTGTGATAGGCGACTTCGTTGTCGACATAGGCCTTGTCGAACGCCTTGCCGGAGAGCTTGGCGAGCTCGACGCGCTTGGCCTTGGCCTGCTTGGTCAGCGCCTGGCTGGTCGGATTGTCCTGCGGCGTCACCTTCAACTTCTTGACGAGAGCGAGCGCCTGCTTGTTCACGGCGCTGTGGTCCTTGACCATATCGTCGGCGAAGGCGCGCACGTCCTTGTTCTTCGATTTCTTCAGCGCCTGCTTGGCCGCCTCGATATCGATCTGGCCGGCCGTATAGGCGATGTGCGCGATCTGCGGATCGGTGGGCTTGGCGCTCTGCGCCAGCGCCGGCAGCGGCGACAGGCACAGCGCGGCGAGCGCCGCGTAAAGGGTGACACGCATTGGAAACCTCCGTTGTGATGCATCGATGCCGGTTGGATGCAGCAATGCGCCGGAGGTTCCCGTCAGGACGAGCGGCAGAGGCGCCGGACGATCACTTCGGTCATGCGCTCGCAACGGTGGCCGCCGAACGGGAAGGTCTCGGTCAGCGCCGGGCCGAGCTGGCGATCGATCGTCTCCCGCAGGAGCCTTCGCGCGCGATGTAGCCGTGTCTTCACGGTCTCCGGCTTGATCGCGAACAATTCGGCAGTCTCCTCGACCGACATGCCCTCGACGATGCGCGCCACGAACACGGCGCGAAATGCGTCGGGCAATTCGTCGATCGAGCGCTCCAGCACATTGCGAATTTCGCTGCGCGCCATGGTCCGCTCGGGATCGCTCACCATTGCCGACACCGGGAAATTGATGATTTCGGCTTCGCTTGCGGCATCTCCATAAGTCTCCCAGTCCAGCGTCGGACGCTCGCGGCGGCGCCGGCCCAGCGCCTCGTTGAGCGCAATGCGGGTCAGCCAGGTGGAAAAGGCCGCGTCGCCGCGGAAACCGTCGAGCGCGGTGAAAGCGCGCACCCAGGCTTCCTGCACCACGTCCTCGGCCTCGCCGTCGTTGCGCAGGATGCTGCGGGCGAGCCGGAATAGCCGGCGGTTATAGCGTCGGGTCAGGGCGCGGATCGCCGGCTCGTCGCGCAGCCGCGCCAGACGGACCAAAGCCTCGTCGTCGAGCGCGTCGAGGTCGCCTGCCGTGCGCGGCCGAGAGCTTTGTTGAAGCACAGACATGGAGTTCTCCGGATTCAACCCATTGGATGCAGCCGACGTCCAAACGTTCCCTCAATTTTCAGAACAGGACGCCCTGCCCGTCGTCGCTCGCCTCGGCTTGCGCGGCCTTGACGCGCGGGCGCGCCGAAGGCCTCACGGGCCTGCCCGGTTCCGGCCCCGCCGCCGCTGGCTCGGCCGGCTCGATCAGGGCGGCATTGTCGTTGGCTGTGCGGTTGACCGCGGTCGAGACGGGCCAGACTTCGAGCAGAGTTTCAGGCGCCGGCGCGATCAGAGCCTCGGCGGTGCGGGCATCGACGTCGCCGCAGTTGAGCCACAGATCGAAGGCGTCCCGGGCGATGATAACAGGCATGCGATCGTGCAACGGCGCCAACATCTTGTTGGCGCGTGTCGTCACGATCGCGGCGGTCTCGACCTCCTCGCCGTTCGGCCCTTCCCATGTCTCCCAGAGACCGGCGAAGGCGACCGGCTCGCCGGATTTGGCACGGATGTAGAAGGGCTGCTTGCGGCCCCCGGCCGCCTGCCATTCGTAAAAGCCATCGGCGGGGATCAGGCAGCGGCGCCGCTTCATCGCCGCGCGAAAGGCGGGCTTCTCGCAGATCGATTCGCCGCGTGCATTGATGATGAGCGAGAATTCGTTCGGGTCTTTCACCCAGGATGGCAGAAATCCCCAGCGCACCAGCGCGAATTCGCGCCGGCCATCCACGAAGCGCACGACCGGGATGGGTTGCGTCGGTGCGATGTTGAACCGTGCCGGGAAATTCGGCTGCTCCTGATAACGGAACAGCGCCCGAAGCGCCTCCGGCGCCGATGTGATGGTGTAGCGGCCGCACATGCCGGAGATATCGGCCTTTGCATCCGACGGTGCAAGCTGGCCGGGCGCGCGAGCCCCGTGCTAGACCGGCCCGACCTTCCACGGACCCGACCGCCGACGTGGCCGACGACCGCCTTTATCCGCAACGCCCTTATCTTGCCGTCAGCGCCGCGATCCTGCGCGAGGGCAAGGTGCTGATCGTGCGCCGCGCCCGCAAGCCGGCGCTTGGCGTCTACACCCTCCCCGGCGGCGTGGTGGAGGCCGGTGAGACGCTGGAAGAAGCGGTGACGCGCGAGGTCCGGGAGGAGACCGCGCTCGACATCGAGCCGGTGACGCTCGCAGGCCATCGCGAGGTGATCGTCCGCGACGCCGAGGGCCGCGTCGAGCGGCACTTCGTGATTCTCTGCTTCGCGTCGCGCTGGCGCGCCGGTGAGCCGGTGCTCAACGACGAACTCGACGAGGCACGCTGGATCCGGCCGGCGGAGCTTGCCGGCTTGAAGACCACCGAGGGCTTGGCCGACATCGTAGCCGCGGCGGCGGCCCGGCTGCCGGACGCCTGAGGCGGCTGTCTTGCGGACGCCGCACGGCAAGCGCATATCAGGCCGTTGTCGCGGGGACCTGCGCCTTTTGAAAAAGCTGCTCACCTTCGCCGCAATTTTGCTCTGCCTGACGGCGCCCGCCGGCGCTCAGAAGAAGCAGCAGAAGCAGCAAGAGCCGGCACAGGCTCCGTCCTCCTCGCCAGCCGCTCCCTATGACGGCGACCTGCAGCGGCTGGCCGAGATCCTTGGCGCCCTCCAGTACTTGCGCACGGTCTGCAAATCGAACGACGACCAGAAGTGGCGCGAGCAGATGCAGGCCTTGATCGACGCCGAGGCTCCGGACACCGATCGCCGGCGCAAGATCGTCGCCAATTACAATCGGGGCTACCGCGGATTTCAGCAGACCTATCGCACCTGCACCCCCGCCGCCGACCTCGCCATCCGCCGATACCTGGACGAGGGCGCCAAAATAGCTCGTGAAATCACCGCGCGTTACGCCAATTAATCCACAAACGCGCCGCCAGCGTTAACCTTTCCTTTATTGTGCCCTCGGGCGGCCGGCCTTGCATGGTAACGTCGCGCGGGATTTGGGCGGCGTTCACCGAACGTCACGAGGAAAGCAGGACCGGATGACCACAGCAGGTCGTTCCGTGCACGCGCGCGAGCCGGTGCCGGACCATGAGCAGAAGCGTGTCGCGCTGGCCTATCTGCGGGAAGCCTGGGCGGAAGCGCAGCTCGACGGCATCGACGGCGACTGCCTGGCGCAGGCATGCCTGTTCTCCGCGCTGGCCGAATTCGTTTCCACCTATGGCGAGGAAGCGGCTGCGGCCTTCACCGGCGGCCTCGCCGCCCGCATCCGCAATGGCGAGTTCACGATCGAGCAGCCGCGGCAATAGCCGCGCGGCGATCGCTCAGCCGTAAAAGCCGTAATAGCGCTCCAGAACCGACTCGATATCGGTCACGTAGAATGGCTTCTTCAGAAAAGCCAGCACGCCCGCCGCATGAGCGCGGTCGGCGATGGCGTTGTCGACCGTCGACGTCATCATCACGACCGCGACGTTCGGCTGCTCGCGCTTGATCTCCCAGAGTGTCTCGAAGCCATTGAACCCCGGCATTTGGTAATCGAGAAACACCAGCCCGAAGCGGCCCGAGCGCACCTCCCTGAGCGCGGCGAGGCCTTCCGGCGCTTCGTGGAGCTCGAGATTGAAACGCGTGGCCGACAAGACCTTGCGCACGATGCTTCGCATGGTCGATGAATCGTCGACGATCAGCACGCGTGTCGGAATGCGGGTGCGCGCGCACACGTCTGCGAACTTGCGCGCCTCCTCGATGTTGCTCGGCCGCCGCAGGATGCCGTCGATGGGTTCGCCGTTCTGATCGTGCCCGGCGCCGCACACGAAAATGAGAGGCCGCGGCTGCGTCGAGCGGGCGGCGGCGAACACCGCCTTCTTGGTGTGGTCGGGCAGCGCGGAATCGACGATGCAGATATCGGTGCCGGACCGGCCGAGGGTCGACTGCGCTTCGACCGGCTCCTGGGCGAAAAAATCGACCGGCACCGAAATGCCGCCTGCCCCACGTAGCCATAGGTCACGCTCGGCCGGCGGCGCGCCGACCAGCAGCATGCGCAGCGAGAGAATTTCGTCTCCCATCGACATCATCGATTCCCCGGGCGCGTTATAGCCCAAGTCCGGTAAATGACACGTCGCCATTCGATGGCGGCGACTTCCAATTCCAGTTTGCGGATGTGGTTGGAGAACTTTGGAGCCGGCTGGAGCGCTGATCGCCAGATAACTGTGGTGTCATGCTACCTCCACTCTATGCCGGCGGAGCGCTTACCTTCGCCGGCCAGTTCTGGCAAAGAACGGGCAAGTTTAACGAGGGTCGGCATGCAGGCAGCACTTCTTCCCGATCGTGGCGTTCTCAAAGTCGTCGGTGACGACGCCCGCAAGTTCCTCAACGGCCTGGTCACCTGCGATATGGCGAAGGTCACGCCCGCATCGGCGCGCTTCGCCGCGCTGCTGACGCCGCAGGGCAAGATCATCGCCGACTTCATCATCGCCGAGGCGCAGGCCGAAGACGGCGGCGGCTTTTTCCTCGATTGCCCGCGCTCCATGGCGACGACCCTCGTCGACAGGCTGAATTTCTACAAATTGCGCGCCAAGGTCATTTGCGAGGATCTCTCCGAGGTGCTCGGCGTGATGGCCGCGTGGGACGGCGCCGGCGAGAGCGAATACGGGCTTTGCTACGCCGATCCGCGTCTGCCCACGCTCGGCATCCGGCTCATGCTGCCGCCGCACGTCGCCCCTCAAGCCGCCGCCGATCTCGGCGCGACGCTCACCGACGCCGACGCCTACGAGGCGCACCGCATCGCGCTCGGCGTGCCGCGTGGCGGCGCCGACTTCATCTATGGCGATGCCTTCCCGCACGAGGCCGACATGGACCAACTCGCCGGCGTCGATTTCGACAAAGGCTGCTATGTCGGCCAGGAAGTCGTCTCGCGCGTGCAACACCGCGCCAGCGCGCGCCGCCGCGTCGTGCCGATCGTGTATGACGACTGCGCGCCGAGCTCGGGCCTTCCGGTGATGGCGGGCGACAAAGAAATCGGCATGCTCGGCGCCACCGCCAATGGACGCGGCATGGCGCTGTTGCGGCTGGACCGCGTCGCCGACGCGGCGGCGGCCGGCGTGCCGATCACCGCCGGCGGCATTGCCATTCGTCCGGTGAAGCCGGACTGGGCGCAGTTCGACTGGCCCGCGGGCCAAGGGACGTGAGCCTCATGAGCGCGGTCCTGCACGAGGACGGCCGCAAGCGCTGCATCTGGCCGAAGCAGGATCCCGTCTACGTCGCCTATCACGACGAAGAATGGGGCGTGCCGGAATACGATGATCGCGCGCTCTACGAGAAGCTCGTGCTCGACGGCTTTCAGGCCGGCCTGTCGTGGATCACGATCCTGCGCAAGCGCGACAACTTCCGCAAAGCCTTCGACGATTTCGCGCCGGAGAAGATCGCGCGCTACCGGCCGACCAAGATCGAGAAGCTGATGCAGGACGCCGGCATCGTGCGCAACCGCTCCAAGATCGAGGGCGCGGTTCTCTCGGCCCGCGGTTTCCTCGACATCATGGAGAAGGGCCCGGGCTTCTCGGCGCTGCTATGGGATTTCGTCGACGGCACGCCGAAGACCAACCACTTCAGCAAGCCGGCGCAAATCCCGGCCGACACCGCCGTCTCGCGCAAACTATCGAAAGAGCTGGCGTCGCGCGGCTTCAAGTTCGTCGGCCCGACCATCGTCTACGCCTTCATGCAGGCGGTCGGAATGGTCAACGATCATCTCACGACCTGCTTCCGTCATTCCGAATGCATCAAGCTCGCCGGCCGTAAATGAGCAAGCCGCCCGCCCGTCCGCGCAACGCGCCCCGCGCCTGGCAGCGCATGCTGTCGGGGCGGCGGCTCGACCTGCTCGACCCCTCGCCGCTCGACGTCGAGATGGAAGACATCGCGCACGGCCT